>FR879606.1:6829-8153 GCA_000434475.1 Dialister sp. CAG:486
TCGGAAGAGCTCTGAAATCGGTGAGTCCTTTTTCCATCCGGATATCCCGCGGCAGATTCTCTGCCTCATCCAGTACCTTTTCGGAAAATTCATGCGGCAGACGATGCTGTGCGACGATGATATCGATATCAAGACCCTTATCGCCTTTGTAGCCGATGACTTCCGTCACGCGGCCCTCCGCATCCGTCCATTCCCCCGGCCAGCGAGTGACTTCGACGATGACACGCGCCCCCGTGGTGGCATCCATTTCCTGTCCCTCAGGGATCTCGATGTACATATCCACCTTCTCATCGATCGGCACAGCTTCACCGCCATCCTTCAGCATCTCATAGGTGCAGACGAAGGTATCATTGGCGCGCTCTAAGACCTTCATGACACGGCCTTCCGTATTGTGACGGCCCGTCTCACTCTTCATCGTCTTCACTTCGACGGTATCATTATTCACCGCATTCAGATGATCGCGGTCGGAAATATACACATCCTCGTGGTCGTCATCGGTGATCAAAAATCCGAACCGGCCATACGACTTGTATACGCCCTGCAGGATCGTCCCCGGCTTATAAGATAAAAGCGTTTTCTTTTCTTCCATTGTTGTTCTCCTGTGTATGTGCGATGAAATGGCTTCGTGGCTCCGCGTAGAGCCATAAGGAAGCCTCACCATGGACTGAAGAAGCACCGATTCGTTCTCCGGTCACCGCTCACTGCTCTTTGCCATCCCTTAATAAAAAAAGGCTTGCTTCTATGCAAGCCCCTTTTCTTTTCATCAGAAAGTATTCATATATCTTCCAAGCACGAGACAAAGCACAGCAAAGACAATGCCAAATACCACCGTGAACTTGGAGAGTACAGCATCCTTACCTCTGGTTTTGCCGCCAACAGCGCCTTCCGCGCCGCCGCCGATGGCCGAGCCCATTCCCGCCTGCTTGGATTCCTGAGCTACGACGACTACGATCACCAGTAAGGAAACAACCATTGTCAAACCAATCAAAAAATACTTCACTCTGCATCCTCCTCTGAATCTACCCACGGGCAGATCGGCCTTTCCTATCGAATATAAAGCCAATATCAAACCTTATTTTATACTACTCTGTAGTACAGGTCAAGAGGAAATAGAATTAGGAGTTAGCCCGTGGGCGGGGCGCCCCTTGACTCTGGATGGAAGCTCTGCTCGAATAAGGAGTGAAGGTGGCGGCTTCGCCGCAAATATATAGGGCGATGTCCGAAAGTGGTGGGGATAGCGATATGGGAAAACGCATTTCCAACATACGAGGGAGCCAACCCCGTCTCGCTGCGCCAGACAGCCCCTTCCAGAGGAAGGGGAGAG
>FR879606.1:8208-12235 GCA_000434475.1 Dialister sp. CAG:486
GGTGGCGGCGGGGCGGAGGTGGGGGGTGCAGAGCGGAGTGAAAGATGATGCAAATGGAAAAACGTTTTTGCACAAATCACTGCTAACGAAAGCACCCGAGCGCCGCTCCGCGTTGATTTTTATAAAGGGCGATGTCCGAAAGTGGTGGGGATAGCGATATGGGAAAACGCATTTCCAACATACGAGGGAGCCAACCCCGTCTCGCTGCGCCAGACAGCCCCTTCCAGAGGAAGGGGCGAGAATGTGGGTCGTTTCGAGTGTATCGATCCCTCCTTCCTTTGGAAGGAGGTGCCCGCAGGGCGGAGGTTAGGGGCGCAGAGCGGAGTGAAAAAGGAGCGTCTCAAGCAGAGGGGCGCAGAGCGGAGTGAACGATGATGTGAGGCTATCCATTTTCTAGGGAAACACGGATCAATCGTTGTCAGATTTTACTCTTGAATTTTTATGCATAGCAAGGAATAAGCTGACTCTGCGATGGAATCAGCGTTTTCCTAATCTATCATTCCCCTCATTCTGCCCCAAGCGTCTGCCCGATCATCCGTTTCAGTCTTTTCGCGGCTGCCTTTGGCTCTTCGCTCGCCATGATGGCAGAGACGATGGCGAAGCCGTCGATCGTGCTTCCTTTGAAGTCAGGGATGGTCTTCTCATTGATGCCTCCGATGGCGCAGACGGGGATGTGGACGCTGCGCTTGATCGCCTCCAGCGTCTCTCTGGTCGTAAAGTCCGCATCCGTCTTCGTCTTTGTGGGATACATCGCGCCGACGCCGAGGTAGTCTGCGCCGTCTGCTTCTGCCTTCAGCGCCTCGGTGAGATTGGCAGCGGAGACGCCCAAGATCTTATCCGGTCCGATCATCTGCCTTGCGATGGCGGCCGGCATATCGCTCTGTCCCACATGAACGCCTGCCGCATCCACCGCCAGCATGATGTCGATGCGGTCATCGATGATGAGAGGGATATGATAGCGGTCCGTCACTTTCTTCAGCCTGCGCGCCCGTTCGTAGAGCAGACCCGTGTCCCCTTCCTTTTCACGAAGCTGCACGAGCGTCACGCCGCCCCGGATCGCCTCTTCGACGACAGTTTCAAATCCTTCTTTGGGCATACGCCGGTCAGTCACGAGGTAGAGCGTAAGATCAAAGGATGTCATACTTGCCCTCCGCTTCCATGACAGAGGCGCTCATGCTGCCAAGCTCATCCAGGATGCCCATGTGGAAATGACCAAGCCCCTGATGCCCGTATGATCTCCAGGCTCTTTCGCCCGCGATCCCCATCGAGAGCATCGCCGCGGCAGAGGCGCCGAAGGGATCCTCCGGATGCGCACCGACAAACGCACCGACGAGTGTGGTACACATGCAGCCGGAACCCGTGATATCCGACATCTCCGGGCAGCCATTGCGGATATGCATGACCCTTTTCCCATCTGTGATGATATCCGTCTTGCCGCTGATGACGACCGTCGCATGCCATTTCTTCGCCAGCATCGAAGCGACCTCTTCCGCGACCTTGGCATCTGCATGACCCGCGTCGACCCCCTTGGTCCGCACTGCCTCTCCTCCCAGAGAGCAGATTTCGGAAATATTTCCTCTCACGACCGCCATCCGGATCTGACACATGAGTTCAGCCGCCATGCGGTTTCTGAAAGGCGTCGCCCCCACGCCGACAGGGTCAAAAACGACCGGAATACCGAGCGCATTCGCCTTGCGGCCTGCCACCATCATCGCTTCGACCTTCGTCACATTCAGCGTCCCAATATTCAGCACCAGCGACTGCGCGATGGAGACCATCGACTCCGCTTCATCCACCGCATCAGCCATGACAGGCGATGCGCCGATCGCAAGACAGGCATTCGCACAGTCATTGACCGTCACATAATTCGTGATGTGATGCACAAGCGGTCTTTCCGCTCTGACTTGATCGATATAAGATGTAAATGTCATTTCCTTTTCCCCTTTTCTTTCACTTTAGCCGCTTTATCCAGATACCGTTCCGCCATTTGGGGATTCGGCTCTGTCCCATATCCGCGTCGATAGTAATCCGCCAGCACTTCATAGAAATCCTCATTCCGCTTCTTTGCCATCTTTTGCGCAAACCGGAACGCCTTCAAAGGATTCTCGTGATGAAGCTCTCCTTGCTCCTCTCCGGAGGGACCTGCAAAGTACGTCCACAGAAAGAGATCCATATCCATGATCCGTGCATTTCTTCCATTCTCCGCAGCCTCCAGAAAATCCGCATTTCTCTTCCCGATATCCGCGCCATGGTAGAGATAGAGATACGCAAGGAGCGCCCAGGCCTCCGGGCTGCCCGCCTTTGCCGCCTTCTCGCAGCAAGACACCGCATGCCTCGTATGCGCAAGATAATCATCGAAGAACTTTCTCTCGCCCCGCCTTTCAGCAAGCTCGTCAAATATCGGCTCCAGTACCCGCAGCTCCGTCACCACTTCATTCATATAGTACTGCACCCAGCGCTCACGGCAGCTGTCATGCCCTGCCTGCATCCCCATCTCCAGATCCTTCAGATAGAGATCCATCCGTCCCCGGCGTCGCTCGATATCTGCAAGTGCGAAGAGACAGCTCGTATCTCCCGCCGCATAAAGCTTCTCCAGAAAGGAATGGAGAAGCTCTTCGACCTCCTCATAGCGCGGCGTATCGATATACGCCTGCACCACGCCCAGCATCCCTATCGCAGCCGCTCTTTTCTCTCCCTGATCCCCCAGCTCATAGGCGCGCAGATACCACGTAAGCGCCCTTCGGATCTCACGATGCACGTGAATACCAGCCGCATACATCTCCCCAAGCTGCCGGCAAGCGAGCGCACTCCCGGCATCCGCCGCCTGCCGATAGAGGCGAAGCGCACGCGGGATATCCGGCTTCGTCCCATAGCCCTCGGCGAAACACACCGCCACGCGAAAGAGACACAGCGCATCGCCGCGCATCGCCCCCTTCATGTACCAGGAAAATGCCTCCTGATCATCTCGTGGCGTCGAACCCGCCGTGAAATGCTCGCTGTAAAGATCCCCGATCGCCGCATACGCTTCATAGATTCCCGCCTTGATCGCTTCTTCCAGCCAGGTGAGCGCGATGTCTCGCACCTCGGTCACCCGAAGCGCATCCTCACGCATGAGCATCCCTGCCCGGTACGCCCCTCGGTCGACCCCCTGCTGGAAGCTTTCGCTATAGAAGCCAAAGGCCGCCTGATAATCCCGCTGGCGGCCAAGCCCCTTCTCACACATCTCTCCAAGTATGAGACAGCTTTCCCCATGCCCACGATCTGCCAGCATTTGGAAAGCCTCCTCTGCCTTCTTGTAGTTTTTCTCTGCCAGGAAATGCTCGCCGAGCGCATAGAGATCCTGCGCCGCATTCGTTTTGCCCAGCATCACGGCATGCCCCAGATACTCCATCGCTTTATCGTAATTTCGTATATGAAGATAGTCCTTCCCCAGCCTCACCAGGGAATCCGCCTCGTCCTCTCTCATGGTGTCTCCTCATTTCTGAATTTTCTTTTTATTTTACCACGCAGCCTGAGAAAAGAGGAAGCAAAATAAAAAGGAGCAGTGAAGAAATGAATCCACATTTCTTCACTGCTCCTTTTTACTTTGCTTTCATTTGGTTCAGGGTTCAAGGTTCAGGGTTCAGGTGGCGGCTTCGCCGCCTTTTTTTAGAAGATGGTAGAAAGCCACTGCCTTCATTCCTCATGCGAGCAGAGCTTTCATTCATAGCCCGACTCGCTGCGCCCGCCTGCGCCGCTCACTATAGCTGATATCCATCATAGAGCCGCTATCACCGATTCTTCTCCACGAACGCCTTGAGCTCCGGATACCCTACATTGCCATAGCCGATGATGCTGTCCACCGGCTTGCCGTCCTTGAAATACACGATATCCGGGATCGTCTCGATGTGATAGCGCTCTGCCAATGCTTCATCCTCATCAATATTCACGCCGTAGATCGGGATGTCGATCTCCTCCGACAGCTTCACGATCATCGGCTGCAGGCGGCGGCAGTAGCCGCACCACGGGGGGGGGGAGGCGGGAGGCA
>FR879606.1:12244-16138 GCA_000434475.1 Dialister sp. CAG:486
GCCGCCCCATGGTGCGCTGAAGCCGGCGATCATATCCCCCTTTTCCAGCGCCTTGTCGAAATTCTCTGTGCCTGTGATCATCTGGATCATGGTCTGTACCTCCTTTTGCAATATCGAATTTTCTCTATTCAAATCATATCATGAATATCGATGAGTGTCAATACAGAAAATGATGGCAGATCCGCAGATCGGGCCTGACCCATCCGCCGGATCGTCCCCTGCCTTCATCCAAGTGCGTCTTGCCTTAGCTTCTTCATATGTAAAAAAATGCCTTTACTTCTCGCTTCTTATTTGCGCTCCAAATCCCCCTCGCCATCCGTTTTTCCCATATAAAGCAAAAAAAGAATCGCATCGCTGCGATTCTATCACTTGCTGGTGGAGATGAGGGGAGTCGAACCCCTGTCCAAAAAGCCTGTCCCATAAACCTCTCCGAGTGCAGTTCACTGTTTTAAGATTTAAGCAAAGTATCGTACAGGAACAAACTGCCTTTGCCGATCTCGGAATGGTTTTCGAAACGAAAGTCCCAAGCATCCTTCCGCTCTATCCTATTGGTTGATGTCAGCCTGCGGTCATAGGAAAACTGCAGGGGACATTAGCAGATTAGGCTGCTAAAGCAAAATCACGTTTTGCGTTTAGGTTTTTCCACCGTTTAACGGGCAGGTGGGATCCCGACTCGCTGTTTATGTCCCAGAATCTCCTGTCGAAACCGGTACATCCCCAAAGGTACTTATCTATTGTATGCGATAAGAGGGAAAATGTCAATTTCACCGCCCGTGGGGAAATAAGGAAGTTTGAAAGCAGGGATGAGGGACTAGGGATTAGGAGCCGCAAGTAACTGGTGACTAGTGACTGGTGACTAAATACCATCTTCGGGCATTGCCATTATTTATACTCCGCGGCGCTTCTATAGTCTTATGCGCCGCACCACCATTTCGCATTTCTCATTTCTAATTTCTCATTCAAGCGAGGCTTTCAAACGCAATCAAAGGGCGCCCCGCCCCACGGGCTAACGCTGATTAAATCGTTGTCAGATTTAATCAGTGTTTCCTTAAGGCGCACGCTCTACTCCCCGCGCGTGATATCCGCATACGCAGGGCGAGCGCCCATGGATTCCGCGCTCTTGACCGCATCAAGGACGGCAAGGCGAATGGCTTCTTCTGCAAGATAGCCCACCGTATCGACAGGTGCGGCGATCTCTCCGGATGCCATGGTGAAGACGGTATCCCCATCCATCGTGGTGTGGACGGGGCGGATGGATCTGGCGAAGCCATCGTGTGCCATACCGCTCACCGCCTTGCATTCCGCCTTGGTGAGCTTCGCATTCGTTACGACGCAGCCGATGGAAGTATTGCCGCCAAGGATACGCTCAAATCCTTTGAGCATAAAGTCGTGCGAAGAAAGGATGGTTTTCTCATCATCGGAAAGAATACCGGCGAGCGTGGTCTCTTTGTCATACACTTCGCCGCACGCATTGACAGCCATGTAGGCACCGACACAGAGTCCGCTTTCGAGGGAGATCTCCGCATAGCCGGCGCCACTCTTCATGGCATGCTCTGCGCCCTTGAGCTTGCCGACCGTCGCGCCTGTCCCTGCGCCGTAGCAGCCGACGGGAAATGTCACATCCGCCCGCTTCGCCGCCTCGTATCCCATGGCAAGATCGGGATGGGCTTTCGGATCGCCGATCAAAAGGTCGAAGAGCACCGCACCGCAGACGATCGGCACAGACACCGGCCCTACGGGAAATCCGACACCGTCTTCTGCGAGAGCATTCATGACGCCGCTGTCGGCTTCAAGGCCAAAGGCAGAGCCGCCGGAAAGGACCACGGCGTGGATCTGCTGCACCGTTTTCTCCGGAGAGAGAAGATCTGTCTCCCGCGTCCCCGGTGCGCAGCCGCGTACATCGACCCCCGCGGTCGCACCCCCTTCAGGCGCCAAAATGACGGTCACGCCCGTAAGACCCACACGGTCTTGCGCCGTGCCGATGCGAAATCCCGGAACAGATATGGTACGTGTGATCATGGAAATTCTCCTTTCGGCTTTCGGGGAACTAGTGACTGGTGACTAGGGACTAGGGACTGGGTTAGCCCCTTGGACGTGCTGCCCTTTGATTCCGTTTGAAATCTTCGCTTGAATGAGAAATTAGAAATGGTGGTGCGGCGCATAAAAACATAGAAGCGCCGCGGAGTATAAATAGGGCGATGCTCGAAAGTGGCATTTAAGTCACCAGTCACCAGTCACTAGTCACTCCTAATCCCCAATCCCTAGCCACTCATCCCTGCTTTCAAACTTAAGTAGCTAGGGATTGATAAATACAAGGCTCCCTCCAGAGAAACACGCGCTTTACATTTCCCCTTTTCTTGCCATCTGAAGGCAGAGCGCAAGATCAGCAGGGATCGGCGCTTCGAAGTGCAGGGCCTTGCCTGTCACAGGGTGGCGAATGTCGAGTGTCCACGAATGGAGTGCCTGCCCTTCGATGGGGAAATGGTCTTTCTTCCAGCCATAGAGCGGGTCATTCACGACGGGATGGCGGATGTGTGCCATGTGGACGCGGATCTGGTGGGTACGTCCGGTTTCCAGCTTGCACTCGATCCAAGAGTAATGCGGCATGAATTCAAGTACACGGAAATGGGTGACGGCATGCTTGCCGGTCTTAGGCTGTACGTCCCATTTCATGCGATCCTTCGTACTGCGCCCCAAGGGGAAGCGGATGACGCCCGTATTTCCTTCCATCTGCCCATGGACGAGGGCGACGTAGTGACGCTCCGCTTCATGCGTCGCGATCTCTTCCTTCAGCACAGGAAAGGCTTCCTTCGACTTCGCGACGACCATGACGCCTGAGGTATCCTTGTCAAGGCGGTGTACAATGCCCGGACGTATGGGATCCTCGCAGGCCTCAAAAAGCGAAGGGCCGACATGGAAGAGGAGTGCATTCACCAGTGTGCCATCCGGATTGCCCGAGCCGGGATGCACGACCATGCCGCGCGCTTTATTGATGACCAGCATGTGTTCATCTTCGTAGAGGATATCAAGCGGTATATCCTGCGGAATGAGCGCGAGCTCCTTCTTCTCTTCCCAGGAGAAGGAGATCTGATCACCTGTCTGCACATGGTAGTTCGGGCGGATCATCTTGCCATCTGCGAGCAGCGCACGGCCGTCTTTGATCCATTTCTGCACTTCAGAACGGGTGAGCCCGGAGGCCTCTTTCAGGAACTGGTCAAGACGCTGTCCTGCTTCTTGCTCGGTCACAACGTAAATTTTCTCACTCATGCTTCATGTCTCCAAAAATAAAATACGATCAGTGCCACACCGACACAGATGAAAATGTCTGCCACATTGAAGATCGGCCAGATGCGGAAATCGAAGAAGTCCACCACGCCGCTGATACGCACGCGGTCGATGGCATTTCCCAAAGCCCCTCCGAGCAGCATACCGATCGCGGCGGAAAAATAGCGGGGTTCTTTCGGGATGCGCTTCCGGAAAAAGAAGAATGCACCAAAGAGCAGGATGACGATCGCAAGGAAAAACCATCTCTGATACGCCAGAATGCCGAAGGCCGCACCGGGATTGATGATGTAGGTCAGATGAAATACCCCGGAAATGAGCGGGATCGATTCTCCCCAGACCATGTGCTGCTGGACGATCCATTTCACCAGCTGATCCAGCACGGTCACGAATAAAGCTATATAAACTGTCAGCATAGTATCCTCCTATATATTGCTTTATTATAGCATGAGAGAGAGGGTGCGCGCAGTAGGGAGTTTTTTGTGGGAACGGGGCGGGGTTAGCCCGTGGGCGGGCAATGCTATTAAGTTAAGGAAATCGTTAGCTCCGTAACGTCTTGCTTCCCCCTTTGGGGGAAGTGCCGAAGGCAATAGGGGCATGCTAGCGGTATAG
>FR879607.1 GCA_000434475.1 Dialister sp. CAG:486
ATGAATCCTCATTTCTTCACAGCTCCTTTTTTATTGCTTTCTATCAGCCGACAATGTTCAGCGCATAGACAGCGTATTCTTTTTCCAGTGCTTCGGACTTCTTGGAGAGTTCGATCTGGAGATCAGAAGCGGTGTCATAGTCTTTGGCTTCCAGGGCTTCTTTGAGCTTGGTCGCGATAGACTTGCTGGCTTTGGTATCTTTGATGAGTTCATATTTCTTTGCTGCAATAGATTCCCAACGTTCTTCATCGAGTTCATCTTCGCTGGAAAGCTTCTTGAAGCTCTTGACGAGTGCTTCTGTAGCCGGGATGATGCGGTCAACGAGTTCATTTTCCCAGCGGTATTCGATGGAATCAAGAAAGGAGTCTACAATGACCTGATTTAAGCTGTCGCCGGCGGTGATGACAGCGACTTTGTCTTTGTTTGCCTTCATGGTCTTGATATTTTCCCATACGGTTGCCGGCGGCTTGCCGAAAGCAGCATCACGTTCTTCCTGGGTGAAGTCTTCGAATACGTTGTCTTCGCAGCGATAGGCACGACCTGCTTCGAGATAGTCAGCAGCTTCGCCCGGTTTCTTGGAGAGTTCTGCGAGGAGGTCTGCCGGTGCTTTGCCGGAGGTGATCGCATAGGTAATGCCATCCAGTGCGGTCAGGAAGAGGCAGGAGGCAGCGAGATAGGTATTGGTGAACGGGTTTGGTGCGCGCAGTTCAAAGCGGGTGGCTTTCGGGCTTTCGATGTCGCGGACCAGACCGATCAGGATGGTTCTGTTACGGGACGGTACTTCCGGATTGTGGCCAAGGGAGGTGACGATGCAGACCGGTGCTTCGAAGCCCGGTCTCAGACGGTTGAAGGCATCGGTGGTGGAGGAGACGAATGGATTCGTTGCTTCGTAGTTCTTCAGGATACCCATGATGAAGCCATAGCCGATGGTGGAGAGGAAGTCGGCTTTCATATCGCTCGGTGCCAGAAGATTGATGGTCTTGCCATTCTTCAGAGATGCACAGATGCCGACATGGGTATGTTCGCCGGAGCCGGCAACGCCGATGATCGGTTTTGCCTGGAAGGAAACATCGAGGCCGTATTTGCGGAAGACTTCACGGATGATGATGCGGGCTTCGAGTTCATTGTCAGCCGCCTGCAGCGGATTCATCGAGAAGAGCCAGTCAAGTTCGAGCTGTTCGCAGACATCGACGGTATGTCCCAGATCGTCGACCTTCGGTTTAATACCGCCGACTTCTTTATGCCCCATTTCTACATGCATGCCGCGAGCATCCAGTTCTTCGATGGCTTCTTCCATCGCAGTTCTGACGTTGCCGCGCATTCTCTGCCAGTACTGTTCCTGCAGTCTCTGAGAAATGGACAGGTGCTGTACCGTTTCTGTTTCGCTCGGTGTCTTGACCCAGAATTCCAGTTCCGTGCCGATGGTGAATTTGATATCCTCGATCTCATCGACCGGCAGATCTTCCATGCCTTTGACCGGCTTGCCGCTTGCCAGGAGGCCTTTCAGCTTCTCAGCAACGAAAGCGCAGGATTCTTTCAGGATAGAACGGGAGTCAATGAATTTGCCATTGTGCAGAAGGAAGCATGGGATGCGGAGCGTGCCGACCGGACGGCCATTGCTGTACAGGTTGTCTTCATTGTAGTCGATGTACCAGTTTACGCTGGCATCTGCGACCATGTCGACGCGGGCATCATTCAGTGTGGCGATGTTCATCAGAACGACAGAGGAGCCGTCGGTCTGTACGGCTGTGCCGGCGAAGAAATCATCGTAGTTTTTCAGGAACAGTTCGATCGGCACCTTTTCGTCGGTGTCATTGCCGGCCAGATCGATGCCGACCAGAGAAACGAAGCGGATTTCCGGATGGGTCTTGAGGAGTCCCAGGACGCCTTCTTTGCCAAATTCACCGGACGGGATGTAGTACAGTAAGTCGTTGTTGATCATTTTGAATTCCTCCTGCTTGATAATCGTGGATTGTTGGTCTTTGATTGCTGTTTGCCTATGGGTGAGGTTCGCTGATTCCTAACCTCCAACCCCTAATCTCTGGATTCTTTTACACAGCTGGCGAAACCCCAGCGTGGAGTAGCAGTACTCCATTTTCCATAAACGTCTCATCCAGGTTGTCCCCCCTATTTGAGCTTGCCTGCAAAATAAAAATGACCTACTCTCTGGGTATCCAGAGAATAGGTCATCTTCGGCCAGATGAATGTATAGTTGGTTAGTAGTGACTGGTAGCTAGGGATTAGTGGCTAGGGATTAGAAATTTCATTTTCCCCTCGCCCTGATGCACCAGCATTTCTCTAGTCCAGAATATTCAGCGCATAGACGCGATATTCTTTTTCCAGTGCTTCTGCTTTCTTTGCCATTTCCACCTGCAGCGTGGAAGCGGTATCGAAGTCATTCGCCTCGAGAGCTTCCTTCAGGCGGGTGCAGAGGCATTTCTCATCCTCTGTATCCTTAGCGAGCTCGATGCGCTTCGCCTTGATGGATTTCCAGCGCTTTTCATCGATCTTATCGTCGTTATCGAGCTTCTTATATCCTCTGACAGCCAGTTCGGTGCCTGGAATGATCCGATCGATCAGCTCATTCTTCCAGCGGTAAAGGATGGATGCGACAAAGGAGTCTACAATCTGTTCAGAGATCGCACCGCTCTTGGTGAGCGCAGCGACTTTGTCCGGATTGGCTTTCATGATCTTGACATTGTCCCAGACGGTAGCCGGCGGCTTGCCGAAGACAGCATCGCGTTCTTCCTGCGTATAGTCTTCGAATACGTTGTCTTCGCAGCGATATTCTCTATCCTTGTCAAGGTATCCGGCTTCTTCTCCGGCTTTCTTAGAAAGCTCGGCGAGAAGTTCTTCCGGGCCTTTTCCGGAAGCAAGCGCATACTCGATGCCATCCAAAGCGGTCAGGTACAGGCAGGAAACGCAGAGATAGGTATTGGTAAACGGGTTCGGCGCACGGAGTTCGAAGCGGGTGGCTTTCGGATTTCCGATATCACGGATGAGCCCGATCAGGATGGATCTGTTTCGAGACGGCAGCTCCGGCTTATGTCCCAGAGAGGTGACGATGCAGACCGGCGCTTCGAAGCCAGGCTTCAGGCGGTTGAAAGCATCGGTGGTCGAGGAAACAAATGGATTCGTTGCTTCGTAGTTGTTGAGGATGCCCATGATGAAGCCATAGCCGATGGTGGAGAGGAAATCCGCCTGCATATCCTCCGGCGCCAGAAGATTGATGGTCTTGCCATTTTTAAGAAGAGCAGCAAAGCCGACATGGGTGTGTTCCCCGGAGCCGGCGACGCCGATGATCGGTTTCGCACGGAAGGAGACATCGAGCCCGTTTCTGCGGAATACTTCACGAACCACGATGCGGGCTTCCAGTTCATTATCTGCCGCCTGCAGCGGATTTGTCGAGAAGAGCCAGTCGAGCTCAAGCTGTTCGCAGACATCGAAGATATGACCATCATCATCGATCTTAGGTTTGATCCCGCCGACTTCTTTATGTCCCATCTCTACATGCATGCCGCGGGCATCGAGTTCTTCGATCGCCTGTTCCATAGCGGTACGGACATTGCCGCGCATGCGCTGCCAGTACTGCTCCTGCAGGCGCTGGGAAATGGAAAGATGCTGTACGGTCTCCTTCTCGCTCGGTGTCTTCACCCAGAATTCCAGCTCTGTGCCGGTGGTGAATACGATGTCCTGGATCTCAGAGAATGGGAAATTTTCCATCCCCTTGACCTGTGCACCGACTAGAAGTTTTCTGAGACGGTCAGCGACATATTCACAGGACTGCTTCAGAATGGAACGGGAATCAATGAATTTGCCATTGTGGATGAGGAAGCTCGGGATACGAAGCGTGCCGATCGGAAGACCGGGAAGCTCGGGATACGAAGCGTGCCGGTCGGAAGACCGGTTTCTTCATCCACGTTATCATCATTATAGTCTACGTACCAATTCACGGTGCTGTCGGCGACCATATCGACGCGGGCATCGTTCAGTGTGGCGATATTCATAAACACGACAGAAGAACCATCTGTCTGGACAGCTTTGCCAGCGAAGAAATCTTCGTAGTCCTTCATGAAGATCTCGATCGGGATGCGTTCATCTGTATCATTGCCTGCAAGATCGATTCCGACCAGAGAGACGAACCGAATTTCCGGATGCTGTGCCAGTAAAGAAAGTACCCCTTCTTTGCCATACTGTCCAGCAGGGATGCAGTACAATAAGTTTTTGTTCATTTGAGTCCTCCTATAGACTTTCTTGAATTCCACCATTTTTTAGATTGAAAATAAGCTATATGAATCAATAGAAAATGACCCATCCCGGTAGGAATGAGTCATCTTTGACGCAGCATATGAACTTATGGATTAAGAATACACCACGCTTCTTACTTTGTCAAACCTTTCGCCTAAGCAAGCAGTTTGCGGACGATCTGATTGATCAGCTTTCCGTCTGCCTGTCCTTTAAGCTTCGCCATGACAGCTTTCATCACAGAGCCCATGTTTTTCTGCCCAGGATCCATGGCATCGACGATTTCCTTGACTGCTACTTCGACGGCTTCCGGAGTCATTTCTGCCGGCAGGTATTTCTCAAGTACATCGATCTCCGCTTTGGTCTGTTCAACCAGGTCTTCTCTTCCGGAACTCTCGATCTCAGACAGAGTTTCTTTCCTCTGCTTCACTTCTTTCCGGAGAACCGCAAGAACCTGATCATCATTGAAGTCCGCGTGTCCGTTGTCGATTTCAGCCTGTCTGATGTGAGCACGAGCCATGCGGATCGTGTTCAGAGCAAGCTTTCCTTCTTCTTTCGCTTTCATAGCTGCTTTCATGTCAGCCATGAGCTGTTCTTTGATTGACAAAACTAATCACCTTACAACCTATTATTTAAACTTACGTTTTCTAGCGGCTTCAGATTTCAGTTTACGTCTTACGCTGGGCTTTTCATAATGTTCACGTTTTCTTACTTCAGAAAGAACCCCGGCTTTTTGGCAGGAACGTTTAAATCTGCGAAGAGCACTTTCAAGAGTTTCGCCCTTTTGAACTTTGATTTCAGACATCTATATCCCTCCCTCCCAATAAGACTGATGGGGTGCTATTGCACACTTAATTAGTATAAAGTACAAGTGGCATTCTGTCAATCTGTTTTATGAAAAAAGTGACTAGGGATTAGGGACTAGGAGGCATCTGACTTCTATCCTCCAGCCTTCGGGCATCGCCCCGTTTCGTCATCCTGAGCGGCGAGAAACGTCGTATGTGAGATAACGAATGCCAGAACAGCTGCGACCTGAGCCGAAGGATCTCGGCAAAGCCGCCACCTTCATTCCTAATACCTAATTCCTCATTCCTCATTATTTTTCAGGGAATGGCGGCCAGCCCATTTCTTTGCCGCCGATGATGTGAGCGTGGAAATGGAAGACAGACTGTCCTGCTTTTTCGCCCGTATTCATGACGAGGCGGAAGCCATTTTCTTTCAGACCGGCTTCTTCCGCGATCTTCTTCACGACAAGGAAGAAGTCGGAGAAGTTTTTGTTGTACTCTTCGTCGAAAGCCAGAATGTTGTCGACATGTTTTTTAGGAATGACAAGGATATGGACCGGTGCGCAGGGCTCGATATCCTTGAATGCAAACCAGTTGTCATCTTCGTAAACTTTGGTGCTCGGGATTTCGCCGGCAGCGATCTTGCAGAAAATGCAGTCAGACATGGTGATTCCTCCTTAAATAACTAACAAAGGGTTTCGCAGGTTCTATAGGTTCAGAGGTTCAACGGGGGTGGTGCGGCGCAAAAAACAATGAAGCGCCGCAGAATTATGATAGCGCTACGCGCCGTCATCATTGGAATCATAGCCTGCAGACCTTCCTTACAGAACGGTCAGTGTGCTAAATTCAGAAGTCAGACGTCTGAAGTCTGATGTCTCCCAGTCGCTAATCACCTACAAGCTATTTTCGGGCATCGCCCCATATATATTCGCGGCGAAGCCGCCACCTTCATTCCTAATTCCTAATTTCTAATTTCTAATTCCTGATTCCTGATTTTCAATCTTCCCCACCATTCCTTCTTCGGTGATGGCGGTGATGCGGACCGGGTACATGATGCCCCGCTCTACACCTTCACTCCGGATGGTGACGCGGATGTATTCATCCGTAAGACCCTCGTACCAGCCGTTCTTAACCTCTTCGGCGAGGACATGGACGACCTTGCCGAGGAACTGCTCGCGGTAGTCCTTCGCGATGCCTTTTTCCAGCTCCTGTACGCGATGGACTCGCTCTTTTTTTACCTCATTCGAGACCTGATCCGGATAGGTCGCCGCCGGCGTACCGGTGCGCTGGGAGTACGGGAATACGTGAATACCGGAGAAGCGGATCTCTTTCAATGTCTCCAGTGTTTCCTTGAAGTTTTCTTCCGTTTCTCCCGGGAATCCGACGATGAGATCTGTCGTCAGAGCAAGGCCCGGGATCTTATCGCGCAGTTCGGTGATCAGTGCCTTGTACTTAGCAAGGCGGTAATGGCGGTTCATCCCCTTCAGCACGCTGTCAGAGCCTGACTGGATGGGAAGATGGAGGTGACGGCACACCTTCGGCTCATTCTGGATGATCCGGATCAGCTCTTCTGAAAGCTCGACGGACTCGATAGAGCCTAAGCGGATGCGGAGAAGCTCCGGAATCTTGACGAGCTCGGAGACAAGGCTGGAAAGGGACGTCCCGTCATGGAGATCCTTGCCGTAGTTGCCAAGATGGATGCCTGTCAGCACGACTTCACGATAGCCGCGAGCGACGAGTTTCCGGATCTCGGAAACGGCATCCTCCTGCTTTCTGGACTTCAGCTTGCCTCGCGCATAGGGGATGATGCAGAAGGTGCAGTAATTGTCGCAGCCTTCCTGCACTTTGATGAAGGCGCGGGTCTTGACCTCTCCTTCCGGGTCGACCTCCATATTTTCGAAATCCTTCACCTTCATGATGTCCACGACTTCGTTCAGCGGCTGCTCCGCCGTTCTCGCTTTCTCCACATACTCGACGATATGCGTGCGATTCTGATGGCCGACGATGACATCGACATCCCCCATCTTCTCGAAGACCTCCGGCGCGAGCTGGGCATAGCAGCCGGCGACGGCAATGATGGCATCCGGATGCGCGCGGCGGATGCGGCGCACCATCTGGCGGGATTTTCTGTCACCGACGCTGGTGACAGAGCAGGTATTGATGACATAGACATCCGCGTCATCGCCCTCTGCCGGGCTGTACCCGTTCCGGACGAAAAGGGTACGCATCGCGTCACTGTCATACTGGTTCACCTTGCAGCCAAGTGTGATGAAGGACACGGTTTTCTTCTGTGATAATTTTTTCTGTTCCATGGCTTCTATTATAGCATAGGAAAATCAAAAAGAGCACCCGACTTTCGTCGGTGCTCTTTTTGGGGGAAGGTTCAGGGTTCGGGGTTCGGGGTTGTAGTGCGGCGCATAACAATCAAAAGCGCCGCAGAGTTTTGATAGCGCTTCGCGCCGTCGTCATTTCGAGCGTAGCCGAGAAATCTCTATTGCAGAATGGTCAGCATGCCAACTGCGCCACTTTAATCACCGCTTGCTTCTAATCCCTAGCCACTCATCCCAGCTTTCAAACTTCGGGGTTCAGGGCATAACAATCAAAAACTCCGCGGCGCTTCTATTTTTTTATGCGCCGCACCACTTTTTACATCGGATACGTCTCAGACTCCGCCTTCTTGGCGCGGCGCATGAGGGCTTCGAGAGCCTCCAATGCCGTGTGGTCACCATCGATCAGATGGCAGACCTCTTCCGTGATCGGCATATCGATATGCTCGCGGACAGCGATGTCATGCACCAGACGAGCTGTGCGGATCCCTTCCACGATCATGTTCGTGCCTTCCGTGATCTCCTTCGCTGTCTTGCCTTCTGCCATCAGCATACCGGCAGTGTGGTTGCGGCTGTGGACAGATGTGCAGGTGCAGACGAGATCCCCCATCCCGGAAAGGCCGAAGAAGGTCGTCATCTGTGCGCCGAAATGTACACCGAAGCGGGTCATTTCGACCAGCCCGCGTGTCATGAGAGCGGCGCGGCTGTTATCACCGAGGCCGATGCCATCCAGCACACCGCAGGCGAGCGCCATGATATTCTTCAGCGCGCCGCCGTACTCGACACCTTTGATGTCATCACTGCGATACACGCGGAAGACCGGGCTCATGAAAAGGTCCTGCACCACCTGCACCGCTTCCGGCACTTCGGACGCGGCGACGGTCGCACACGGCAGCCCACGGCCGACTTCTTCGGCATGGTTCGGCCCGGAGAGGACGACGATCTTTTTCGTGATGCCCTTCACCTTATTCTTGATGACCTCCGACAGGCGATGACCGGCATGATCCGCAAGCCCCTTGGATGCACAGACGACTACGGTATCCTTCTCCAGCCACGGTACGAGACTTTCCGCCATGGCTTCGACCGCATGTGACGGGGTGCAGAGGATGACACAGCCTGCCCCCTTCACCGCTGTCTCCAGACTGCTCGTGATCTTCACATGGAGCGGGATGCGGCAGCCCGGAAGGTAGTTCTTATTTTCGCGGCTCTTCTGTATTTCCTGCGCTGTTTCGGGATTTCTGCAGTACATGAAAAGATCATCATGCCGCGCCGCGAGGGAGATCATCATCGCTGTCCCCCAGCCGCCGGCACCTATCATAGCTACTTTCATCTGCTACCTCTTTTCCCGGGAAATCGGCTTCTCTTCTCCGCGAAGGAGCCGCCCGATGTTGTCTTTATGCTTACCGATAATGATGATGGCGGCAGCGGCAGCAAATGCCACATACTCGATCGGCTTATCCATGAAGAACATGACGATCGCTACGACCGGCGCTGCCACGATGGAGCCAAGGGATACGATGTGCTTCCACTTGAAGATGGCAAGCCATACCAGGAAGGCCACCAGCACTGCCGGAGCACAGATATAGGCAAAGGCACCTACGCCGCAGGCAACGCCCTTGCCGCTCTTGAACTTCAGGAAAACGGACCAGTCATTGCCGACGATCGCAAAGATCGCACACGCAAGTACCAGCGTGGGATCCGGCATCCCCAGATGCACCGCAAGAAATCCCTTCAAAAAGTCGCAGATAAAGACGGAAAGGCCAGCGACAGCGCCCAGCTCACGATACGCATTCGTCGCTCCGATATTGCCGCTCCCCACCTTTTTCAGATTCACACCATAAAATACACGGCCTATAATATATCCGCTTGGTATCGCGCCGATAAAGTACGCCAGCACGATCCAAACTATGCCATCCATCACGCCTCTTCACCATCCTTCTTGCTTCGTACCACGATGCGGATCGGCGTACCTTCGAAGCTGAAGGACTCACGCAGCCGGTTCTCGATGAAGCGGACATAAGAGAAATGAATAAGATTCGCATCATTGACGAACATGACGAACGTCGGCGGACGGATCCCCACCTGCGTCATGTAGTAGATCTTCGCCACGCGGCCGGAATGTGCCGGCGGCGGATTCACCATCTTTGCATCCTCCAAAAGGTCATTCAGGACAGATGTCGGGATACGCAGACTCTGCTGCTCAGCCACATTGTAGATCATATCCCCGAGACGATGGATGCGCTGCTTCGTCAGCGCCGAGCCGAAGAGCATCGGCACATAGGACGCAAACGGCAGACCATTCTTGATCTCCTTTTCGAATTCCACCATCGTATTCGTCTCTTTGGCGACCGCATCCCATTTGTTCACGAAAAGGAGCAGGCCCTTCCCTGCCTCGTGGATGTAGCCGATGATCTTCTTATCCTGCTCCGTCAGCTTATCGACCGCATCCAGTACGAAGATCGCCACATCACAGTTATCGATGGCACGGATAGAACGGATGACGCTGTATTTTTCCAGCGGCTCATCGATCTTGCTCTTCCTTCTCATGCCCGCTGTATCGACCAGGATGAAGGTCTTTCCCTTGTAGGTCCAGAGAGAATCGACCGCATCTCGCGTCGTCCCCATTTCATCAGCCACGAGCGAGCGTTCATAGCCCAGAAGCGAATTGATCAGGGTGGACTTCCCGACATTCGGGCGTCCTACGATGGCCGTGCGAATGATATCTTCCGACTCCTCCTCTGTCTGCTCCGGGAAGCCTTCCGTGATGCGATCCAGAAGCTCGCCGAAGGAGAGACGGTTCACTGCGGAGATCCCGATCGGATCCCCCAGCCCCAGCGAATAGAATTCGTATACATCCATCTCCTGATTCTCGCTGTCCACTTTATTGACAGCCACGACGACCGGCTTCCCCGTGCGGCGCAGGATCCCGGCGATGATCTCATCATCTGACGTCAGTCCGGCGCGTGCATCAAGGACAAAGAGGATCACATCCGCCTCTTCCATCGCCAGCTCTGCCTGCTGGCGGATGCCGCTCGAGATCTGGTCTTTTCCATTTCTAAACTCGATACCGCCGGTATCGATCAGCGTGAATTCACGGTTCAGCCATTTCACATCACAATAGATGCGGTCACGGGTGACGCCCGGGATATCTTCTGCGATGGACACGCGACGCTGCGCCAGCCCATTGATCAAGGTCGATTTGCCAACATTCGGCCGCCCGACGATGGCTACGAGAGGTTTACTCATGAGCCCATTCCTTTCTATGGAAATCATATATTAAGGAAACGCTGATTAAATCGCAGAATCAGATTTCATATGGATTTTTATACATAGTGTCGTCGACATTCTCCTTAAATAGCTCGCTATTCGCGTCCCCTGTCTCCTCGCTCTGTATAAAAATCCAAGAATAAAATCCGATAACGATTGAACCAGTGTTTCCTTAACCAGGGAGCATGCTGCCTGCCGGCTTCTAAGAGCCGGCCATCCCAAAAGATAGAAGCAACACTTTCCCATTTTCACTGTAAATAAAATTGTATGATAGCAAGGAGGCAAAGTCAAGTGATCCTCCGCTTTTCACTTCCTGCCGTCCCATGATCCCCGCAAAGTCACAGGGGCTATAGCGTTGTCTTATGAGATGTCCTATCCTGACCAATAAAAAACCGCATTGCGCTTCTCGCAATGCGGTTTTTATCATTTTCTCTTATTCAGCATCATGAGCCGGTGCTTCGACGAGGGAGAAGGAGATTCTTCTGCGAGCTTCGTCGATGTTGATGATCTTGACTTTCAGATCATCGCCGACCTGGCAGATGTCGCCCGGTTTCTTGTTGTGGTCATCGGTCATTTCATTGATGTGGAGCAGACCGGTGAGACCGTCTTCGAGTTCAACGATAACGCCAAATTCCAGGATCTTGACGACTTTAGCGTCTACGATGTCATCAGCAGCGTGGTTGGTGACAGCGGTTTCCCATGGATTCGGGAGGCAGTCTTTGTGAGAGAAGGAGATTCTCTGTTTTTCACGATCGAAGGATTTGATCTTGACGTCAATGACCTGATCCGGTTTGAGGACGTCTTCCACTTTGCCGATCTTCTTCCAGGAGATATCGGAGATGTGGAGCAGGCCTTCTACGCCATTGATGCCGATGAAAGCACCGTATGGCATGATCTTCTTGACAGTGCCCTGAAGAACGTCGCCGTTTTCATAAGCAGCTTCGATTTCATCCATTTCATTGTTTCTGGCATCTTCCAGTACTGCTTTGCGGGAGAGAACCAGTCTGTTCTTAGCGCGGTCGACTTCGAGAATCTTAGCCGGGAATTTCTGTCCGACCAGGTTCTGCAGGGAGTGAACGAAGCGCAGGTCGCCCTGAGACAGCGGAATGAAGCCGCGGAGGGACTTCAGCTGAACGAGCAGACCAACTTTGATAGCTTCGATGCCTTCGCATTCGACAGCTTCGCCTTTTTCGAATGCTTCTTCGACAACGTCCCAGTCAGCGAGACGATCAACTTTGATCTTGGATACGTAAATGGTGCTGTCTTCTTTGACACCGCTGACGATCTGTACACGAAGTTTGTCGCCAGCTTTGAGTACGTCCTTCAGAGATGCTGGTGCCGGGTATGCATATTCATGAGCCTGCAGTACAGCTTCTGTTTTGTAGCCGAAGGAAATATAGGCTTTGTCGTCGAGTACGTCGACAACTTCCCCTTCTACTACACTGCCTTTATGCACGTCCAGGTTCATTTCTTCCTGTTCCAGCATTTCTTTCATGTTTTCCATAATAAAAACTACCTCCTCTATGATCCAGTCCGGTGTGGATGCACCGGCGGTGATGCCAATCTTGTCCCGGGTTTGGAACCATTCAGATTTTAGTTCCTCTGCCGTTTCGATATGATGAACGCAGGCGCCTTCGCTCCTGCATACGTCTGCCAGTCGGCTGGTATTAGCGCTGTTGCGCCCGCCGATGACAATCATCACATCTACTTTCCTCGCCAGCTCACGCGCCGCCTGCTGTCGCTGCATGGTCGCATCACAAATGGATTTGTGAAGAAACACATGCGGGATCCGTTGCCGGATCGCCTGCACCAGCTGGTCAGCCAAAGCCACCGAAAATGTGGTCTGCGTGACGATATGCGCCTCTTCCATGTCTGGAAGCCGGTCTACATCTTCGAGGGTTTCTACCTGGAAGGAATGACCCACTGCCCACTCCGCTACGCTCTTCATTTCCGGGTGCTTCTTTTCACCGATGAGTACGACGGTCTTTCCATCAGCCACGAGGTCTTTGGTGATCTCCTGGTTCCTTTTGACGAAAGGGCACGTCGCGTCCATTAGGGCCAGATTTTTGCACTTGAGTTTATTATAGCACGAAGGGCCCACTCCGTGCGAGCGAATTATTACAGTTTCATCTGTCAAAGTGTCCAGATCGTCCACCGGATAGATGCCTTTTTCAGAAAGCCTTCCGACCACCTGCGGGTTATGAATGATGGGGCCGTAGGTAACGGCCTTAATGCCCGAATTTGCCGCATTTTCCGCAATTTTCATGGCTCTTTTCACGCCGTAGCAAAAGCCCATCACTTTCGATTTATAGATTTCCATGATTTTGATTCTCAATTGAAGCGCCCGTTATAGAGCAGGCATTACATTTGAAATAGAAAAGTTCAATAGCAAGATAAAGGGTTCAGGGTTCGCCCATGGGGCGGCTCGCCCCTTGATTACGTTTGAAAGCCTCGATTGAATGAGAAATTAGAAATGAGAAATGGCGGTGCCTTGTGCTGGCATTCCAGTCACTAGTCACCAGTCACTTGAGACTCCTAATCCCTAGCTACCAATCCCTAGTTACCAGCTGCCAGTCACTTTTTATAGTCATCCATCAGCTTCTGGATCTCTGCCTTCACGATGTCATTGAGCTCGGCCACCTTCTCATCGGTCGGGCGCTGCTTTTTGACCTCGATCGGTTTCCCGATGAGGACGGCCAACGGACCATTTTTGCGAGGCAGATCCATCGTTCCAAGGACAGCGACAGGAATGACCGGAGTGCCGGTCATGAGGGCGAGGGATGCCATGCCCGTGTGGAAACGGCCGAGTCCTTCTCTCTTGATGCGGGTGCCTTCCGGAAAAATGCCGAGGGGATTGCCCTCCTTGATCTCCTTGATGGCCTGACGCACAGCAGCGCGATCGACGCTACCGCGCTTCACCGGGAAAGTGCCGAATTGACGGATCAGCCAGCCGAAGAATGGATTTTTGAATAACTCTTCTTTCGCCATGTAGTGGATGATGCGGGTATTAAAAGCCACGCCGACGACAGGGGGATCCCAATAGCTTTTATGGTTCGGCGCAACGATGATGGCCCCGGTCTTTGGCACATTTTCCCGCCCTTCGACCTTGAGCCCGAAGATGACGAAGAAGAAGAAATTTAAGATGGCTCTGACAATAGCATAGCCCATAGGATTCACCTCGTTTGAAAATGGTGGTTGGCTGTTAGCCGTTTGCCGTTGATAAAGCGCAAGAAGACAGGGAGGCCATAAGACTTTAGACTTCAGATTTTAGACTTCTGATGTCTCCCAATCTCTATGTCCAGTCCTTGATTCCTAGTCACTAGTCACTTACTTGCTAAACCCCGGAAACTTTTTCTCACAGATGGCGATCATGGCTTCTGCAGTACCTTCGAGCGTAAGGTCGCCATTATCAAGAAGGATGGCGTCCTCTGCCTGCTTCAGGGGGGAGATCTCTCGGTGACTGTCCATGTAGTCGCGCTTTGCCACATCGGCTTCGATGTCTTCGAGCGAAAGCTCCGGGTGCTGGGCTTCGAGTTCTTTGAAGCGGCGAAGCGCACGGGTGTGGACGGAGGCGGTAAGGAAGATCTTCACATCAGCCTTCGGCAGGACAGTCGTCCCGATGTCACGGCCGTCAAGAACGATGCCGCCCTTTTCGGCCTGGCGGCGCTGGATGGCGACCATCGCCGTGCGCACGCCGCCGATGGCGGAAACCTCCGATACATGCCCGGAGACTTCCGGCGTGCGGATGAAGGGTGTCACATCTTCGCCATCCACGATGACGTGCATGGCATCCGTACCGGGCTTCACTTCCATATCGAGGGCTTTTGTCATAGCGGTGATCTCCGCCGGATCTGTCAGGTCCTTTTTCAAAGCTTCATAGGTGACAGCGCGATACATCGCTCCGGTATCGAGATAGGCATAGCCAAGGCGTGATGCAAGGATCTTTGATACACTGCTCTTGCCGGCCCCCGCCGGGCCGTCGATGGCGATGGATAATTTTCGCATAAATGATGATCTCCTTTATATGAATTGGTTGGTTCAGGGTTCAGGGTTAGCCTCTGTGGCGTGCTGTTCCATTGACTGCAGGCGAAAGAGGGGAAGCGGGTTCTATGGGTTCAGTGGGTAGGGCAGGGACGGTTTGGTGTTACGTATTTCTGCTTTCACTCATTCTTCGTTTAGCGGTCTGCAAGGAAGATTTCTCGCTTCGCTCGAAATGACGATACGGGAGTCTGAAGTCTTTTAGTCACCAGTTCCCCTGCGTCCCTAATCCCTAGCCACCAGTCACCAGTCACTAGTCACCAGTCACCAGTCACTAGTCACTAGTCACCAGTCACTAGTCACTAGTCACTGCCGGCTGCACTTTCCGCTGCCAGATGTCCGGTCGAGAAGGCCGCCTGCAGATTGTAGCCGCCGGTGAAGGCGTGGATGTCAAGGACTTCTCCTGCGAAGTAGAGCCCTGCCACTTTCTTTGATTCCATGGTGGACGGATTCACTTCTTTAACGGAAATGCCGCCGGCTGTCACGATGGCTTCCTCAATGGGACGAGTGCCTGTGATGGTGAGCTTCATGGACTTCATCGTCTGCACGAGGGACGCGCGCTGGGCTTTCTTGAGCTCGCTGACAGGAAGGTCCCGAGGGATACCTGCCAGTGAGAGCACGACGTCGATCATGCGATGCGGGAGAAGCTCGACAAGCGCGCCGGCCATCTGCTTCAGGTGATGCTTTTCCAGATCTCTCAGGACACGCTTATCGAGAATTTCCTGCGTGAGCGCAGGCTTGAGATCGAGCGTCGCTTCCACGGGATGTCCCTGTGAGAGCCAGAGGGAGGCTTTATCCGAGAGGGAGAGCACAATGGGACCGGTGATCCCGAAATGGGTGAAGAGCATCTCTCCGAATTCCTCTGCCTTTCTGCGCCCGCCGGCGGAAAGAGACAGTGTGACATTCTTGAGTGAGAGCCCCTGCAGGTCTTTCGGCCAGCTTTCCTTCGTGACGAGAGGGATGAGGGCAGGACGGATGGTCGTGACCTTGTGCCCGATCTCCCCGGCCATCCGATACCCGTCTCCCGTCGATCCCGTACGCGGGTACGAAGCGCCGCCGGTCGTCAGAATCACTGCATCGGCATCATAGCGTCCCTTCTTCGTGACAACGCCCTTCGCTCTGCCGTCTATGACGACGATATGAGACACCGGCTCCTCCAAGTGAAGCTCGACCTTCTTTTCTTTGAGAAGGCGCATGAAAAGGTGGCGCACCTCCTGTGCATCATCGCTGGCAGGGAAGACACGTCCGCCGCGCTCGACCTTGGTCACAAGACCGTAGCCATGGAGCAGATCCAGCAGGTCTGTATTCGAGAAGGCTTCGTAGGCACTGTAGAGAAATTTTCCATTGCCCGGTGTCTTCCCGATAAAATCCATGATGGGCGCGCTGTTTGTCAGATTGCAGCGGCCTTTTCCGGTGATGCCCATCTTCAGGCCGACCTTCGGCATTTTTTCAAAGAGCATGACCTTGGCTCCCCGGTCCGCTGCCGTGACAGCGGCCAGAAGCCCCGCCACGCCGGCTCCGATGATGGCGATCTTTTTATTTGTGGAGCTCATACAGTTTCTTGACCTCCTCCAAGGACAGGCGGCGGTATTCCCCGCGGGAGACGCCGGCAAGCGTCAGGAAGCTGTACTGCACGCGCTTCAGTCCGAATACAGGATAGTGGAACGCCGCCATCATTTTACGGATCTCACGGTTCTTCCCTTCGTGGAGCGTCATGCGTACCTTTGTCTTATTCTTCTCCTTGTCATAGCCCAGAACTTCGATCTCACACGGTGCAGTCACTCCGCTGTCGATGCGCACGCCCTTCGACATTTTATCTGCCAGCTTCAGTGAATATTTCCCACGGACTGTGACTTCATATACCTTTTTGACCTCATGCTTCGGATGCGTCAGGATGTTGTCAAGCTCGCCGTCATTCGTCATGAGGAGTAGTCCTTCGGAGTGATAGTCAAGACGTCCGACAGGGAAAATACGCTCACGGATATTTCTGAAATAGTCCATGACCGTGCGCCGCCCCTGCGGGTCGGTGACAGACGTGATGACATTATCCGGCTTGTAGAAGAGGAAATAGCGTTTCCGCTCAGGGCGGATGCGTTCTCCGGCGACCTCTATGCGATCGGAAACGGGATCAGCTTCGCTCCCCAGCTCGCGGATGACCTTGCCATTCACACGGACCTGTCCCGCTGCGATCAATTCTTCAGCCTTGCGGCGGGAGCAGATGCCCGCATGGCTCAATACCTTCTGTAAACGTTCTTTCAAAATAGTTCTCCTTCTTCCAGTCCTTCTCGCCAGCGCATCTGAAGCTCATTCACATCTGAAAGCCCGGTGCAGGCGAGGAAACGCTTCGTCGTACCATAAAGGATCGGCCGTCCGGGTATATCCAGACGTCCTCTTTCTTCGATGAGGCCCTTCTCCATGAGGAGCCCCAGCACACGGCCTGCCGTCACGCCGCGGATCTTCTCGATCTCGACTCGCGTCACAGGCTCTTTGCAGGCCACCACAGCCAGCGTCTCCAGCGCCGCAGCCGAGAGCGGCGTCTGTTTTCCCAGAAGGGAGGAGAGCCAGGTGTCATATTTCTTTTTCGTCGCCAGCATGTACCCTGCGCCCGTGTGATGGAGCGTCAAACCGGAGTCTGGCTTTTCATATTTTTCAGACAGCAGCGTGAGTGCTTTCTCGATCATCTGAGAGTCTTCGCCCACGGCCTTTGCCATGTCGGTCAGAGAGACAGGGCTCCCCTTCGCAAAAAGAAAGGCTTCGATAAGTGCTGAGAGCTGTATAAGAGTGTTTGTCATAAATGTCCTTTGTTGCGTTATGGGTTTAAGGGTTCAGGGTACAGGGTTCGGGGTTCAGGATTAGCCCGTGGGGCGGCTCCGTCCACTGATTTTGAATAAAAGCTCTGCTTGAATTAGGAATTAGGAATGAAGGTGGCGGCTTCGCCACAAATATATATTTTGCAGCGAAGCTGCCACCACAACCCTGAACCCATCAACCTGAACCGTGAACCCCATCTCTGCTTTCAAACTTCAGGGTTAGCCCGACAACTTGAACCTTAACCCCTCACGATTTCTAGTCCCCCTGCTCCTTCGATCACTCTCGCCTCGCCAAGGCGAATCAGTTCAAGGAGTGCCACGAGTGTGACGGCGAGGCGGAGGCGTGTCTTCAGCCGCCGGAAATACTGCGTGAAGTTCACACGATGAAGACAAGAGAGCGTCTCTTTCAGCGTCTCCATCTCCTGCTCCATCGACACCTCTTCGGGAGCAAGGATCTCTTCCTTCTCTTCATGGAGAGAGTCATAGAGCGAGAGAAAGGCCGCGCGCAGCTTCAGGAGGGAGATCCGCCCCTGATACAGCCCGCCCTTCACAGCCTCGGGCTCTTTCTTCCAGTACGGCCTTTCGGCATCAATGAGCTCCTCGATGCGTCCCTTGATCTCCTTCATCCGCTTGAATTCTTCGAGTGACCTCGCGAGCTCGGCTCTTGGGTCTTCGGTCTCATCGGCCGCCTCCTGTCGACGCTTCGGGAGCAGCATCCGCGACTTGATGAAGATGAGTGTCGAAGCCATGGCGAAGAAGCTGCTTGCCAACTCCAGATCGAACGCCTGCGCTCTCCTAAGGTA
The DNA here is from genome assembly GCA_000434475.1 of Dialister sp. CAG:486. Classification (GTDB taxonomy): domain Bacteria; phylum Bacillota; class Negativicutes; order Veillonellales; family Dialisteraceae; genus Dialister. The sequence goes on from FR879607.1 coordinate 18,276, forward strand.
AGCGAGATACTGCTCGGTGATCTCATGGATCGGTATGTCGTGAATATCGATCCGATTCTTCGTCACAAGGTGCAGCAAAAGATCCAGCGGCCCTTCGAAGACAGGGAGATTCACCTGATATTCTTTTTCGATTGCTCCCGCCTCCTTGCGCGCACGACCCCATCATGAATGTACTCTATTATATTATCATAAATCGAATCATTTGTTGATAGGATTATAGGTTCAGGGGGTAGCCCGTGGGCGTGCTGTTCCTTGATCGGGGATGAACGCTCTGCTCGAATTAGGAATTAGGAATTAGGAATGAAGGTGGCGGCTTCGCCGCGAATATAATATGGGGCGATGCCCGAAGGTCTTGAGGACAACAGGTTTCCCGTTTAGGGTTTACAAACATAATCCGCCTGATCGCGAACGAAAAAGATTTCTCGACTTCGCTCGAAATGACGACGGCGCGAAGCGCTATCAAAATTCTGCGGCGCTTTTGATTTTTATGCGCCGCACCACCACGCCTCACTCCTCACTCCAACTAGAGAGCCGAGCTTTCATTCATAATCAGTGGACGGAGCCGTCCCGGGGCTAACCCTGAACCCATCAACCTGAACCCTGAACCCCCAACTTATGTTACAATACCTCTAAAAGGAGCTGATACCCATGAACGATCCCCACCACCTTCCCCCCTTCACGAAAGCGCTTTTGGACTTTGCAAAAGAAGCGCGCGATGATTTCTGCACGCCGGGACACCACAGCGGCGCACTGTTTGAAGAAATCCCTGAAGGACGCGCCTTTGTCTCCGCGCTCGGTGAAGGCGCTTTTACAGCGGACATCTCGGACTCTTCTTCCGTCATCGGGGATCCGTCCTCTCATGAAGGCGTCTCCGGAGAGGCAGAAGCGCTCGCCGCGAGCGTGTATGGGAGCGATCGCTGTTTCTTCGTCTTGGGCGGCACCTCCGCCTCGAACCGCATCGCGATCAGCGCGCTTGTCTCAGAGGGCGACCTCATTCTTTTCGACAGGAATAACCACAAGTCTGCCTCGCAGGCCGCACTCGCCGCCGCAGGCGGACTTCCCGTCTATCTCGCCTCCGAGCGAAATGAAAGCGGCATCATCGGCGGACTGACGGAAGAAACGCTTGACCCCGTCCGCCTCCGCAAGAAAGCGGCCAGGCTCTCGCCCGCCGCGGGGAAAAAGCAGCGTCCCTACCGCCTTGCCTGCCTCCAGCTCTCCACCTATGACGGCCTCTTTCTGAATGCCAGAGAGCTTCTTCGCCGCATCGGCTCACTCTGCGACTACATCCTCTTCGACGGTGCATGGGCCGGCTACGAAAATTTCCTCCCACTCCTTCAGGATTCTGCCGTCCTCACCTTCCCCCTGACGAAAAACGATCCCGGCATCCTTGTGACGCAGTCCGTCCACAAGCAGCTTGCCGGATTCTCCATGACGAGCCAGCTTCACAAGAAGGATAGCCACCTGCGAGGGATGGCGCGCTATCTCGAGGATGATGTCCTGCAGGCTGCCTTTCTCATGCATATATCGACCTCCCCTTACTATCCGCTCCTTGCCGGGCTGGAAATGAATGCGTACCTGCACCAGAAGAGAGGGAAGGAGCTCTGGCAAGAAGCCGCGATCACAGCGACAGAACTGAAGAGATCCATCCTCAAGCGTTGCCGCTTCCTTCGGCCATTCACCGCTCCCACGGTGCGCGCCGCTTCCTGGGAAGCCCATCCGGCAGAAGAGATCCTCTCAGATCCCGCCTTCTTTGCGATTTCCCCCAAAGACACCTGGCACGGCTTCTCTCATATCGCAGAAAGCCTCTACCTCACCGATCCCTGCAAGGTACTCCTTGTGACAGACCCCCTCCCCGCGCCGCTTCTTTCCCATTTTCTCGAAAGCCGCCATGTGACAGTGGAAAAATCTGATTTCCACACCCTCCTCTTCCTCATCGAGCCGGGTGATACGAAGGAAAAGCAGGAACACCTCCTCTCCCTTCTTCAGGAATGCGAAGCGGCCTATGAGGCAAATACACCGATGTCCGTCTTTGCGCCGCACCTCACCTGCCGGAAAGGAGAAGGGCTGAAAGACTTCTCCCTGCGCTATCAGGACTTCCTTTGCCGGGAAGAAGCCGCCCGCCTTACGCAGGCGCTCTTCGATGAAGATCATTTCCCCAAAGCCATGATCACCGGGAAAAAAGCCCATCAGGCCTTCCTCAAAGGAGCACGCGAGCGCGTCCCGCTTCCGAAAGCCAAAGGACGCGTATCTTTGGAAATGATCCTCCCCTATCCCCCCGGTATCACCGTCTTAGAGCCCGGCGAGGTCTGGACGGACGAGGTGCTTTCCTATTTCCTCTTCCTGCAGAAATACAAGAGCGCCTTCCCAGACTTTTCCCCTGAGATCCTCGGCGTGCACGGGAAAGAAACGGAGCCATATGTATGGGTGCTTAAAAACCAGAAAGAGGGGAGCTAAGGAAGCGCTGATTAAATACCCCTTTCAAGCATCACCCACATTTATGTTTGCAACGAAGCTGTCCCCTACCCTGTTGAACCTGCTGCCCCCCTTGCATCAAAAAAAGGCTGCGTCTTCCGGCGCAGCCTTTTTCTTAGTCCTTAAACGGATCCTCCTCCGCATTGCGGTTATTCAAGATCTCATCAAGCGTCTTCATCGGACACATGGAGCCGCACATCGTACAGGTCGCTTCATCCTCCGGGATGCTGCTCTCTCTGTAGCGACGTGCCTTGCCCGGATCGATGGCGAGCGGGATCATGCGATGGAAGTCCACCTTGCGGCGTGCCCAGCTCATTTCTTCATCCCATTTTTCCGCGCCCTTCACGCCCTTGGCGAGATCCGCGGCATGGCAGGCGATCTTCGAAGCCACGATCCCTTCATGTACATCATTCAGATCCGGCAGACGCAGATGCTCCGCCGGAGTGACGTAGCAGAGGAAGTCTGCCCCGCATGCTGCCGACAGCGTCCCCCCGATCGCCGCGGTGATGTGATCATAGCCCGGTGCCACATCGGTAACGATCGGTCCCAAGACATAGAGAGGCGCCTGGTGAGTGAGCTTCTTTGCGATCTCCACATTCATGCGGATATCCGAGATCGGCATATGCCCCGGGCCTTCCACCATGACCTGCACCCCCGCTTTGCGCGCACGCACGACCAGCTCACCCAGATTGACCAGCTCCGAGATCTGCACGGCATCTGTCGAGTCATGCCCACAGCCGCTGCGGCATCCATCTCCCAAAGACAGTGTGACATCATATTTCTTCAGAAGCAGCAGCAGACGGTCAAACTGTTCGTAGAAAGGATTCTCCTTCCCGTGCATGTACATCCACGCAAAGAGCACCGAGCCGCCGCGCGAGACCAGATTTGTGATGCGCTTATTTCTCATGATGTGCTTCGCCGTCTCACGGTTCAGCCCCGCATGGATCGTCATGAAATCCACGCCATCCTTCGCGTGACGTTCCACGACAGAGAAGAGATCATCTGCCGTCATATCCTTCAGCCCCTTGTGAAGGACGCCCTTCACATCATACATCGGCACCGTACCGATGGACGCCGGACTGTTTTTCACCAGCCATTCACGGAACGGCGCCGTCTCCCCATAGCAGGACAGATCCATGATAGCCTCCGCCCCCATCTCCCAAGCGAGCTTCGCCTTCGCCTGCTCCGTGTCATAGTTACATACATCAGAAGAGATCCCCAGATTTACATTCATCTTCGTCCGAAGCCCCTTGCCGATCGCATACGGATGGAGCGATGTATGGTAAATATTCGCCGGAAGGACGATCGTCCCGTCCGCGATGCCGGAGCGGATGAATTCTGCGCTCACGCCCTCTTCGCGTGCGGCTGTTTCCATTTCCTTCGTGATGATGCCTTCTCTTGCTGCTTCAAGCTGCGTCATAGTCAACCTCCAATAAAAAAATCCGCCTCCGGCGGATACTCTGTCAAAATAGAGCCCGCTTCCTTACGCCGGTATGATCCGATTCAAGTTCAAAGGGTCAGCGCTTCGCGCCTCTCAGCCCCTTAGGGCTCCCCCAGCTGGTTTCTATCTCTATTATACAGGATGTGTCAAAGTGATATGATTTCCCGCCGCCTGAAGTCCTTATACAGAAGAGATCCCATCCACGCATCACCGATCTCTTACAAGCATGCAAAAAAGCCGGGCTTTCACCCGGCTTTTCATTTTACAAACGATTACCGATCTACATTACACATATCTTTTGCGACGACCCAACGGTCATATTCTTCTTCAGTCACATAGCCCAGAGCCAGAGCGGCTTCCTTCAGGGAGCTGCCGTCTGCGAAGGCTTTCTTCGAGATCTTTGCGGACTTCTCATAACCGATGTGCGGCGCGAGTGCGGTAACGAGCATCAGGGATTTCTCCACCAGCTCTTCCATGCGGTCATGGTTGACTTCGATGCCTACGGCGCAGTGGATATTGAAGGAGTGGATGGCTTCACCTAGGAGCTTGACGGATTCGATGAAGGCCTGTGCCAGGACCGGGGCATAGACGTTCAGCTCGAAGCGGCCCTGCGAGGAGGCCATGGAGACGACGGCCTGATTGCCATGAACGCGGCAGGCGACCATGGTCAGGGCTTCGCACTGGGTCGGGTTCACTTTGCCCGGCATGATGGAAGAACCCGGTTCATTCGCCGGGATGGTGAGCTCACCGAGACCGGCTCTTGGCCCGCCTGCCAGGAGGCGAAGATCGTCAGCGATCTTCATGCAGTCCATCGCAAGAGCTTCGAGAGCGCCATGAGCGAAAACGAAGTCATCGCGTCCGGTCAGTGCATAGAATTTATTTTCCTCCGATACGAAAGGAAGGCCTGTTTCTTTGGCGATCTCAGCCGATACTCTGGTGCCGAAGTCTTTCGGCGCATTGAGACCGGTACCGACAGCGGTGCCGCCGATGGCAAGCCCAAGAAGATATTTTTCCGATGCTTCGATCATATGCTGGCACTTTTCGAGCATGGTCGTCCATCCGGAGACTTCCTGTCCGAAGGTGAGCGGTACGGCGTCCTGTACATGGGTGCGGCCGATCTTGACGACGTGCATGTATTCTTCGCTCTTCTTGCGGAAGGTCGCGATCAGTTCAGCGAGCGGCTGGTAGAGGCAGCGGTGCAGGACAGAAACGGCCGCAACGTGCATAGCGGTCGGGAAGGTATCGTTCGAAGACTGAGACATGTTGACGTCATCATTCGGGTGGATGCGTGTCTCGCTGCCGACAGCTTCGAGCTTCGCATTCGCGATGTGCGCGACGACTTCATTCATGTTCATATTGCTCTGCGTGCCGGAGCCTGTCTGATACACGACGAGCGGGAATTCGCCGTTCCACTTGCCGGCGAGGATCTCGTCGCAGACCTCTGCGATGACTTTCGCTTTTTCTTCCGAAAGCTTGCCTTCTGCGAGGTTCGCAAGGGCGGTGCATTTCTTCAGCACGGCAAACGCATGAATGATCTCTTCCGGCATGCGTGCTCCGATCTTGAAGTTTTCAGAAGAGCGCTGGGTCTGCGCGCCCCACATATGATCCGCCGGAACTTTTACTTCGCCTAAGGTGTCATGTTCGATACGATATTCCATGTTTTTTGTCCTTTCTATAAGGAAATAGAGTGTACGAAAAATGCTTCATCATTTCTCGCGTATACCTGTATTATATCATTTGAAACAGTTAAAAGAAAGTCTATGCGTTGGAGTATACACTTAATGAGACTGAGGGTTCGGGGTTCAAGGTTCAGGGGTAGTACTGCCCCTTGATTGTAAGTGAAATCTTTGCTCAAATGAGGAATGAGAAATTGTGGTGCGGCGCGAAGCGCCGCAGAGTTTTGATGGCGCTTCGCGCCGTCGTCATTTCGAGCGCAAGCGAGAAATCTCTATTGCAGAAGCTCATTGTTGCATGTGAGACAACACCAAGACATCGTTTCCCTTCGGCGCATACACGCTGATTCCCGCAGGGCGGTAGAGATCCCTCGGCTGCGCTCGGGATGACGATGCCGGAGA
>FR879608.1:0-1541 GCA_000434475.1 Dialister sp. CAG:486
GAATGAAAGCTCTGCTCGAATGAGGAATTAGGAATGAAGGTGGCGTCTTCGCCGCGAATATATATGAGGCGATGCCTGAAGGCCGGAGGATAGAAGTCAGATGTCTAATGTCTGACGTCTGACGTCTGATATCTGATGTCTCCTAGTCTAATCCCTAGCCACTCATCCCTCATTCCTGCTTTCAAACTTATTTGCGGCGCGAAAATCAAAAGCGCCGTCTTTTTTTATGAAATCTTCCCATGCAAAAAAGACGTAGAATCATGCATCCTACGTCTTTTTTGATTTTAGTTGATTTGGGGAAACGCTAATTAAATCACAGAATCAGTGTTTCCTTAGATTTTCGCCAGCGCCTGTTCGAGATCTGCGAGAAGGTCATCAATGTTTTCGATACCTACGGAGATGCGGACGGTGCCCGGGGTGATGCCGGCTGCCTGCTGGGCTTCCGGGGAAAGCTGCTGGTGGGTCGTGGAAGCCGGGTGAACGACAAGAGACTTGGAGTCACCGACATTGGCCAGGTTAGAGAAGATCTCAAGATTGTCGATAAATTTTCTCGCTGCATCAAAGCCATCCTTGAGCTCGATGGAGAAGATGGAGCCTGCGCCCTTTGGCAGGTATTTCAGCTGCAGCTTGTGGTACGGGGAAGATGCGAGGCCCGGATAGTTGACTTTAGCAACCTTCGGGTGCTTTTCGAGGAATTCTGCGACTCTGGTGGCATTGTAGACGTGGCGTTCTACGCGGAGAGACAGGGTTTCGAGCCCCTGAATGAAGAACCAGGAGGAGATCGGGGAAATGCAAGCACCGGTATCACGGAGAACCTTCGCACGGATACGGGTCACGAAGCCTGCGCCCGGTACGTCAGTTGCAAAGTTGATGCCGTGATAGGAAGCATCCGGAGAAGCGAAGTGTGGGTATCTTTCCGGCTGGTTCCAGTTGAACTTGCCATTTTCTACGATCGCGCCGCCCAAGGTCGTACCGTGGCCACCGATGAATTTCGTGGTGGAGTGAACCACGATATCCAGACCATGTTCCAGTGGACGGAAGAGATAAGGCGTCGCGAAGGTATTATCAATGATGACTGGCAGGCCGTGGGCGTGAGCAATGTCGCGGATGGCATCGAAGTCCGGGATATTGATGGCCGGATTCCCCAGCGTTTCGATATAGACTGCCTTGGTCTTTGGGGTGATCGCTGCTTCGATCTCTTCCGGATGATCCGGATTTACGAAATGGGTGGTGATGCCGAGCTGCGGCAGGGTATCGGTGAAGAGCTCATAGGTCCCGCCGTACAGTGTAGAGGCAGACACGATCTCATCCCCGGCACCGGCAATGTTCAGGATCGCATAGGTGACAGCAGCTGCCCCGGAAGCAACGGCGAGAGCCGCCGTGCCGCCTTCCAAGGCGGCCAGTCTCTTTTCGAGTACATCCTGGGTCGGATTCGTCAGGCGACTATAGATATAACCGGCATCCTTCAGGGCGAAGCGGTCTTCTGCCTGCTGTGCGTCCTTGAATACATAGGAAGTGGTCTGGTAAATCGGAACCGCTCT
>FR879608.1:1557-10933 GCA_000434475.1 Dialister sp. CAG:486
TCTGGTAAGGCGGAACCGCTCTGGCGCCGGTCACCGGATCCGGTACCTGGCCTGCATGCTGCTGAAGAGTTTCGAAATGATAATGTTTTACGTCTGCCATGATGAATTCCTCCTGTAAAAAAAGGCTGTTGATAGCTCTCCGGAAAGCGCCTCTCTGGACTATCAATCACTATTTCTTCCTTCATAGTAAATGTGGCAATGCGTGGATAAATGTGGCAATAAAAAAATCTCATCCCTATCAAAGGGACGAGATCGTCATTCGTGTTACCACCCAATTTTATGTCCGGATCGCTCCAGAACACCTTATCAGGTACGCCGGCTGTTGCCTTGATACCCTATCTCTATAACGGGAGCTCCCGGGCTGCTTCATCATTCAGCATGCCAGGCTCAGAGGCCATCTTCCATGGATTCGTCTGTACTCGTTTTCACCTGCCCGAGCTCTCTTTGCCAGCATCCTTCATGTACTCTTCTCTTCACTGCCTTTATGAAGTTGAAGCTAATATACACCCTCAGAGAATTTGTGTCAAGAGTTTTTTATTCAAAATGGGAGAAAGGTGTGAGGCTGGGATCAGGATCTAAGGATTCAATAAATCCTGCAGGTGGCGAAGGGCGGATATGTCTCCCATGGCAGCAGAATGATGCCTCCTAAGCTCTGCATCCAGCATCAGCTTTCTTTGACAGCCTGAATAAACGCCGCTATCTTCTCCGGATCCTTCCCCTTCCTGTCTGTATACTCCACACCCGACGATACGTCGACGACGTCAGGATGGATGTGGGAAATCGCCCTTCCTACATTGGCTGCCGTAAGGCCGCCCGCAAGAAACCATGGCTTCCCCCGTTTCTTTTCCGCGAGCCTCTTCCAGTCGAAGGCCTTCCCGCTACCAGGCTCTGCCGCGTCAAAAAGATGAGCGCAGATGCGGGGATCCTCTTCTTCCTCCGCTTTGCCATTATACGCACGGATGATGGGGAGCCGGGTCCTAGAAAGTACCTCTGCTCCAAGCACGCCGTGTACTTGCATATAGTCGAAGCCTACCTTCTCGATCTCCTCAGCCTGTGCCAGCGAGGGAGACACCACGACCGCCACCTTTTTGATACGCGGATCTGCCGCACGCAGGATGGCCTTTGCCGTCTCAAGAGAAATGCTGCGTTTGCTTTTCTCGAAGAAAAGCACCATCCCCATATATGAGACATCAGGATAGGAAACAAATGCGGCCTCCTTCGGATCTGTGAAGCCACAGATTTTGATCTGAGTCATAGAACCCTCCTTTGGTATCATCAGCCTTCCCCTCGTTTTGCAGACGATGATCATTCCTGATCCACGGCCGCCAGTTACTTACCTCGCCACGTCTGTCGTCACATTCACACGGATCGTCTCGAGCGACATGCCTGTCGTATGCTCGATCTCCCGCTGGATCCTGTCACGCATGGTATGGATCACCGATTTGATCTCCTGCGGCGTCCCCGGGCGGACGGAGACGTCAAGTGCCAGGATGAGGCCATTCAGCTGGCTCTCGCTCTTCTCACTGCTGACGCCTGTGATCCTGACTTTCTTCATCCCCTTCACCGCATAACGGACAAGCGAAGCGATGACGCGGTCAGAGAAGGAGAGCTTGCCATAGTAACTGAAGACCGGACGCACGACAGAGCGTTCATTCTGCTCGCTGAAACGCTTTGGCACTTCCTTTTTCCGATTTCTGAAAAATTTCAGCGGATCGACAAGGTACCCCTTGAAATACGGCTTCAGCTCCATCGTCGGAACGGGGATGACATGCTTCCCTTCCTTATGACGTGCTTCGCTCGCCTTCATCATTTCTTCAGGACGCGCCACATCCTCGATGCGGATATACTTGCAGGGCTCCGGCAAATCCAGTGCCTTCGTGATCGTCACGACCATACGATCTGACGTTCCCAAGATCAGAATGCGGTCCGGATGGATCTTCTGGAGCATCTTCTTCACATCTTCTCTCTGCTCTTCATCCCAGAAAATTGCACGGCGCACAGCCTTCAAGCGGCTCTCTTCTCTCTTGGCTGACTTCCCTGCGACAATGCGGTTGTGATAGATCAGGATCCCGTCATCAATGATGCAGGAGCATTGATTCTCATAGGCGATCACCAGCGCACGGTCACTCTTACCTGTGCCTGGCGGTCCATAAAAAGCTACAACTTCCATAGTGCTCTCCTTTTCGTTTTTCTTTAGTATAAATGTTCACGGGAAATTTGTCATGAGGAAAATGGAGAAAGGGTTAGAGGTTCAAGGTTCGGGGTTAGCCCACGGGACGGGATGCCTCTTGATTGCGTACGAAAACTCTGTTCGAATGAGAAATTAGAAATGAGAAATGGTGATGCGGCGCATAAAAATCAGAAGCGCCGCGGAGTTTCGATAGCGCTTCGTGCGCAACGTCATTTCGACCGTAGCCGAGGGTCTTTATTGCAAAACGCTCATCGCCTGATGTGAGGCAGCACCAGGACATCGTTTTCCCTCGGTGCATACACGATGATTCTCGCAGTGCAGTAAAGATCCCTCGGCTGCGCTCGGGATGACGATGCGGTGCATACACACTGATTCTCGCAGTGCAGTAAAGATCCCTCGGCTGCGCTCGGGATGACGATGCCAGAGAATTCCAGTCACCAGCCACCAGTCACTCCTAATCCCCAATCCCTAGTCCCCAGTCACCTACAAACAAAAAAGAAGCCTTTCGGCTTCTTTCACTCTTCCCCTACGATCTGAACCTCGGTATGCAGATCCACGCCATAGGCCTCTTTGACCTTCTGCTGTACCTGATGGATGAGAGAGAGCATGTCTTCGCAGGAGGCACGGCCATTATTGATGAGGAAACCGGCGTGTTTCTCGCTGACCTGCGCATCGCCCACCGAAAATCCTTTGAGTCCCAGTTCTTCGAGCATCTGTCCGACAAAATGACCATCGGGACGCTTGAAGGTGGATCCGGCGCTTCGTTTTTCAAGAGGCTGCTTCGTGGCTCTTCTCTGGTTGAGATCCTTCATCAGCGCTTCGATGTCCTTTTGATTGCCCGGCTTTAACGAAAGCGTGATATCAAGGATGACTTCCCCGTTCTGCATGAAGGGGCTGTGACGATAACCATAGCCCATATCCTTGATGGAGTGGACAATGATATCCCCCTTTGCATCACAGGTGGTAGCAGAAACGATGATCTTCGCCATTTCTCCGCCATAGGCCCCCGCATTCATATAAGCAGCTCCGCCAATACTGCCGGGAATGCCGCTTGCAAATTCCATTCCGGAGAGACCATACTCCAATGCTTTCCTTGCAGCAGCTGCCGTAGGCACTCCGCTCGCGACCGTCAGGAGATTCTCTTTCCTTTCCATGCGGTGCAGACGACCGGTGAATACCACCGCCCCTCGGATGCCTTTGTCCCGGACGAGCAGGTTCGCCCCGCCGCCCAGTACGAAAAGCGGCACCGCATGCTTGTGTGCGAGCTTTGTGATGAGGCACACTTCTTCTGTCGTTTCCGGCATCAGAAAACAATCTGCCGGCCCACCAATGCCAAAGGTGGTATGACGCTTCATGGGTTCATTTGTCTTTATCTGATTCTCTCTTAAAATGCCGGAGAAAATGCTTGCATAGTCGTTATTCATATCCGATTCCTTACCCTTATAAAATCATATCTTATTTATTATAAGGATGCACATGGAGCGCGTCAATGGGAAAAATGGGAACCTTGAGTGACTGGAGACGGGTGACTGGTGACTAGTGTCTAATGTCTAATGTCTAGTGTCTAGGGATTAGGGATTAGACTAAAAGACCCAGAGACTGGGAGATATCAGACTCCCGTATCGTCATCGAAAGCGCAGCTGAGGGATCTTTCTTGGGAAACACTGATTAAATCGTTATCGGATTTCATTCTTGGATTTTTATACAGAGCGAGGAGACAGGGGGCGCGAATAGCGAGCTATTTAAGGAGGATGTCGACGACGCTATGTATAAAAATCCATATGAAATCTGATTCCGTGATTTAATCAGCGTTTCCCTTGCACTGCGGTCAGTATCACATAGGCATTGGCAGGGAAACGATGCCTTGGTGCTACGTATTTCTGCTTTCACACATGCATCGTTTATCGATCTGCAAGAAAGATTTCTCGCTTGCGCTCGAAATGACGATACGGAAAAAGGATATCCCCAAAAGTTTGAAAGCAGGGATTAGGGATTAGGTGTCTCAAGTGACTAGTGGCTGGAATGCCAGCTCATGGCATCGCCATTATTTATACTCCGCGGCGCTTAGATCCTTCGACTCAGTTCTCCTGTTTCAGATAAGCCATTTGCTAACATACGACGTTTTTCTCCGCTCAGGATGACGAAATGCGCCGCACCACCATTTCTCATTTCTCATTTCTCATTCAATCGAGGCTTTCAATCGCAATCAAGGGGCAGCACGCCCTATGGGCCTCCCCCTTCCCCCATCAAAAAAACCGCAGCCGAAGCTGCGGTTTTTGTTCAGGTTGTCAGATGAAATAAATTATTTGTTTTCGATCAGTTTCAGATCGACAGCAATATTCTTTTCGACGTTTTCACCCTTAGCGAGCTTCAGAGCAGCATCGACGCCGATCTCGCCCATCTTGTCTGGCTGCTGTGCGATGGTAGCTGCCATGGTACCGTCTTTGACTGCTTTCACGCCGTCATCAGTGCCGTCGAAGCCGATGATGAAGATCTGCTTGTTGGCAGCTTTGGCAGCGGAGATAGCGCCGAGAGCCATTTCATCATTCTGTGCGAAGATGGCTTTGACATCCGGGTTTGCCTGGAGAATATTTTCAGAAACGGTCAGGCCCTGGCTGCGATCGAAGTTTGCACTCTGCTTTGCGAGGACTTTCAGTTTCTTATCAGCGATGTTATGGAAGCCCTGACCGCGTTCACGGGAAGCGGATGCGCCCGGGATACCTTCGAGTTCAGCGACCGGAGTGCCTTCGCCGAGTTTAGAAACGATGTATTCTGCTGCCATTTCGCCGCCCTTGATGTTGTTGGAAGCGATGTGTACAGCGACTTCGCCCTTGTCAGAAGCACGGTCGATGGTGATGACCGGGATCTTGGCTTTATTGGCTGCAAGGACAGAGTTGGATACTGCTGCGGAGTCTACCGGATTCACGATGAGGACGCTGATGTTGCCCTGGAGCAGGTCAGCGATATCATTGGACTGTTTTGCCGGATCATTCTGTGCATCGACGATCTTGACATTCACGCCAGCCTTTTCAGCAGCTGCTTTGACGCTATTTGCCATGGTGACGAAGAATGGGTTGTTCTGCGTGGAGACAGAGAAGCCGATGGTGACTTTCTTCGCGCCGGAAGCAGCAGAAGAGTCGGCTTTCTTATCAGAGCCGCCACAACCAGCAGCAGAGATGAGTGCTGCGCCAATGAGAGCTGTTAATGCGATTTTCTTAAACAAAATGTTTTCCTCCTTAGTTCTTCTTGCGATCCATCAGGACGGCAAGCAAAATAACTACGCCTTTGACAACCTGCTGATAGAAGCTGGACACATTCAAAATGTTCAGACCATTATTCAAGGTACCGATGATGAGAGCACCGATGAGCGTGCCAGAAATACGGCCTTTGCCGCCTGCGAGCGAGGTACCGCCCAAGACGACAGCTGCGATAGCATCCAGCTCATAGCCCATGCCGGCTGTCGGCTGCGCACTGTTCAGGCGGGCAGTCAGGATAGCGCCGGCGATAGCACAAAGGCATCCAGTCAAAGCATACGCAAAAATCTTGATTCTGTCAATCTTAATCCCGGAAATATAGGAAACTTTTTCATTCCCGCCGACCGCATAGGTCTGACGGCCAAGCGGCGTCTTCTTCAGGATGAAGAAAAGGATCAGGAAGGCGATGAGCATCACGATGGCCGGGACCGGGACTTCCATGATGAAGCCCTGACCGAAGCCGGTGAAGAAAGGATCATCCGAAAGGCCGGAGATCGGATTACCATTCGTATAGACGAGCGTCGCGCCGCGATAGATGGTCATTGTAGCGAGTGTTGCAATGAAGGGAGCGACCTTTCCGTAGGAAATGATGACACCATTCACAGCGCCGAGCAGGATACCGATGAAAGCAGAGAAAAGGATCGCAAGCTCCGGATTCGTCCCTTTGGCGATCATGCTCGCCATGAGCGCAGAAGACAACGCGAGGATCGAGCCGACGGAGAGGTCGATGCCGCCGGTCAGGATGACGAAGGTCATACCGAAGGCGATGAGTGCATTGATGGAGATCTGACGAGCCAGATTTTTCAGGTTCGACGGATCGATGAAGCTGTCATTCAAAGCCGCGATAACGATAAAGAGTACAATGAGACCAATGAGCGGCCCCATTTCTCTCACAAGATTTTTAACTTTTTCGGAATTCATGCTTACTCTCCTCCGGTAGCCAATGTCATAATACGTGTCTGTGTCGCATCTTTATGATCGATGATGCCAGCCAGATGCCCTTCGTGGATGACCATGATACGGTCGCTCATGCCGATGACTTCCGGCAGTTCAGAAGAAACCATGATGATCGATACGCCTTGGGCGGTCAGTTCATTCATCAGGTCATAGATATCCTTTTTCGCACCGATATCGATGCCGCGGGTCGGTTCATCCAGGATGAGCAGCTTCGGATGCATGCCCACCCACTTCGCGATGACGACCTTCTGCTGGTTGCCGCCAGAGAGAGCACTCGCAGGAAGCTCGATGGTCTGTGTCTTGACGCCGAGCTTGTGCGATAACATATCTGCGAAACCGAATTCTTCCTTGTCATTGATGACGCCGCTCTTGGCGAGGGCATTCACGCTTGGGAGTGCAATATTTTTCTTGATCGAAAAATCCAGAATGAGCCCTTCCGTCTTACGGTTCTCTGTAATGAAACCGAAGCCGAGCTTGATGGCATCGAGCGGCTTTTTGATCTTGATCTCCTTGCCGGAAAGGTAGAGCTTGCCTTCCTTGTGCGGATCCACACCGAAGATCGCTCTCATGATCTCTGTACGGCCAGCGCCCATGAGACCGGCTACGCCCAGGATCTCTCCTTTTCTGACAGAGAAGGAGATGTGCTCGAAGACGCCCGGCTGCGAGAAATCTTCGACCTTGAATACTTCATCGCCGGGTACATTCGTACGCGCCGGATAGTACTCGCTCATCACGCGGCCGACCATATCGCCTACGATCTGGTCCATATTCGTTTCTTCTGTCGGGCGGCTGCTGATGGTCTGCCCGTCGCGCATGACGGTGATGGTATCACAGTTATTGAATACCTCTTCCATACGATGAGAAATATAGATGATGGAGACACCCTTCGCCTTCAGCTTTCTCATGACTTCGAAAAGGCTGTCGGTCTCACGCTCCGTCAAAGCGGCGGTCGGTTCATCCATGATGACCGTCTTGGCATCGAGCATCAGATTTCGTGTGATCTCTGTCATCTGCTGCTGACCGACAGAGCATTCCCCTGCGATCTCATCGAGCGGCAGCGTGATGCCCATTTCACGGCACTTTTCTTCCGCCATCTGGCGCATCTTTTTGAAGTCAATGAATCCAAAGGCCGTTTTCGGCTGATTCATCAGGAAAAGATTCTCCAGGATAGACAGATTCGGCCAGATATTCAGCTCCTGATGAATGAAAGCGATCCCGTGCTCTTCCGCATCTTTATTATTGCGGAAAGTCACTTCCTTGCCATCCACCAGAATGGTGCCGGCATCCGCCTTGTGGATGCCCGTCAAAATATTCATTAATGTGGATTTGCCTGCGCCGTTCTCCCCCATCAGTGCGTGGACTTCGCCAGGACGGATGTGGAGATTCACCCCGCCTAAGACCTTATTCGTCCCGAAGGCTTTGCAAATCCCGATCATATTGATATCCATGTACTACCTCTCTTAGAAGATGACGCCGGACTCGAGAATGATATTCGAATACGGAGTGATTTCGCCCGTACGGATGACGGCTTTGCAATCTTTTTCCCACGCCTTCAGCTCTTCATGGCTATCCAGCATGACCCATTCCACAGCATCTTCCGGGAACACTTCATGAAGCGCTTTCCACTGCTCCGGATTTTCCTTTTCCGTCTCCGGTGCGATATAGACCTTCTGGATCTCCATGTATTTCGCCATTTCCTTCACGACTTCGATGAATTTCGGTTCACCAAGACGCAGTGCGAGATCGATCTTCGGCGTACCGGCTGGCACCGGAAGGCCGCAGTCCCCGACACAGATCTTATCTGTATGACCGAGGTCTGCTAAAACCTTGGCGATATTGCTGTTCAAAATCCCTATTTTCTGCATGAGAGCATCTCCTCCACTTCTTTGCGCCATGGCATACCACCTTGTGCACCGATCTTTCCGACAGACAGTGCTGCCGCCGCATTGGCAAAACGAATGGCTTCTTTGATAGCCAGGCCTTCGCAGCGCGCTGCCGCAAAAGCCCCGTTGAAGGTATCGCCTGCCCCGGTCGTATCAACGACCGGCACCGTGAAGCCGGCGACCTTGACGACCTTGCCCGCTTCACCATAGACCACGCCATCTTTGCCGACGGTCATGATGACCTTGCCGGCTTCAGAAATCAGGATCTCATCCCGATCCATCCCGTCAAACATCAGCGCCGCTTCATGTTCATTCGGCGTGAGATAGGTCACTTTCCTGACCCAGTCCTTCGGGATATCCATATACGGTGCCGGATTCAGCATCACAGTGACGCCTGCTTCAAAGCAGCGGTCGATGATATAGCCGATCGTGTCCATCGGGATCTCATGCTGCAGCATGACGAGATCAGAGGAAGAAATCACATCCCAGTCCTTATCGATCATCTGACGGCTGACCTTGTCATTCGCCCCCTTGATGACGATGATACTGTTATCCCCTTCCGCAAGCGTGATGTGTGCCGTGCCTGTCGTGATGCCGGAGAGCGTCTCCACATAGTCCGTCTTCACGCCGCTCTCTTCCAGCGCCTTTTTCATGAGTGTCCCGTAAGCATCATCCCCCACACAGCCGATCATGTATACGGTAGCACCGAGGCGCGCCGCTGCGACAGCCTGATTCGCGCCCTTGCCTCCGGGAGAAACGATCAGGCGGCTGCCCATCACGGTCTCGCCCGCCTGCGGTCTTCTGCCCGCCTCCACGGTAATGTCCATATTACAGCTGCCTATTACAGAAATATGACCCATAAGCCTCCATCTTCCTTTACTTTTTACAAATACGCCGAAGAAACAGGATAATCTCATAATTCCTAGCGAAATATTCGATTCAATAAAAAAGTATCTACATAACGCTTTTTTCTTTCTACATAACCGTATTATTTTAGCATAAAGCCTTTAAAGAAAAAAGAGAGGGAAAAAAATTTATAATATGTAAGTGTGTAGGATTACAATACATGTGTTACACATTGAAAACATGAA
>FR879609.1 GCA_000434475.1 Dialister sp. CAG:486
GTCGTGGAGGACATCAACCACCGCTTCACGCTGGAGGTGCTGTCGCAGGATTGGAAGTCCCACGACCTTGGCATTTCCGCCAGCAATCTGCGCCGGGATCGGAAGAACCCGACGGACATCCTCGACCGCATCGACCTTGCGCTTGTCACCGACAGTCTGCGGAAGCTGCTGGAGATCCGCAACAGGGCAGAGCAGACCGTGGCGCTGGACGATGTTCACGCGGCGGAGATCAAGGAGTATCTGGACTTGCTGGACTTAACGCGGGAGATCGACGTGCTGCACCTGCCGGATGTCAGCACGAAGTCCAGCCGCACGGTGATCGCGCAGCCGGGACTCCGCTATGCGCAGGCGGATGCTTTGATCCGCAGTCTGCTGCTGGATGAGACGTTCAGCGCGCTGTCTCTTGCGGAGCGTACCGCCGTACAGCAGCGCATCCTGACCGAGATCAAAGGGCGGATGCTGGAGGATATCGTCCTGCTGGAAACCAAGCTGGCAAATCCCAAGAAGCAGGTATTTGTCCTGCAATTCCCTGTGGGCGAATTTGACATGGTAGTGTTTGACCCGGAGGCAGGCTCCTGCCGTTTGACATGGTAGTGTTTGATCCGGAGGCAGGCTCCTGCCGGATTTTCGAGATCAAGCACAGTGAGGAAGCTGCGTCGCAGCAGTATCGCCATCTGATCGACGAGC
>FR879610.1:0-40604 GCA_000434475.1 Dialister sp. CAG:486
TGCAGGATGTACAGGTATTTAAGGCTTTGCAAAGGGGGATGACAGCGAGACTGTATAGTCCCGGAAAAGGATGCTTTTCGTGCATATTTGACCGGAAGTCAATTCCATGCTATAATAATACCATCTTCAAAACAGGATGACTGTTATGGAAAGGATGATAGATAATGAAAAAATGGAAATATGCACTGATGACCGCTGCGACGGCTTTGTTGATCCCTACTTTTGCGAGCCGTGCAGAGATGCCGCCAATCGGGATGCCGAGTCCTCTGGTGGAATACAAGACGTACCATGCGCTCGCAGAAGCCACGGACAGCCGTCCTCTCTTCCTTCCGAAAGGAACGCTGCTTGCCGGTAAGTGCCATCTGACGGATTATATCGCCATCGGCGGCAAGCTCTCGGATATCCGTTATCGGATGGATGATGGCAGCACGCTCTCTGTCCGCACGGCAAGGTTGGTGGGAGAAGAGGCAGGAAAAAATATCAGCGGAGTCTATACCGGTCGCTGGAAATCGCGCATGATCGGTGCGATGGAGGTCATGACAGCGAAGACGATGGATGGCTCACTCGCTGCGTTCTGGACGGAAGGGGAGTATGCGTTCTCTGTTGTCGGAAGCAAGATGAGTGATGACGTCTTCGATGCGCTCCTTTCCGATGTTTTCGTGGATATGTCAGAGCATTTCTATGGGGAAGCGGCAAATCCGCTCGCAAGAAAAACATTCTGAGGGAAGGAAGATCCCTTATCGAAGCGAGCTTCTCGAAGGTCAGGATGAAAGTTCTGGCCTTTTTGCGTGGGAAAAAAGAAGACTGGGAGATGACAGCGGCTGCTTTTTGGTCATTGATGGCGAATGCCTTCGATGAAGATGCGAAAAAATGCATCGAAGCCGGTATGAACGCTCACCTGACGAAACCGATAGAGATCGATCATGTCATCGAGGTTCTGGGACAAGACTGCCGATGAAAAAGCTCCGCCGAAAGGCGAGGCTTTTTGGTTTGCCTTATCGCCTGTTTGAGATGCTTTTTCCCTTCATTTTCCTGCATGGAACGGCCTGCATGAAACAGCGTTTTTTCGGGGCGCAGGGAGCAGAGGGTTTCTCATTGCCCGCTCCTCTCACATCCTTTCTTGACCGCGAACGAAAAAGATTTCTCGCTTTCGCTCGAAATGACGAATGCGGGGAAGCGGCATTTTCGTATCGAAAGCCATCTTCATGTGGAGCTCGTGAAGTGGCATTCTCCCTCCTTCCCATGGAAGGAGGTGCCCCGAAGGGGCGGAGGTTGGCATCGCAGAGGACTGAAAAGTCGTGCGGGGGGAGCATTGTCTCGTATCGTCATCCCGAGCGCAGCCGAGGGATCTTTTTCGTTTGCCATTTTCTGTTTCATGCGTGAATCAGTTTGCATGAAACACCGTTCTTCCGGGGCGCAGGGAGTACGGTGTTTCCCGCTTGTCGTTCCTCTCACATCCTTTGCCTTGCCGCGAACGAAAAAGATTTCTCGCTTTCGCTCGAAATGACGAATGCGGGGAAGTGGCATTCTAGTATCGAAAGACATCTGTATGAGGAGTCTGTGAAGCGGTATTCTCCCTCCTTCCCTTGGAAGGAGGTGCCCCGAAGGGGCGGGGGTTGGCATCGAGCGGGATGAAAGTCATGGGAGAGGAGCGTTTTCCCTAGTCACCCCTTCCCATCTATGCTATAATACATAGATAAATATCGATAAAAGAAAATGGAGGCGAGGGTATGGATCATTCGCGGATCAAAAGAGAATATACAGAGCCGGCGGTGCCTTTCACGCTGAAAGCGCCGTTCCACCCGATGGGGGATCAGCCGAAGGCGGTGAAGTCTCTGGTGAGCGGACTCAGGAATGGTGAGTGGGCGCAGGTGCTGCTCGGTGCGACGGGGACGGGAAAGACCTTCACGATGGCGAAGGTCATCGAAGAGGTGCAGCGTCCGACGCTTATCATTTCTCCGAATAAGACGCTGGCCGCGCAGACGGCGAGTGAATTCAAGGATTTCTTTCCTGACAATGCGGTGTACTACTTCGTTTCCTACTACGACTACTACCAGCCGGAGTCCTATGTGCCGCAGACGGATACCTATATCGAGAAGGATTCGTCACGCAATGAGGAGATCGACCGCCTGCGCCACTCTGCGACGATGGCGCTTTTCGAGCGGCGGGATGTCATCATCGTGGCATCGGTATCCTGTATCTACGGCTTGGGCGATCCGGAGGACTACAGCTCTATGGGGCTCTCGCTCAGGCCGGGCGAGGAGATCGAGCGCGACAAGATCCTGGAAAAGCTCGTCAGTATGCAGTATATGCGTAATGACATGAATTTCACGCGAGATACCTTCCGCGTGCGGGGAGATACGATCGATGTATTTCCTGCATCGGAAAACAATGTCGCAGTCAGGATCGAAATGTTCGGTGATGAGATCGACTCACTGACGGAGTTCGATGTCTTGACAGGGGAGACGGTCGCTGAGAGAAATCACATCGGCATCTTCCCTGCATCGCACTATGTCACCAGTTCGGATAAGCTCCGCCGTGCCGTCACGTCTATCGAGAAGGAGCTTGACGGGCGGCTCAAAGAGCTCCGGGATCAGGATAAGCTCTTGGAGGCGCAGCGTCTGGAGCAGCGGACGAATTATGATCTGGAAATGATGCAGGAGGTCGGATACTGCTCCGGTATCGAGAATTATTCCCGCCACATGTCGGATAGGAAGCCCGGCGAGCCGCCATTTACGCTTCTGGACTACTTCCCTGAAGATTTCCTCATCATGATCGATGAGTCGCATGTGACGGTACCGCAGCTGCGCGCGATGTACAATGGCGACCAGTCGAGAAAAAGTACGCTCGTCGACTATGGCTTTCGCCTGCCGTCCGCGCTGGATAACCGTCCGCTGACTTTTGACGAATTCACCGAACGGATCAATCAGATCATCTATGTGTCGGCGACGCCGGGACCGTATGAAATGGGCGTCCAGACGAATCTGGCTGAGCAGATCATCCGCCCGACGGGGCTCTTGGATCCTTCCATCGAGGTGCGTCCTATCGAAGGACAGATGGATGACCTGCTCGGGGAGATTCATAAGCGTGAGGAGGTTCACGAGCGCGTCCTCATCACGACACTCACGAAGAAAATGGCGGAGGATCTCACCGATTTCCTGACGGAAGCGGGCGTGAAGGTACGCTATCTGCACTCTGACGTCGCGACCATCGAGCGTGCGGAGATCATCCGTGACCTGCGTGCGGGCGTTTTCGATGTGCTGGTCGGCATCAATCTTTTGCGTGAGGGTCTCGATATGCCGGAGGTATCGCTCGTGGCCATCCTCGATGCGGATAAGGAGGGCTTCCTGCGCTCGGAAACTTCGATGATCCAGGTCATCGGCCGTGCAGCCAGAAATGAGCACGGGCATGTCATCATGTATGCGGACCGCATCACGAAGTCGATGAAGTATGCCATCGATGAGACGAATCGCCGCCGCACCATCCAGCAGGCCTATAATGAGGAGCATCACATCACCCCCCACACTGTCCAAAAGCGGGTCAAAGACCTCATCGACCTCACGAAGATCGAAGAAAAGCCAGCTGCCTATGGCGGCAAGAAAAAAGAGGGCGAGCTTTCTGATGAGGAGATCTACGCCCGTATGAAGGACTGTGAGAAGCTGATGAAACAGGCGGCGAAGGATTTGGAATTCGAAGCCGCTGCCCGCTATCGCGACCAGCTCGCCAAGCTGCGCCAGCTCTGGACCGATCGCTACGGCTCCCGCGGGGAAGAAGCGCTGAAGCGTCAGGCTGCGGCGAAGAAACGCATCTATAAGCCGATCAAGAAACGGGTATGAGCGACGAATGCGGGGGAGCGGCATTCTCCCTCCTTCCCTTGGAAGGAGGTGCCCCGAAGGGGCGGGGGTTGGCATCGCAGAGGGATGAAAGGCGTGCGGGAGAGCGGTATTCTCGTATTGTCATCCCGAGCGCAGCCGAGGGATCTTTTTCGTTTGCCGTGTTCCTTTTCCTGCGTGGAACGGTTTACATGAAACACCGTGATCCAGATTTTCCGGGAGCAGGGTGTTTCCCATTGCCCGCTCCTCTCACAGCCTTTGCCTTCCCGCGAAGGAAAAAGATTTCTCGCTTTCGCTCGAAATGACGAATGTGTGGAAGCGGTATTCTCGTATCGAAAGCCTTCTTCATGGGTAGTCTGTGAGGCGGCATTCTCTCTCCTTCCCTTGGAAGGGGCGGATGGAGAGTGTACACGATACCCTGCATCGTCATTTTACATTTCCCTATCAACCAATTTCGAAAGGACATCCATGGAAAAAGGAATCATCATAAAAGGCGCGCGTCAGAACAATCTGAAGAATATTGATCTGACGCTGCCGCGAAATAAACTCATCGTTTTCACCGGGCTGTCCGGCTCGGGGAAATCGTCGCTGGCTTTTGATACCATCTATGCGGAAGGACAGCGAAAATATGTCGAGTCCCTGTCTGCCTATGCGCGGCAGTTCTTAGGGCAGATGAATAAGCCGGACGTGGATAAGATCGCAGGTCTCTCGCCGGCGATCTCCATCGATCAGAAATCCACCAGCCATAACCCGCGCTCGACGGTCGGTACAGTGACGGAGATCCATGACTACCTTCGTATGCTCTATGCACATGCGAGCCGTGCCTTCTGTCCGCACTGCGGCAAGCCGATCCGGCGGCAGACGGTGGATCAGATCGTCGATGCGCTCCTTGCCCTTCCGGAACGGACGAAGCTCATGCTCCTTGGGCCGGTTGCTGTCGCGAAGAAGGGGACGCACAAAAAGCTCTTGGAAGAGCTCCGCAAGGAGGGGTATGTCCGGGTCCGCGTGGATGGGGATGTCCTCTCCCTATCCGATGACATCGAGCTTGCGAAAAACAAGAAGCATACCATCGAAGTAGTGGTGGACCGCATCATCGTGAAGGACGGCATCGTGCGCCGCCTGACAGACTCGGTGGAGGCTGCGCTGAAGCTGGGGGACGGGATGATGGTGGGAAGCATCATCGGCGGGAAAGATATGGTCTTTTCCACGCACTTCTCCTGCCCGGACTGCGGGATTTCCCTGCCAAAGCCGGAGCCGCGCATTTTCTCCTTCAATAATCCCTTCGGCGCCTGCCCCGCCTGCATGGGCCTCGGCGCTTCACTGGAGGCGGATTTCCATCGCATCCTGCCGGATCACACGATGCCCTTCCGTCTGGGCGCGATCCAGCCATTTCCTTATAATAAGGAAACATGGCTCTACAAGCTGCTCGATGCCTTCCTGAGATCCTATGGCCTCACCATGGATGCATGCTATGATGACCTGCCGGATCAGGCGAAGGTGGAGTTTGAAAACGGCGGTACAGCGCTTCTCTCCTTCCAGTACACCAGCCCCGAAGGCATCACAAAGACCTATGAGCGTCCCTTCGAAGGTATCGTCCCGATGACGAAGCGGCGCTATGAAGAGGCGTGGACAGAGAAGATGAAGGAAACGCTCTCGAACTACCTCATCGAAAAGCCATGTCCCGTCTGCCATGGGGCGCGCCTGAAGCCCGAGAGCCTCGCTTTCCGCGTGGGCGGAAAGAATATTGCAGAGATCTCCTCTATGGCTGTCATCGACCTTCTGGACTTCATGGACCATGTCACGCTTTCCGAGAAGGAAAAGATCATCGCAGACCAGATCCTGCGCGAGGTGAAGAGCCGTCTCTCCTTCCTCGTGAATGTCGGGCTCGACTACCTGACACTCTCCCGCGGAGCTTCGACGCTCTCCGGCGGCGAAGCCCAGCGCATTCGTCTGGCGACGCAGATCGGCTCCGGTCTCGTCGGTGTCCTCTACATCCTGGATGAACCGTCCATCGGTCTGCATCAGCGTGACAATGACAAGCTCCTTGCGACACTGAAGGGCATGCGGGATCTGGGAAATACGCTCATCGTCGTCGAGCATGATGAGGATACCATCCGCACCGCAGACTGGGTCGTGGATATCGGTCCCGGTGCAGGGGAAAATGGCGGCTCCGTCGTCGCGGAGGGTACGCCTGAGGACGTGATGAAGGTGAAGGACTCCATCACGGGACAGTACCTGCGCGGTGAGAAATACATCCCGCTGCCGGAAAAGAGGAGAAAAGGAAACGGACTCTCGCTCACCATCCATGGCGCTCACGAACATAATCTGAAGCACATCGACGTGACCATCCCGCTCGGTGCCTTCACCGTCGTCACCGGGGAGTCCGGCTCGGGCAAGAGTACGCTCGTGAATGAGATCCTCTATCAGGGACTGTCGAATATCAAGAACCATACATCCTACCGTGCCGGGGCTTTTGACTTCATGGACGGCGCAGAGTATGTGGACAAGATCATCGATATCGACCAGCAGCCGATCGGGCGTACGCCGCGCTCGAATCCGGCCACCTATACCGGCGTTTTCAATGACATCCGCGAGCTTTTCAGCCAGACCTCCGAAGCCAAGATGCGCGGCTACAAACCGGGGCGTTTCAGCTTCAATATGAAAGGCGGACGCTGTGAAGCCTGCCACGGTGACGGCATCATCAAGATCGAGATGCAGTTCCTCTCAGACGTTTACGTCCCCTGTGAAGTCTGCCACGGCGCCAGGTACAACCGAGAGACGCTCGAAGTCCGCTACAAGGGCAAGAACATCTCCGATGTGCTGAGTATGACCATCGATGAAGCCGTGCCTTTCTTTGAAAACCACGACAAGATCCTGCGGAAATTGAAGACCCTGCAGGAGGTCGGCCTCGGCTACATCCATCTGGGACAGCCGGCCACCACTATGTCCGGCGGCGAAGCCCAGCGAGTGAAACTGGCGACCGAGCTCATGCGCCGCGGCACCGGAGATACCCTATACATCCTCGATGAACCGACCACCGGCCTTCACAGCGAAGACATCCGAAAGCTTTTGATCGTCCTCGAAAAGCTGGTGGATCAGGGAAATACTGTCGTCGTCATCGAGCACAATCTTGATGTCGTCAAGACCGCCGACTACATCATCGACCTCGGCCCCGAAGGCGGCGACAAGGGCGGCGAGATCGTAGCCACCGGCACGCCGGAAGAAGTCGCGAAAGTGGAAGCGTCCTACACCGGGCAGTACCTCGGGCCAGTGATAGAACGGACGAAAAAGTTTATGGGGCTAAAGTGACTAGGGGCTAGTGGCTGGGGATTAGGGACTAGGGATTAGACTAGGAGACTAGAAGACATCAGCCCCCGTATCGTCATTTCGAGCGAAGCGAGAAATCTTTCTTGCAGACCGATAAACGAAGAATGCGAGAAAGGAGAAATACGCAGTACCGAGGCGTCATTTCCGTATCAGTGCCTATGTGATACTGACCGCAGTGCAAGAAAGAATCATCGGAAGCGCTTTCGATGACGAGACGATACGGGAAAGGGATACCCCCAAAAGTTTGAAAGCAGAAAATAACCATCTTCCCTTTATAGGAATCCTCATAGGTTAAACAGGTTCAAAAGGTTCACAGGTTTTTCATCTTTCGTGAATATCATATATTCTAAAACTCCGCGGCGCTTCCCTATGATGATGCGCCGCACCACCCCCGTTGAACCCGCTGAACCTGTTGAACCTGTTTAACCCTCTGAACCCTCTGAACCCTCTGAACCCCTAATCCCTTATTCTTTTTCTCAGGAGTCTTTTATGATCGATGTCAATGAAAAAATCAAAGCCAAGGTAGAAGCCCTTCCTGATTCGCCCGGGGTGTACCGTTGGAAAGACAAAGACGGGCGGATCATCTACGTCGGCAAGGCGAAGAACCTGAAGAACCGTGTCCGCTCCTATGTACGAGAGGATAAGAACCGTTCCCCGAAAGTCGCTGCGATGATCCGTCACGCGGACGATCTCGACATCACGATGACCGGGACGGAGATGGAGGCGCTGATCCTGGAGTGCAATCTCATCAAAGAACTGCACCCGAAGTACAATATCTCCCTGCGTGATGACAAGTCCTACCCCTATGTGAAGATCACGGTGAATGATGAATGGCCGCGCATCTTCGTCACGAGGAACATCCGCCGCGATGATGGGGCGAAGTATTTCGGCCCCTTCACCGACGTGGGAAGCCTACGTCAGACGCTGTCCCTCCTTCGTCACTACTATCCCATCCGCACCTGCCGCTCCATGAAGGTATCACGTCCCTGTCTGCAGTACCACATGCACCTATGCAGTGCGCCCTGCGGCGGCCACGTCGATCACATTGACTATGACCGTGATGTGAAGACCATCTGCGACCTGCTCGAAGGGAAGAGCACCTCGCTGGAAAAGGAGCTCACGCAGCAGATGATGGAGGCGTCGGAAGCGATGGATTTCGAAAAAGCCGCCAAGCTGCGCGACCATATCCGCGCCATCCAGAGCGTGCAGCAGCGCCAGCACATCGTATCTGCGGAAGGGGACTTCGACGTGCTCGGCATGGCACGCGACGGCAGTCACACCGGACTGGAGATCTTCTATATTCGTTATGGCCGTATGGTGGGGAAGGAAAATTTCAGTATCCCCGAAAGTGCATCCGAGACGGATGAGGAGATCATCACTACCTTCCTTCGCGATTTCTATGGAGGAAATCCGACATCCGTCCCGAAAGAGATCATCCTGCCGCTCCTGCCGGAAGAGTCCGGTCTCCTCTCTCTCTGGCTGACGAAGCTTCGCGGAAGCGAAGTGAAGCTCATCCGCCCCGAGCGCGGCTTCAGGCGCCGCCTGAAAGACATGGCGATGGCAAATGCAGCGAAGTATCTCTCCGACAAGAAGCTGCAGTGGGAGTATCAGGACGCCCGCGAGCAGGGCGCCGTGCAGAAGCTGAAAGAGCTGCTCTCTCTGCCGCGCCTTCCCGAGCGCATGGAATGCTTCGATATTTCTCACAACCAGGGCGCAGAGACCACCGGCTCCATGGCTGTCTTCGAGCATGGCCGTCCGGCAAAGAGTGAATACCGGAAATTCAAACTGCAGACCACGCAGGGGCATGCGGACGATTTCAAATCCATGGCAGAAGTCATGAGCCGTCGCTATGGGAAGGAAAAGGACTGGCCCGAGCCCGACCTCATCGTCCTTGATGGCGGTCTTGGGCAGATGCATGCGGCCATTCCCGTGATCCGCAAGGCCGGTTGCAACGCACCCGTCATCGGGCTCGCCAAGCGTATCGAAGAGATCTACGTAGAAGGCAGCGACATCCCGATCGTCCTCGATCACCATGAGCCCGCTCTCCAACTTCTCCAGTTCATACGCGACGAAGCCCACCGCTTTGTCATCACCTATCACCGGAAATGGACGAACAAAAGAAATACGGAGTCCGTCCTTGACCACATCGAAGGCATCGGCCCAAACCGCAGGAACGCTCTCTGGCATGCCTTCCGCTCGCTCGATGAAATGAAAAAAGCGAGCGAAGAGGAGCTCGCTAAGGTAGCGGGCATGAATCAGCGTGCCGCGCACAATGTCTATCGGTTCTTCCATATGAGAAAAGACGAGAAACAGCTCGTCCTGCAGGGGATGGACGTGGAAAAGGAAGGCTGATGATACGGGGAAGGTGAAGAGCAATAAAAAAGGAGCTGTGAAGAAATGAGGATTCATTTCTTCACAGCTCCTTTTTGTTTCATACCTATCCCAACTTTTGGATACAGGTAAACAATGCTGTGGAAGCCGAAATTATTTTAAGCATTTGGATAGAAAGATCCCCGAGTGGGGATTTTTTATTTTGCCTGTTTTTCGAAAAACGGAAGAAATCATAGCGGGGAGTGGTTTGATTTCGAAAAGGAGGTGCTGAAAACATCGATAAAATCAATGCATGGGCAGCAGATGGGGAAATGATGGGTTTGAAAAATTTTCGTTGTCACAGGGTGGGGGATTGTGGTAGAATGTGGGTAAATGTGGAGGAGGTGGAAGGATATGTTTATGAATGAATATTCTCATACCATAGACGCCAAGGGGCGCATGATCCTTCCAGCGAAATTCAGGGAAGAGCTGGGAAGTCGTTTTGTGCTGGCTCCAAGTCTGGATACCTGCCTCAATATTTATCCGAAAGAGCGCTGGGATGCCTTGATCGCCCGGCTGCAGAAGCTGCCCTTCACGAACCGCAATGTCCGCAAGATCATGCGTCATCTGATCGGCCGTGGGACGGAGATGGAGTGCGACCGCCAGGGGCGTATCCCGGTTCCTGCCAGTGCGACCGCCAGGGGCGTATCCTGATTCCTGCCCACCTTCGTGAATTTGCAAAGCTGAAGAAGGAAGCCTGCATCGTGGGGACGGGACCCATCATCGAGATTTGGGATCCGGAGCTCCTGCGTCAGGACGAAGAGGGCGAGGATATCGCAGAGATCGCGGATGCTCTCGACCTTCCGCTGAATTTTGATCTGTGAGGTTTGGGAGTGACTAGGGATTAGGAGACTGGTAGACATCAGATTTCCGTATCGTCATTTCAAGCGAAGCGAGAAATCTTTGTCCTTTGCGGCGAGGGACTCACGCTTTCTCCATCTGTCTTTCATACCGCCTTGCCCTATTCGAGCAGAGCTTTCATCCCCCATCAAGGTAATGCTATTAAGTTAAGGAAATCGTTAGCTACGTAACGTCTTGCTTCCCCCTTCGGGGGAAGTGCCGAAGGCAATGGGGGCATGCCAGCGGTATAGCATGCTATGTTGAATAGTCCGATGCTATCGATATTCCAACACTTTCATGCAATACCGCTACGTAGCCCCCTCAGCCCTTCGGGCAGCTCCCCCGATGGGGCGCCAAGAACGTTCTTCCGCTTAACTTAATAGCGTTAATAGCGTTACCCATCAAGGGACGGCACGACCCACGGGCTCACTTTTCACCTTTTTTCGAGGACTTATTTATGGAATTTCAACACACCACCGTGCTTCTGCACGAAATGATCGACCGGATCTTGACGGATCCACATGGCATTTATGTCGACTGCACCTTGGGGGGCGGCGGACATTCTTTCGCTATGGCGGAGAAGCTCGCTCCGGATGCGCTTCTGATCGGCGTCGATCAGGATGAAGAAGCGATCGAGGCGGCTTCTCGCCGTCTTTCCGGCTGTGCCTGCCGGCATCTCTTTGTGCGGGATAATTTTTCTCACATCCATGATATCCTGACCTCGCTTGAGATCGACAAGGTCGATGGCTTCATCTTCGATCTGGGGGTGTCATCCCATCAGCTCGATGATGGCAGCCGTGGCTTCTCTTATATGAATAACGGGAAGCTCGATATGCGCATGGATCAGAGGAATCCGCGCACGGCGTATGAGATCGTGAATACATATGAAGAGGAAGAGCTTGCGCGCATCATCTGGGAGTATGGGGAAGAGCGATGGGCGAAGCGGATCGCGCAGTTTATCTGTGAATTCCGCGAGAAGAAGCCCATCGAAACGACGGATGATCTGGTCTCGGTCATCAAGGCGGCCATTCCGGCGCATGCCAGAAGAAATGGCCCGCATCCGGCGAAGCGCACGTTTCAGGCGATCCGTATCGAGGTAAATAACGAGCTGGGGATCCTGAAGGACACAATGGAAGCCTGCGTTTCCCACCTGAAAGTGGGGGGACGCGTCGGCGTCATCACGTTCCAGTCACTGGAAGACCGCATTATCAAGAAGGCTTTCAAGGAAATGGAAAGGGACTGCATCTGCCCGCCGGAGCTGCCTATCTGTGTGTGCCACCACCATCGTCTGGTGAAGTCCATCGGCAAGGCGCAAAAGCCGAGTGCGAAAGAGATCGAGGAGAATCCGCGTGCGAGAAGTGCGGTCCTGCGTGTTGTAGAAAGAGTGTAGGGAGCGACCGGGGATCTGGCCCTGTTTCCTTCAGCCTGAGATATAGAGTCTGAAAAAGATGGGAGAGATATCGTATGGTACAGGAAGTGCAAGTCATGGATTACATGCCGTCGATGCCGGGAAGCGTCACCGCGTCTCGCCGGATCGAGCGCGAGAGGTCTGACTCTTCCTATTTTTTCCATGACATCATTCTGGGGACGCTGATGATCCTTTTTCCCGTGATGCTGCTGGTTTTCCTGAGTGGGATCAATATTCAGGAGGAATACAGAATGCAGCGTATCCGCAGCGAGGTCATGACGATGGCGAAGGAGAATGCGGTGGATAAGCTCGAGGTGTCCCGTCTGGAGGCACCGGTACGCATCCAGCAGATCGCGGAACAGAAGCTCAAGATGAGCCTGCCTGTTCGTGCGGTCTATGGCAGTGCGGATCCCGCCAAACCGCACCCGAACAAAGGGAGATAGAGAAATGGGTTCGGAAGGTTCTGAGGGTTCAAAAGGTTCAGCGGGTTTCCCATTTTGGGCAATGGTGTTTCCTTAACATACGACGTTTTTCTCCGCTCAGGATGACGAAATGCGCCGCACCACACTTGTCAAACCTGTTGAACCTTTCTTACCATGAATCAGTGGGGTTAAAAAATAAGCAGATAGAAGTGAACTACACAAGAAAGGGGCTGTGAAAATGGAATTTCATCTTTCACAGCCCCTTGTGCTTGCCATAGATTTAAGCTAATATAATGAGTGGCATTCGAGCGTCATCTCTGCTGGAGGTGATGGCGCATGCCGTGATGATTTCAAAAGCACGACTCATAGAAGACAGGAAGCGCGGATGACATCCGGAGGGGTGTCTATGCTTCCTAAATAAAAAACCAGAGGTGACTGTTTTGAAAAAATTAGCAGAATTACTGAAAACAACGCCGATCCTGCGCACGGAAGGCGCTACAGATATTGAGATCTTGGATGTGACAGCGGACTCGCGTCAGGTGAAAGAGGGGAGCCTTTTCCTTTGCCTCGAGGGGGCGCATGTGGATGGACACAAATTCGTGGACTCTGCCGTGAAGCTGGGGGCGAAAGCCATCGTGGCTTCCAAAGAGGTGAAGGCAGCGGAAGGGGTCACTGTCGTCTATGTGGCAGATACCAGAAAAGCGATGGAAGATATGGTACCGTTTTTCTTTGACTATCCGTCGCGCAAGATGCGCATGATCGCACTTACGGGGACGAATGGCAAGACCACCACGACCCATGTCGTGAGCCATATCCTTGAGCAGGCAGGCTACAAGACCGGTGTCATCGGCACCATCCATGCCCTGATCGGGGATAAGGAGCTGCCGACGCACAATACCACGCCGGATGTCATCGATTTGGAGCGTCTGCTCTGGCAGATGGCAGAAGAAAAGGTTACCCATGTGTGCATGGAGGTTTCTTCCCATTCGCTCGTTATGGGGCGCGTCGAAGGCGTGGAATTTGATAATGCCGTCTTCACGAATCTCACGGAAGATCATCTGGACTACCATAAGACGATGGACAACTATGCAAAAGCCAAGGCCATCCTTTTTGAGAAGGTGTCTTCGGCGGGACAGACGAAGGGCAATAAGGCAGCGTGGGTGAATGTGGATGACCCGTATGCCCATGTGATGATGGACGCTGTCGATCAGAAGGTGGCGGATCTTCACACCTACAGCATGAGCGACAAGACGGCGGATCTGTATGCCTTTGACAGCCGGTTCACCGGCAAGTCTTCCGCCTTCAAAGTGACCTATGAAGGGAAGACCTACCAGTTCGAGACGAGACTGGCAGGCCGTTTCAATATCTATAACACACTGGGTGCGATCGGCGCGGCGCTTTCTGAAGGAATTTCCATGGAAACCATTGCAGCTGCTATGAAGACATTCCATAGTGTGCCGGGGCGTTTCGAGCTGATCGATGAGGGCCAGTCCTTCACCGTCGTGGTCGACTACGCACATACCCCGGATGGTCTTGAGAAGATCCTGACGACCGCACAGGAGATCACGAAGGGCCGCATTCTGGTCGTTTTCGGCTGCGGCGGCGACCGTGATAAGATGAAGCGTCCGATCATGGGCCGTATTGCTGCCCGCTATGCGGATGTAGCGATCGTGACCAGTGACAATCCTCGCACGGAAGACCCGGAGACCATTGTGAAAGAAGTGGCAGCCGGCGTCGAAGAAGTGAAGGCGGAGAAGCCGTCCCTCCAGGTGGAAGTGGTGGTCGACAGAAGAAGCGCCATCCAGAAGGCGATCTCCCTCGCCAAAGGAGACGATATTGTCCTCATCGCCGGCAAGGGTCATGAAGACTACCAGATCTTGAAAGACAAGACCATTCATTTCGACGATAGGGAAGAAGCGAGGAAAGCGCTGAAGGAGTCAGGTGCGGCTCGCTTTTGAGGACACTACTGAAGGAGTGAAATTCATGGCTTCATTTACGATAGAAGAAATAGAAAGAGCCTGCGGCGCCAAGCTGCTCAAGCGAGGCAGGGAGCCGTCCATGGACGGGGTCAGTACCGATACCCGCACCATCGAGACGGGCAATCTGTTTCTGGCTCTTAAAGGAGAAAATTTTGACGGGCATGCCTTTCTGAAAAAGGCGTGCGAAGAAGGGGCTTCGGGAGTCATCCTTTCGGATGCTTCTTTTGCCGCAGAGGTACCTTCCGATGTATCAGCGTTTCTCGTGAAGGATACGAAGAAGGCACTGGAAGATCTCGCCCATTTTCACCGTATGCGTTTCCATGTACCGGTGATCGGCATCACGGGCTCTAATGGAAAAACAACGACAAAAGACATGACGACGGCGCTCCTGTCGTCTCGTTTTCATGTCTGCGCGACACAGAAAAATTTCAATAATGAGATCGGCCTTTCTATGACACTCCTCTCTATGACGAAAGAGACGGAAGTCTGCGTCGTGGAAATGGGGATGCGTGGTTTTGGACAGATCGCAGAGCTTTGTGCGATCGCCAGCCCGACTATCGGTATCGTGACCAATGTCGGCACATCGCATATCGGGATCCTGGGCAGTCAGGAAAATATCGCGAAAGCGAAGGCCGAGCTGATCGAAGCACTGCCGAAGGATGGCACGGCGATCCTGAATGGAGATGACCCCTTCGTCAAAGCGATGGGGGACAGCTTCGAGGGACGCGTGATCTCCTATGGCCTTGCGGGACGCTATACCGTTCGCGGTACAGATGCCCGTTATGAGGCTTCGCAAACCCAATTCATCTGTACGTCCTTTGATGAAGCATTCCGCGTGAAGCTGCATCTTCTCGGCGTACACAATGTATACGATGCACTGGCCGCCATCGCGGCAGCCCGTGTCCTTGGCGTGGACAGCCGGAAAATTCAGAGAGCGTTTGCGGATTTCCATCCGATCGGTCAGCGGCAGGCACTGCTTACCATCGCGGGGATCTCCGTCATGGATGACTCGTACAATGCGAATCCGCTCTCCATGGAAATGGCATTCGGCTCGCTGAAGCAGATCCCCGCTTCGCATCACTACCTGGTGCTGGGCGATATGGGAGAGCTGGGCGAGATGGAAGAGGCGCTGCATCATGAGACGGGAAAGAAAGCCGCCGCCATGGGCTTTGACGGCCTCATCACGGTAGGACCACTCTCTATTCATCTGGCTTTGGGCGCCAAAGAGGGCGGCATGACGTCCGTTTTCTCTTATGACACTTGTGAAGAAGCGGCAGAGAAGCTGGCGGCTCTGGCGAAGGCCGGGGATGCTGTGCTGGTGAAGGGTTCGCACTATATGCATATGGAAAAAGTACCAATGCTCTTGAGGGGAGTTCTGACAAAGGATGGAAAGTAATTATTTTATATACCTGCTGGAAGCAGCGGTCCTCACCGTCATCTGCGGATGGGTGGGCATTCCGCTTTTGAAGAAATTGAAGGCGCGCCAGTCGATCCGCACCGAAGGGCCGAAGTCTCATCGGGCCAAGAGCGGTACTCCGACCATGGGCGGGCTCTTCATGCTGACAGCGATGGTGCTGGTGGTGCTTTTCAACCGCCTCGTGGATCCATCGGTTCTCTGGCTTCTTTTCCTGACGCTGGGGCATGGGCTTTTAGGATTTCTTGACGATTTCATCAAAGCAGAAAAGAAAAGGAATCTGGGGCTGACGGCCAAGCAGAAAATGCTGGGGCAGCTGATCCTCGCCGTGCTCTTCTGCTGGGGCGTCGTAGATACCCTGCACCTGCCTTACTCGATCGCGATCCCATTCACGGACATGGATATTTCCATCGGACTTTTGTACTATCCCTTCGTCGTTCTTGTCATTGTGGGGGCATCGAATGCGGTGAACCTGACGGATGGGCTGGACGGGCTGGCTTCCGGCTGCTGCGTCATCGCGTTTACGGCCTATGCGGTCTTCTGCTATATGACAGGGTTTCATGACCTCGGTTATTTTATCATCATTCTGGCAGGGGCCTGCATTGGCTTCCTTTTCTTCAATTATCACCCGGCCAAGGTCTTCATGGGAGATACCGGCTCGCTTGCCCTCGGCGGAGCCATCGCCGGGATCTCGGTCATGACCCGGACGGAGCTCTTGCTCGCCTTCCTCGGCCTTATTTTTGTGCTGGAAGCCTTATCTGTCATCATTCAGGTCATTTCTTTCAAAACAACGGGCAAGCGTGTCTTCAAGATGAGTCCGCTGCACCATCATTTCGAACTGTCCGGCTGGAGTGAAGTCCGTGTCGTCTGGTCCTTCTGGATCTTCGAAGGCTTCGCCGCCGCGGGCAGTCTGATGCTGGCGATCTATGCACTGCCATAAATCGGCCGGCAGCAGAACGGGAGGCAGAGATCGGGGATGAAAGACGATGCTTTCCATTCGCATCCCTGCTCCCGCTGACTATCCATGTTTTTACCATTCATGGGAGGTATAGCTTTGAAACATGTACTTATTCTGGGCGCCGGTATCAGTGGCCTTGGCGCGGCTCATGTACTTCTCCGTCATGGAACCCATGTCGTGATCTCTGATCTCAAGGATCAGATACAGAATAACAAAGAAAAAGAAGAGCTCATCGGGCTCGGGGCTGAGTTCTGCTTCGGCGCGCAGTCTGAGAGCCTTTTGGACGGGATGGATGCCGTCGTCGTTTCCCCTGTCATCCCGGCGGAAAATGTCGTGATCCAGGGTGCGATGAAAAGGCACATCCCTGTTTTGAGTGAAGTCGAGCTCGCCTATCGCGTGACGAAGGCGCCGATCCTGGCCATCACGGGGACAAACGGGAAGACCACGACCACGACGCTTCTTGGCAGCATGCTCTCCCACTCGGGAAGGCCCTTTGCTCTTGCGGGGAATCTGGGGATCTCCCTTTCCCGCGAAGCAGAGCTGGTGCCTGAGGACGGGCTGATCGCAGCGGAAGTTTCGAGCTTCCAGCTGGAATTCATCACCCGCTTCCGGCCGAAGGCGGCGGTCATCCTGAATATCACGCCCGACCATCTGGAGCGGCATCACACCATGGAGGCCTATGTGGCAGCCAAGGCGCGGATCTTTGAAAATATGGACGAAACGAACTGCATCCTTCTGAATGCTGACGATCCGTATACGCCGATGCTGAAAAAGCAGGCGGAAGCACACACCCATGTGTGCCTGCTCTCCACATCGCACGGGGTCGAGGAAGGCGCATGCCTTTCTGGTGACCGTCTCGTGCTGAAGAGACGGGGAGAAACCATTCCTCTCTGCACCGCAGGTGAGCTCTTGCTGAAGGGAAGGCAGAATATCGAGGATTGTCTGGCTGCCGCTTTCCTAGCGCATGAGGGCGGCGTCGACACGGCTGTCATCATAGAGGCACTGAAGACCTTTGCTGCTCTTCCACGGCTGTCATCATAGAGGCACTGAAGACCTTTTCTGCTCTTCCGAACCGCATCGAATTTGTTCGCAAGCTGGATGGCGTTTCCTACTACAATGATTCCAAGGCTACGAATACCGATGCAGCCATCAAAGGCATGGAAGTCTTCGACAAGCCGGTCATCCTGATCGCCGGTGGTCATGATAAGGGCACGCCTCTTTCTGATTTCATGCAGACCGTGCGCTCTCATACGAAAGAGCTCATCCTTTTGGGGGCGGCGGCTGAGCGCTTCGAGGAAGCGGCCAGAGAGGCGGGCGTCTCTTCGATCCACCGCGTATCCTCTATGAAAGAGGCCGTCCTCCTCGGACAGAAGCTTTCAAGACCGGGGGATGTCGTCATCCTTTCACCGGCCTGCTCTTCTTTCGATATGTATAAGAATATGGAAGAGCGCGGCATGGATTTTAAGAAAAACGTAAAGAGCCTTATGTAAATGGGTGGGGGTCAGAAAATATGTCAGAAGCCAGACATCTGACATCTGATGTCTCCAAGGCTGATCCCTGATCCCTGTTTTCTCACTGATTATAACGGAGCATTCATGAAACGGGTTATTTTATCTGGCGGCGGTACGGGGGGACATATTTACCCGGCCATCACCATTGCTAAGGAAATAGCAAAACTGGAAGAAACAGAATTTCTTTTCGTGGGCACGCCGAATGGGATGGAGTCACGTATCATTCCGAAGGAAGGGTATCGTTTCGCCTCGCTGCCGGCTTCGGGCCTGAAGCGGAAGCTGACGCTGGAAAATATCAGCATCCTGTGTCATGCGGCAGGGAGCCTCTTCAAGGCGCGCCGGATCCTGAAGGATTTCGCACCGGATGTAGTCATCGGGACGGGCGGCTATGTATGCGGGCCGATCCTGATGGCGGCAGCGCTGTCTCATATACCGACGCTGATCCAGGAGCAGAATGTGATCCCCGGGATCACGAATAAGATCCTTTCCCGTGTGGTCGATAAGATTGCGCTGGGCTATGAAGCAGCCGCTCCCCGTTTCCCGCATCCGGAGAAATGCATCTATACAGGAAATCCGATCCGTCCCGACATTATGGAAGCCAAGCGGGAGGCATCTCGCAGGGCGCTCGGGCTTTCGCCGGATACCTTCATGGTACTGGTCACCGGCGGCAGCCGCGGAGCGAGGACGATCAATACCGCCATGCTGGATGTGCATCGCCACTTCAAAGATACGAAGGACCTGTGCCTTTACCATGTGACGGGTGAGCTGGAATATGACAAGATCACGAGTGCACTCGGCTGCGCGGAGGACGGACACTATGGCTCTGCGAGCCGCATCATCCGCTATGAGTACCATATGCCGAATGCGCTTGCAGCCGCCGATCTCATCATCTGCCGCGCGGGAGCCATCAGTCTGGCGGAAGTCGCAGCAAGAGAGCTGCCGGCCATCCTGATCCCGTATCCCTATGCGGCAGAGGATCACCAGACATACAATGCCCGCGTCTTTTCCGAGGCGGGAGCGGCGAAAATGATTCTGGATAAGGACGTCACAGGCGCCCGATTCATTGAAAATATCACAGCGCTTCGCGAGCATCCCGAAGATCTTCAGACGATGGAGAAGTCCATCGGCACTTTGAAAAAAGTGCATGCCGGAGAGGATATCGCAAGACTTGCACTGTCGCTCATTAAATAAAGGAAGACGATTATGGACCTCACGAAGTATCATTCATTCCATTTCATAGGGATCGGCGGTATGGGCATGCGTGCGCTGGCCGTCATTCTGCTCGATAAGGGGGAGCGCATTTCCGGTTCCGATGTGGCAGACTCTCCCTTTCTGCGCGATTTCCGAAAAAAAGGCGCAGAGATCTATATCGGGCATGAAGCGTCTCATGTGAAGGGCGCAGACTGCGTCGTCATTTCTTCGGCGATCTCCGAAGAAAATCCAGAGCTTCTGGAAGCGAGACGTCTTGGCATCCCCGTATTCCATCGCTCCGACGTGCTGGCGGCCATGTTCCACTGGGGCAAAGGCATCGCTGTCGCAGGCGCACATGGGAAATCCACGACCTCTGCCATGGTGGGACAGATCTTCTATGAAGCAGGCAAAGACCCGACGATCGTTCTCGGGGCGGCAGCCAGCTATATCGGAGGAAATTCCTGTCTGGGAAAGGGCGAGTATGTCATCGCGGAAGCGGACGAAAGCGACGGCTCTTTCCTGAAATTTTCCCCTTATATGACGGTGGTGACGAATATTGAGGATGACCATCTGGATCATTATGGCAGCGTCGAAAATATCCGCCGTGCATTCTCCGAATTTATCAGCCATATCTGCTATGAGGATGGCGTCGCCATCGTATGCACAGACAGCGAAGGCGTCTGTGCGATCCTGCCCGAGATCCATAAGGCCTGCATCACCTATGGCCTCAATGAAAAAGCAGACTATCGGGCCGTGAACAAGCGATACGAAAAGAGACATCTGCTTTTCGATGTGGTGCATGAGGGAAAGACGCTCGGCACCATCGAGCTTCAGATCCCGGGGTCGCATAATATCCGTGATGCGCTTGGCGCCGTGATCGCAGCGCTCTACTGCGGCATCCCGATGGAAACGATCGAGACGGCGCTGTCTCACTTCGTGGGAGTGAAGCGTCGCTTCGAGACGAAATCCAGAGAAAATGATCTCTGGGTGGTCGATGACTATGCACACCATCCGACAGAGATCAAAGCGACTCTGAAAGCAGCGAGAGAGACAGGCGATCACCGCATCATCTGCGCCTTCCAGCCGCACCGCTATTCCCGCACGCAGCTTCTGCAGCAGGAGTTTGCCGAAGCATTCGATGATGCAGATGTACTCTTCTTCACCGATATCTATGCGGCGAGTGAGGCACCGATCGAAGGTGTCGACGGACATCTGATCCCCTCACTGGTCCATCAGCGTCTGCCGGAAAAGGAGATCCACTATGTGGATACGGTGGGAGGCATGTCTCAGGCGCTTTACGACTTTGTAAAGCCGGGAGATATGATCATCACCATGGGCGCCGGCAGTATTTACCGCGCAGGGGAAGAGCTCATTCAGTTGGTGAAGGATAAAGGGTTGAAAAAGTGATTACTAAAGAGAGCAGAATCGTGGTCCTCATGGGAGGACCCTCCAGAGAGGCGGAAGTCTCCAGAAATACAGGGAAGGCCATTTTAGAAGCCCTGACCTCCATTGGTTATCAGGCCATTCCTATGGAGTATGACCCGTACCATGTGGTAGAACAGCTGAAAGAAGCGAAGGCAGATGCTGTATTCATCGCGCTGCATGGCAAGTACGGGGAGGATGGCACCATCCAGAGCGTACTCGAGCTCGCCCGCATCCCGTACACGGGCTCCGGTGTGACCTCGAGTGCCATCACCATGGATAAGATCATGAGCAGCCATTTCTTCAAGCAGGCGGGTCTCCCCATGGCCTTCTCCAAGGCTTACTATCTGAAGGATGGGAAGGAGAATATAGAAGAGGACATTCGTAAGAGCTTTACCCTTCCTGTCGTCCTCAAGCCCGCCTGTGAAGGCTCGACCATCGGTATCGAGATCGTAAAGGAAGAAAAAGATCTGAAAGAGGCGATCGACCGTGTCTTCTCGGTAGAACCAAGGATCCTGGCAGAGGCTTTCCTTTCCGGAGACGAATTCACCGTTTCCGTGCTGGACGGCAAAGCACTGCCGGTCATTCAGATCTGTCCGCATTCGGGGTCTTATGATTACCACTCCAAGTACACCAAGGGCGCGACAGACTATCTCGTCCCGGCTCCGATCCCGGAGGCGCTTGCGGAAGAGATGAGCCGTCTCGCAGAGACCGGCTATCGTATGGCGGAATGTGATGGTGCGTGCCGCTTCGACTTCAAGACGGATCGCGACGGCCGTCCGCATCTTCTGGAAGCCAATTCCATTCCGGGCATGACGGCGACGAGCCTCGTCCCGAAGGCCGCCGCAGCGGCGGGGATCTCATTCCCCGAGCTCTGTGAAAAAATTCTCCTCGAAGCGGGTCTGGATAAGGTGTGATTTCAGTGACCGGGGACGACACGTCCCACGGATGTCCCCCCTTAAAACGCAAACCTTACACCTAAGGAAACACTGATTCAATCGTTGTCAGATTTCATTCTTGGATTTTTATACAGAGCAAGGAATCATCTGACGCGAATAGCGAGCTATTTAAGGAGGATGATGACGAAGCTATGTATAAAAAACCATATGAAATTCGACTCTGCGATTTAATCCGCGTTTCCGTAAAACCTTATACAAACAGGATTTGATTCTTATGGATAATTTTAAAAGCTTCAATGATTTCCGGCGCGAGCTGCATGAAGGAAAGATCCCCGAGCAGAAGCCGCGGGAAGAGACGGAAGTGACACCGGAAGATCCTTCGCGAGACATAGAGGCGAAGGAGGCAACGAGGGTATCGCGCAAAAAGAAAAGGAAAGGATTCCGTATCAGGCAGTCCATCCTGCTTGCAGGCGGCGGACTTCTCCTTGCGGCACTTGGCATATTTCTTTTGCCGCTGCCCTTAGGCTATATCCATCTCACCGGCACGAAGGCGCTCACGATGGAGGATATTCTTTTCGAAGGGCAGATCCGCCAGCCGGTCAATGTGCTGCAGATCAGCGCCTCCGGTCTGGCAGAGCGTCTTTCTCATGACATTCGCGTGGCTCATGTCGAGGTGAGCCGTGGATTTCCCTTCGTTCTCGAAGTACACATCGAAGACAGAGAGCCGCTGGCCATCATGCAGGCGGAGTACAGCTACGTCGTGCTGGATAAAGAGGGCATGGTGATCGACTCCGTGCAGTCGATCCGGAAGGGCGACGTCGCGATGATCACAGGCAAACGCATGGAAAACCTGCTCCTCGGAGATACCGTGTCGCAGGAAGACCTGGACAAAGCACTCGCTTTTCTCAATGCACTCTCTCCGGAAGGGCAGCGGTTCTTTTCGGAGATCAATATCGGAAATCCGGAAAACATACGCGCTTATACCAGAGATGGCATCACTGTCCGACTTGGCAGCGGAAGTGACATGGAAGCGCAGGCCAAACTGGCCGAGAATATGGTAGGGGATGTGAAGGCGCGCGGCCTTTCCGTGGAATATGTGGACGCCAATCTCTCCTCTCCCTTTATAAAATTGAAAAAATAGAGATTTTAACCGGGAAAATTGCAAATTGTCTCATTCTACCGGTGGCGAACTTGTGGAAAGTATTGTACAATGGTACATATGATTAGCAGAAATGTAATATAGGTGGATAACATCCTGAGTTAATCAGCGTTTCCTTACATACATGACGCAAAATATCCTGAAGGAGGAGCGAACATGGAACAGTCTGAAATGGCAAACATTAAAGTAATTGGTGTAGGTGGCGGCGGAAATAATGCAGTCAACCGCATGATCGATGCCCAGGTCAAAGGGGTCGAATTTATTGCAGTCAATACCGAAACCCAGGTTTTGAATAAATCCGAAGCAGATAACAAGATTCAGATCGGTGAAAAGCGGACCAAGGGTCTCGGCGCCGGTGCAAAACCGGAAGTCGGTGAAGAGGCAGCCGAAGAATCCAAGGAAGATCTCTCCAAAGCACTGGCGGGCGCAGACATGGTCTTTGTCACTGCCGGCATGGGCGGCGGTACAGGTACAGGTGCGGCTCCGGTAGTTGCACAGTGCGCCAGAGAGCTGGGTGCGCTCACCATCGCTGTCGTGACGAAACCATTCACATTCGAAGGCAAGGTCAGAGCAAGAAATGCCCAGGAAGGGGTCGAACGTCTGAAGAACAGCGTCGATGCCATCCTTGTCGTACCGAATGACAAGCTGCTGCAGGTCATGGATAAGAAAGCATCTCTGAAAGATGCCTTCAAGACTGCGGATGATGTACTCCGTCAGGGCATCCAGGGCATTTCCGACCTGATCACCGTACCGGGCATCATCAACTTGGACTTTGCAGACGTTCGGACCATCATGAGTGACCAGGGCGAAGCGCTCATGGGCATCGGCATCGGCACCGGCGACAACCGTGCGAGCGACGCCGCTTCCATGGCTATCAACAGCCCGCTTCTCGAACGCAGCATCGATGGCGCGAAAGGCATCATCATCAATATCACCGGCAATGAAGACCTGGGACTCTTTGAGATCAACGAAGCATCCCAGATCATCACCGAAGCCGCCGATCCGGATGCCAATATCATCTGGGGTACTTCTGTCGATGATACCCTCGATAACGATACCGTCAGGATCACTGTCATTGCGACC
Source organism: Dialister sp. CAG:486 (assembly GCA_000434475.1). Lineage (GTDB taxonomy): Bacteria > Bacillota > Negativicutes > Veillonellales > Dialisteraceae > Dialister. The sequence goes on from FR879610.1 coordinate 23,817, forward strand.
GGCTTCGGCGAAAAGAAAAAAGCACAGGCTCCGGCGCAGGCAGGAAACAGATTCAGCAATGCTGTCCGCCCGAGCACGGGAATTGCGGTTCCGGAATTCCTCAGAAAATAAGGGAAAATACGCCGACTGACTGCTCTCATGGATGACTCTCTTTCTGATGTGACACCATATGGAGAGAGAGGGAGGATGCGGACCATGATCGCATCCGTATTCTCCTGACCGGAGACAGACCGGCTCTTTCTACCTGTCTGAAAAGCCACACCGCATATGCAGTGTGGCTTTTATTGATTTTGCTTTTTGTTAACTCTAAGAAGGAGAATTCGATATGAAATGCCCATTCTGTAAAAGCAGAGATACGAAAGTGACAGACTCCAGAGATACGGATGAAGGCGCAGCCATTCGCCGCCGCCGTCAGTGCCTCTCTTGCGGACGCCGTTTCACGACGTATGAGACCGTAGAAAAACTGCCGCTTCGTGTCATCAAGAAGAATGGCAAGCGTGAGCTTTTCGATAGATCCAAGATCCGTAACGGTATCACCAGAGCCTGTGAAAAGACGAATGTATCCTCTGCCCAGATCGAAGAGATCATCGATCTGGTGGAACATACGATCCGCAACGATCCGAAGCGTGAGCTTCCGACCACGGAGATCGGCAACATCGTGATGGATGCGCTCTGCAAGCTCGATCAGGTCGCATATGTCCGTTTTGCTTCCGTATATCGCGAATTCAAGGATATCAATACATTCATGCAAGAGCTTCAGAATCTGATGACCAATCAGCAGCCTTCGTCTAAGGCCGCTCAGGGTGAGGAAAAGAAATGAGAGCACTCATAGAAAAATGCTTCGATGACCATCAGAAAGCACTGGAAAAGAGCCGCGCTCTCTATCCTGTCATCGAAGATATGGCGAAGATCTGCGAAAAAGCCCTGCGCTCCGGTCACAAGATCCTCATCTGCGGCAATGGAGGCAGCGCTGCAGACGCGCAGCACATCGCTGCGGAATTTGTCGGGCGATTTCATAACGAGCGCCGCTCTCTTCCTGCCATCGCTCTCACGACAGATACCTCGATCCTGACCGCCGTCGGGAATGACTACAGCTTTGACCGCGTTTTTTCCCGTCAGGTCGAAGGACTCGGAGATCCGGGGGACGTCCTCTGGGGGATCTCTACCAGCGGAAACAGTCCGGACGTACTCGAAGCGCTGAAAATAGCGAGAGAAAAAGGGCTGACGACCATTGGCTCGACCGGGAAGACCGGCGGAGCCATGGTACTCTGGTGCGATGCCTCTTTGGTGGTGCCCGACGATGTCACCGCCCGCATTCAGGAGATCCACATGCTCGCGGCGCATATCATCTGCCAGATCATCGATGAGATGGACTGGACGAAATGATGGACACCAGAAGAAAAGCGGTCTTTTTTGACCGCGACGGCGTTCTCAATGAAGATGATGGCTATGTGCATCAGATGAGGAAGCTGCGCTGGGTGAAAGGCGCAAGGGAGATCGTAGCCGAGCTCACCAAGGCCGGCTTTCTTCTCTTTGTCGTGACGAACCAGAGCGGTGTGGCACGCGGCTATTTCACCGAAGAAACGGTTCGGCAGCTCCATCGGGAAATGAATGAAGAATTTCAAAAATGGGGCGGGCATATCACAGAGTTTTTCTACTGTCCGCACCTTCCCGGTGCGCCCCTTCCCGCGTATGATCAGGTATGCAGCTGCCGCAAGCCGGCGCCGGGGATGATCCTTCGTGCGCTTGATGCATACGGCATAGACAAAGACCGGGCGGTCCTTTTCGGGGATGGAAAACGCGATGTTGAAGCCGCAGAGAATGCGGGCATCCGCGGATTCCTTTTCCCGGGCGGCGATATAGAAGCATTCGTGCGGGAGAAGCTGGCAGGACATTTCACCATCGGATGAGCCACTGACCAGGAAAGAGATCTGTCAGGCTTCAAGGGTTTAGGGGGAGTTTGCGATAGTACGCCCTCCTTCCCAATGAACCTCATTGCACCTATAGAACCTCTCAACCTATGCACGCACAGCTTTTATGGATAGTATCGCCGATAGGGCATGATGCTTTGGAGGACAGGATGATCGAAGAAATAAGGAGCCGCAGCAACCAGTGGATCAAAAAAGCACTGCAGCTGAAGCAGAGAAAATACCGGCAGGCCTATGGCATGTTCCTGATGGAAGGTCTTCGCAGCGTCGAGGATGCTCTCCGTCAGGGCATGAAAGCATGTACCTGTTTTTTCACAGAAAACCAGCTGGAGAATGAACGCTTCAAGGCACTCATGAAAGAGGGAGAAGCACTTTCCTGGCGCTTTCTCAAGCTCGATGAGGGACTCATGAAGCTCATCTCCGGCACACAGCACGGACAGGGCATCATGCTCTTGGCTTCTAAGAAAAAAAGAGACATTGAAGAACTGATGCACCCGCTCGAGGGATACTACGTATTACTGGATGCGGTGCAGGATCCCGGCAATATGGGGACGATCCTTCGAAGTGCGGCGGCAGCCGGCGTCAAGGCAGTCCTTCTTACGAAAGGATGTACCGATCCCTTTGCGGAAAAAGCGGTGCGAAGCTCCATGGGGAGCATCCTGCGCGTTCCTGTGTATGAAGATCTGACAGTGGATCAGATCTCCCTGATCCGAGAAAAGAGCGGTCTTGCGCTCTACGGGACAGCCCTTTCGCATGCCGTCCCCTACAAAACGGTGGGAGAGATCCGGAAAGGGATCTTCGTTTTTGGCAATGAAGGAAACGGCATTCGCGAGGAGCTCCTCGCGATGACCGACATGAATTTATATATTCCGCTCGCGGGCACGGTCGAGTCACTCAATGTCTCCGTGGCTGCTGCGGTGATTTTATTTCAATTTATAGAATAGGGAAACGGGCGGGGAGCAGGCTGTCTGTGACACGCCCCATACCTTTCTGTCATACGGTTCATTATGAAAAAAGGAAAAGAAGAATTTTACCTGGTGGATCTGAAGGTACTTCCGGAAGCCATCAAGAAAACGATCAAAGTGAAAGAGCTGCTGAATGACGGGATCTGCGGATCCATCAATGAAGCTGTCAAAAAAGTCGATATGAGCCGCAGTGCTTATTATAAATATAAAGATCATGTAGCGTCAGCCCAGAGCCGGGCGCTCAGGATCGCCATGCTGTCCACAGTCATGACGGAGGAGTATCCTCACTTTGCCCGCCTCATGCGACGCGTCATGAAAGGAAATTTCGAGATCCTTTCCATGAACCGCAGCCGGACGGGGGAGAAGCTCGTCTCTGTCACCATGACTTTGCAGATAGAAGATGCATCGGAACCGTTATCAGTTCTGGAAGATGCAGTCAAGTCCATGAAAGGAATTCAGTCCGTTGTTCTTCAGGAAGCCATGCTGAAAGCAGGAGAATAGGGAAGATAGCTGGCAGATAGTGACTGGGATCGCGGTTTGTGCTCTCTCGCAAAACGCGATCCGTGAGATGCCCTCATTCCCCGCTTTTCAATGCATCCTTGATCAGGAGGAGATTTTATGAAAACAATCAATATTGCACTCCTTGGCTTCGGCACCGTCGGAAGCGGCGTCGCTGAAACCATCAAAAGAAACAGCCAGATGATGGCAGAACAGCTGGGCTGTCAGTTGAAAATCACCTATGTACTGGTGCGTCATCCGGACAAGTACAAAAATGTACCTCTCTTGGAAGGTGTCCATCTGACATCCTCTTTTGAAGAGATCATGGCCGACCCCGATATCGGCATCGTAGTCGAAGTCATGGGAGGCATCCATCCGGCCAAGGAGTATATCTTTGAGGCACTCAATCACAAAATGAGCGTCGTCAGTGCCAATAAGGATGTCGTGGCGCTCTTTGGACCGGAGATCATGCATACCGCGATGGAGAATCATGTGAATTTCTCCTGCGAAGCCAGTGTCGGTGGCGGTATCCCGATCCTTCGTCCGCTGCACGATTCCCTGGCGGCGAATGAGATCGAAAGCATCGTAGGCATCGTGAACGGGACGACGAATTTCATTCTTTCCAGTATGGACGAAGAAGGCGTCAGCTACTCGGATGCTCTTCGCGTGGCGCAGAAGAAGGGCTTTGCAGAAGCCGACCCGACCAATGACGTCTGCGGCTACGACGCAGCTAGAAAGCTCGCGATCCTCGCCTCCATCGGCTTCCGTGCGAACGTCACTTTTGATGACGTACTTGTCGAAGGCATCGAGAAGATTTCCCAGAAGGATGTACAGTATGCAAGTGAGATGGGTTATGCCATCAAGCTGCTCGCTGTCGGTACCCGGCAGGACAATGGCATCGCGCTCAATGTCTATCCGGCCTTCGTACCGCGTACCCATCCGCTCGCTTCCGTCAAGGGCTCCTACAATGCGATCTATGTCACCGGCAACATCGTCGATGACGTCATGTTCTACGGACGCGGCGCCGGTTCGCTCCCGACGGCCAGTGCGGTCATGGCAGATGTGATCTCCACCGCGAAACACATCATGAATGGCTCCACAGGCACCGGCATGATGCTGACGGAAACCAAGCGCATCCCATTCTACTCTTCCCTGAAGCTGAAGAACTCCTACTACTTCCGCTTGATCGTCGACGATGTGACGGGCGTCCTCTCCCAGATCGCTTCTGCTTATGCCGACCATGACATCAGCATCAAGGAAGTCGTGCAGAAGAGCCGCTTCGAGGACGCAGCTGAACTGATGATCATCACGCAGGATACGCCTCGCGAAAATATCATTCAAGTCGAAAAAGCCCTGCAGGTCCTGCCCTGCATGCGCCAGGTCGCGAACATTGTGAGGGTCATGAATGATGACAGAGAATAAGACATACATCGTCCGTGTACCGGCCACCACGGCGAATATCGGAAGCGGCTTCGACACTCTCGGCATGTCACTCGGCCTTTATAATGTCGTCCAGTTCGTCCCCGAGGAAGGACGAGAGCTTAAAGATACCGTGATCCGCGCAGAAGGGGAAGGCGCAGACCAGATCCCTTCCGGAATGGATAACATGATCATTCAGGCGATGGCGGAAACGGCCCAAAAGGCAGGGAAAAAGATCCCCGGCGGCAGCATGTACCTCATCAACCGCATCCCCTTTGCCAGAGGCCTCGGCAGCAGCTCGGCGGCACTTGCTTCCGGCGTATTCCTTGCGAACCTGCTGATGGGTGAGCCCTTCGACAGGAAAGAGATCCTGAATATCACCGCGGAGATGGAAGGGCATCCTGACAATGCAGCGCCTGCGATCTTAGGCGGCTTCTGCATGGCACTTCTGAAGGATGGCCATGTCACGGCGGAAAGCATCGATATCCCGTCCCACTGGAAAGCAGTCGTCACGATCCCGGACTTCGAGCTTCACACGGAAAAAGCCAGAGCCGTGCTTCCGAAGACATACAGCAGAAGTGATGCTGTGCATAATATCGGTGCCGTTTCCTTCCTGATGGCTGCCTTCATGTATCAGAAACCCGAGTATTTGAAATTTGGCCTTGACGACTGCATCCATGTCCCGTATCGTCTAGATCTCATCCCAGGCTCCCGTCAGGTCATTGCAAATGCCATGTATTCCGGCGCCTACGGAGCGACCATCAGCGGCTCCGGCCCGACCATCATCGCCTTCGCCCCGGCGGAGAAAGCGCACATGGTCGGTGAAGCCATGGTCGACGAATTCCGCTCCGCCAAGATGACGGCGCGCTACCTCGTGCTCGACTTCGATCAGAATGGCATCATGGCCGTGTAATGACATAAAAGACGCAAAAAATATAAAGCGCCTCGTTTCCCTTGAATCCACAAAAAGATCTCCATGCGATTTGCATGGAGGTCTTTTTGCTTGAAAGGTTTTGTTAGTTCTGAACTGCAGCGGTTGGCTGCATGTTTATCATTAGATAATTACAGCGAATGTGATACAATTGATTAAAATGAATCTCATCCTTTATAAGAAGCGGAGGAAACTTATGGATTTGCGATATTTACAAACCTTTAAGGAGATCGTACGTGAGGGGAGTTTTTCTGGTGCAGCTAGAAAGTTATCTTATACCCAATCGACAATTACCTTTCATATGGATCAGCTTGAAAAGGAGCTGGATACCATGCTCTTTGAAAAAGTGGGACGGCGCATGGTGCTGACAAAGGCGGGAGAAGAGTTTATTCCTTATGTAGAAGAAGTTTTATCTGCACTGGATAAGATGAAAAATTTTCAGTCCGACTTGGCAGAGTGTAAAGGAACGCTTCGACTGGGAGCACCGGAATCGCTATTATGCTTTCGCTTTCCGCAGATTTTGAAGGTTTTCCATCAGCGAGCTCCTAGAGTTCATCTGTACTTACGCTCTATGAATAGTCGAAATGTGCAGGAGGCATTAAAAGATGACCAGATCGATATAGGGGCCTTCTACTTGAATGAACAGGATGTGGATGACAGCTTGGTGTGGGAGAAGGGAGGGACCTATCCACTGGTTCTCTTTGGTTCACCTCGGATAAAACGAACGTATAGCGATTTTGTTACACCTCATCAAGATTTTCCCCTGTTATCTGCCATTGTACAGCCAATGCCGGGTTCTCTGGGACGAAAATTTAATGCTTATTTGGAGGAGAAAGATATTCATTTAGGAAATATGATTGAAATCCGCAGTACCCAGACGATTATCAATTTGGCAAAGAATGATGTGGGGATTTGTTATTTGCCTAGATTTGTGGTGGAGAAGGAGCTTCAAACAGGGGAACTGGTGGAACTGGAAACGGATATGAAGGCAGCTCCCATTTCTTCCGCTTATGGGTATCGGAAAAATAAATGGATCAGCCCAGCGATCAAATTGTTTCTGGATATATTGAAGGGACATTGTCTTTGATTGGATGTAAGATGGCTCCGATTACAATGATGCAAGATCAATCTTTAACCATTATTCAATTTTTCTGAATTAATTCTTTCAATTCTTCAATTTGATAGAACGAAATATTTTCATTAAAATAGTATAAGTGATATGTGGGCGATATATGGGATAATTAAAGCAGAAAAATAAAATGAACGGAGAGGAGTTACTTTGAAGACGATTCAAGCTGAAAAACGCTCTAAAGCAGAAATTGCCATGACGAGATTTTGGAAGCGTAAAGATGTCATGGTGGTAGCGGCAGGTTCCATTCCCTGTATTCGGGAGTTATATATCTTAGCGAAAGAAATGGGGACTTTGCATCAATTTCGTTATGTCAGTTTGACAAATTCGGATTATATTCTGGGTAGTGCGGAAGATATGATCCGAGAAGCCTTAAGAAAGGCCGCTCTTGTGCCCGGTGTTCAGGTGGTAGTTTTTTACTTGTCTTGCCTGGATATTTTAGTACGGCTGGATTTCCATCATTTGGAAGAAAACTTATATAAGGAAACGGGGGTGCTTGTAAAATGCTTTTACCGGGGACCTTTGGGGAAAGAAGAAAAAGAACGCCTGGATGCGGATACCTTTTTGCGTACTTTTCCTAAAGAAGCCGGTACAATCATTCAATTATCAGACCAACTACCGCCACCTGTATCTGATGGAGCCGGAATTTCTGATTGGATGCGGCGTCATGGATGGGCGAATGTACTGGTTACACCAGCAGGGTGTCGCAGCTGCATGAGTGATTGTGATATGACAGAAGACCAGAAGCACGTGTACTATCCGACTGTTGTGACCCGTGATTTCGTCTTTGGCATGGAAGATACGACGAAAAAACAGACAGATGCTTTGTTGAAGCAAACAAAGCTTTCCGGAGTTTCCCTCATTGGCACGGCCGTACCATCATTTATAGGCATGGATGGCGAGAGTGTGGTAGATAGTCTTTGCGAGAAAGACTACCAGGCGGTGTATTGGGAAGCGGATGGATTTCATGATGCTCTCTATGGGGTCAGTCAGGCGGAATTGCAGCAGGTCAGATGTAAGGCGAATTGGCTTTTAAAAGAGAAGAAGAAAGTGGTGCAGATTTTGGGGTACAGTCCGCTTTTAGCGGGTCATATGACAGACCTCGAAGAGGGACTTTCTTTCTTGCGCCAACTGGGATATGAAGTGATTTTTGACGGACAACAGGCGGCAAGAAACGTTCCTGCCCTGAATTGGGTTGTATCTACCGCTGGGATTGCTGCCGCAAGGTGGATGCAGGAAAGGTTACAAACCCCCAGTATCATATCTCGCCCATTGGGAGATCATGCCTGGTCCACATGGAAGAAGCAGGTGCAGGAACTTTTGCGGGACGGAAAAGGCGAACGGAAATTACAGATTCATCGGATGGACATTCCTAAAAAGTATGAGGAGCATATCCTTTTTATAGGAGAACCGGTGCAGATTATGGGAGCTGCTCATGCACTTTGGCACGAAGGCTATGCCCAGATTCGATTGTCTTCCTTGGCTTGGTCGAAAGAATCGGAAAAGCTCATCCGAAGTGCTCCTGGCGGAGATACTTTCCATATTTTGCGAAATATGTCTGATTTAGTAAAAGAACGAGATTGGGCAGATGTTGTCTATTGTGATCCGTGGTTATTTCCTTTCTTTAGTGGAAAGAAAACTGTCTCTATGCCTTGGGGGTTGATTTCAGGAAGGACAGGGCTTAGTCGTTAGTGGCTTTCAAATGAAGGGTTTTCTGAGTTGTTGGCTTATTTTTCTATATGAGTTAAAGGAGAATATCGATGAAATACATACAGAAAGCTATACTTTTTGCTGCTTTAGCAGGAGCGATTGCTGTTTTTGGAGGGTGTGGAAGTACGGAGAATCAGCAGCCTGTGGCACCGGCAAAGACGGTCACCATTACGGATGTGACAGGGAGACAGGTGGAAATGCCAGCGGTGAAGAAAATGGCTGTTGTACCGCTTCCATGGGCTTCCGTGGTATATGCCCTGGATGGCAATGCCGATCGATTGGGCGCCGTTCATCCAGGGGCTATGTCAGCTTATAAAGGACACTTCCTGGAAAAAATGGACAGTCACTTTGGTCAACTGGATGCCAAAATGATTGGACAGGATTTTTCTATCCATGCGGAAAGTTTAGCGAATGCAGGCATCGACAGCGCTGTGCTTTGGTCTTATCAAGAAAAAGATGCCGATAAGCTGAAACAAATCGGGATTCCTACTGTCATGATCAATAATGACAGTGTAGATACCTTGAAAAAGAGCTTCCTCATTGTTGGGCAGATGCTTGGAAAAGAGGATCGGGCAAAACAGCTCAATGCTTACTATGATCATGCGTATAGTGAAATCACAGCTCACAAAGCAGAGGTAGAAAAAGCAGATAAACCAACGATCCTGTTTTTGAAAAACAGCAAGCTGCGTCTCCAAGGCAATAATAATTTTATTCACGAAGCCATTCAAATTGGCGGTGGTGCCAATCCATTTGAGCAGGAAGCAAACTCAGACAGCAACAAAGATATTTCAATGGAAGAAGTGTATCGCATCAATCCGGATATTATTCTTCTGAGTAATTTTGATACCTTTATTCCGGACGATTTATATGAAAATAGAATTCCTGGACAGGATTGGAGTACCGTGAAGGCAGTTCAGAATCACCACGTATATAAAGTACCGATGGGTATATACCGCTGGGATGCACCAGGGGTAGAGACACCGCTCATGATGAAATGGTTGGCCACCCTCTTACAACCTGAAATTTTCAAAAATATTGATGTGAGAAGAGATACCAAGGCTTTTTATAAAGATTTCATGCATTATGATTTGTCTGATGAAGATCTGTCTATGATCTTTGCGGATAAAGAGAATCAAAATAGCCGCTGGTGAATGATATGTGTTTGAAGGAGATCTTATGAATACTATCACGGAGAGGAAATTTCATTTTCTCATGATGCTGCTGATTTTTGCGTTATTGATGATGGCGGTGTGCAGTATCAGTCTAGGGAGATATTATATTTCACCTGTTCATGTGGTGAAAATTATCCTGGCTCCTCTGTATCCCATGGTACAGGATTGGTCGAATCAAGCCAGCAGCGTTATTTATACACTCCGTCTCCCCCGGGCTTTAGCTGCTATGATGATTGGAGCCGCTTTGTCTTTATCCGGGGCATCTTACCAGAGCGTATTTAAAAATCCTCTAGTGGCACCAGATATGCTGGGAGTGTCATCCGGTGCTTGTGTAGGCGCTTCCTTGTGCATTCTTCTTGGATTCTCTCAGGCAGGAGTCCAGGGAGGGGCTTTTGCCGGTGGTCTTCTGGCTGTTTTCCTGGCGGTGTCGATTCCACGCATCATAGGGAAAAATTCTATTGTTATGCTGGTGCTTTCCGGCATTATTGTGAGTGGCCTCACGGGTTCTCTTTTGGGAATTATAAAGTACCTGGCAGATAGCGATACCCAATTGCCTGCTATTACATATTGGCAGCTGGGGTCACTTGTTTCTGTGGTTTGGACGAATTTGCTATCTAGCGGAGTGCCTATCTTACTTTGCATGATTTTCATGATGCTCATTCGCTGGCGGATGAATATTCTGACACTATCCGAAGAAGAAAATCATATGTTAGGGAAACACAACGGATTCCTCAGGTATGCAGTGATTCTTTGCGCTACCATTCTGACAGCCTGCTCCGTTTGTATCACCGGGACCATTGGCTGGGTAGGATTGGTCATTCCTCACTTTTCTCGCATGATGGTAGGACCGGATAATCGCAAGTTATTACCCATTGCCATGGTACTTGGCGCCTTATTTCTTCTTTTTATTGATACTTTATCCAGAGCAGCACTGGAAGCAGAAATTCCGCTCAGTATTTTGACAGGCCTGGTAGGTGCGCCTTTCTATTTCTATTTATTGGTACGGCAGAGGATGAAGTTATCATGAAACTGGAAGTGAAGAATTTGTCCTTTGGGTATCAGAAAGGACAGCATTTATGGGAAAATGTTTCTTTTACGGTAAAGAAAGGAGAAATATTTTCCATTCTAGGGGCCAATGGAGCGGGCAAGTCCACTTTGCTTCGGAGCATCATTGGATTCCTGCATCCTGAGACAGGCAGTGTATTCTTTGAAGATGATGAAGGGAATCGATATGATGCCTTCGAGGCAGGGAGTGATTTTACCAGCCATATCGGTTATGTACCCCAGATGCAGGATAATGCCTACTCTTTCGCTCTAAAAGATTATGTGCTTTTGGGGTGTGCCCCTCATTTGGGCTTATTCCAATCTCCTTCTAAAGAATATGAAGACAGAGCAGACACTGTTATGGCAGAGATGGGGATTTATGATAGAAGGGATCAACCTTTCAATACGCTCTCCGGCGGGCAGCAACGGCAGGCAGTCATTGCGCGTGCCATTCTGCAGCAGCCAGATATGATTGTCATGGATGAACCTACGAATCATCTCGACTATGGGAATCAATACCGGGGCATACAAATGATAGAAAAATTAGCAGACAGAGGCATAGCGGTGATTCTCACCACCCATATGCCTGACCATGCCCTGTATCTGGGAGATCATACGGGACTTCTCATTCATCATCAACTTCTTTGTGGTAAAACAAAAGAAGTGATCAATGAAATGCATCTCTCTGACATGTATAAGATCCCTGTAAAAATGGTTTATGTCAAAGAAGCCAAACGGGTGATTTGTTTCCCTGCTATTTAATAAAAGCAGTAGACCACGAGAGGTCTACTGCTTTTTGATGGGTTAACAAATCAGAAGATCCGTTATGAGTACGGTTATTCTGTTTCTATTCGTAAACTATAATAAAGTCGGGCGATGTCCTGTAGTGAGATAATACTTTTACAAATTTGAATCATTCATTCAATAATTCAAATTTGTAAAATCGTCAATAAAATAGTACATTATATTTAGTGAAGCGCTTTTTGTTTCAAACATTCTGTTAATTATCTGGGAGGAATCTAGGATGACAGGGAAAAGAAAATTGGTTATGGCTTTGACGGCTGTATTGGCATTGACTGGGGGAATCAGTGGACAAGCCGCATTCAGCAATACATTGGACGAAGTCATTGTCACTGCAGAGAAAGATCAAGTGGAAGCGAAAGTATTGCCCAGTGGTTTCGAAAGAGAAGAAACCTCTTTCGGATTGACAGGGGAGCAGGACATTATGACAGTGCCCTATACGGCCCAGAGCATTTCAGCGAAATCCATCGAAATGATGGCTGCTCCTACAGGACAAATCGGACAGGTGCTCACCAATGTACCCTCCATTCGCACCGGGACTTCGCTGATTAAGACCGATTTTTCCATGCGTGGCATGCTCGCGAATGGTTCTGCCATGTATTTGAATAATATTCCTAGTTTCTACACCATGTGCATTGGGCCAGTTACAAACACCATTGAACGGGCAGATGTATTGGTAGGACCTGCAGCGACGCTCTCTGGTTCTGTGCAATCCGATAATGGACCGGATGGTGGGCAGCCTGGGTCTGTGTACCTCTACACCAAACGGGCCGGTGAAGCAGATTTCAATCATGTGACCCTGTCTAACAGTGGCTATGGTGACTGGGGGGAACAGTTTGATATCAGCCGTACTAAACTGGGAAGTGATGGATCTTGGGGTGTCCGTGTATATGGCATGCATGATAAAGGCGGGATGTCTATTTCAGGAGCCAGAAGAGAGAAGAACAATATCTCTGTAGATGTGTCTCATGAAACGGAAAAAAGCAAAACCAATTTCTATGCGGGTTATGTGGATGAACGATTGAACGGCACAGAACGACGCTTCGCGATTTCCCGCAATTCTCGTTGGGTGCCTAAGGCTCCCGATGCCAGCAAGAGTTATGATGATCCCAATGCCATGTACAGTGACTGGTATGGCTGGCAGACGACCCTAAACCACGAGCAGAAAATAAATGACAACTTGAGCTGGTTCCTCAATGCAGGAATGAATGATATGACCAATCGGCGTATGATTTATAAAAGCCAAATTACGATTGATGATATGGGAGATATTAAGAAAACAAAGATCTGGTCTCAGTATTTTCTTTTGAAAAACAAATATGCGCAGGCTGGCTTGAAATGGAAGGTCCATACGGGTGCTGTAGAACATAACCTGGTATTCTCTGTGGATCGTTCTCATCGTATTATGTATAACAACAATACCCATATCGATGGGTTCAATGAACATGTATCCGGGAATATTTACACCGGTATTCATTTTAAGCCATCCATTTATGATTTTGATAATGCGTATTCTCTGGGCAAAATGTTCATGTACCAGGAAATGGATACCAGCTTGAATTTCATGGATACCATGAAAGCCGGGAAATGGTCCATTTTAGCGGCTGGTACTCGTCGTCATGGGAATTACAGAGGCAAGAAAGCGGCTAATAACATCAAAGACAACCAGTTCTCTCCGACTTTCGGTGTTTCTTATCAGCCAAATGAAAATCTGTCTTTCTATGGTGCCTATGCAAAATCTACTACGAGAGGCGTACCGGTTTCCGACCCAACGTATCAGAATAATGGCGAAATCCTGGATGCTGTGAAAGTGACACAGAAGGAAGTTGGCGTGAAATATAAATGGGATAAAATGTATGCTACTATTTCCTATTTTGATACCACACAGCCGCAGTATCTGGATGTGAAAAAGCAGGGGAAAACTTTCTATTTACTGGATGGTAAGAATCATTACAAAGGCATCGACTTCAATATCACAGGACAAATCGCTAAAAAATGGAATGTTTTTGGTGGCTTTGAATATTTGAATGCTAAAGTAGAAGGTGGTACTTATGATGGCTGCCATACGGATAGTTCTGCGAAATGGAGTGCTGTATTGGGAATGGAATATATGCCAAATGCGGACTGGAGCATTTCCGGTCGCATGAACTATGTGGGGAAAGGCATTATTAATAGAACCGATAAAACAGAATTAGAAGTACCGTCATCTACCGTAGTGGATCTCTTTGCAAAATACAAAACCAGCTGGGGGGATGTGCCTGTGACTCTGTCTGCTGGCTGTTACAATGTATTCAACCGCAGCTATTGGGCACTTCAGCCAGGTCAGGACAATAAACTTCTTCTTTCCTCGCCAAGATCTTTCATCTTGTCCGCTTCCTTTGATTTCTAAATCAGATTCGGCTATTCAATCAATGTTTCCTTAAGCAGCAGATGTGAGTCCAGTTTTGTGCGCTAATATGGGAGACATGCTAGAAATCATGTATCATTAATGAATGAGAAACTGAGTCATATCCGCAAAGAAAAAACTCCATGCGAAGGCATGGAGTTTTTTGTGTGCGGATCCGTGTGAACAGGGAAGCCCCATGGGCAGGCCGAAAGGAGGATACGAACAAGTCAGAGATCAGATATCAGACGTTAGGCATCTGACACTTGACAACTGTCATTTGTCGCCTCATCCCTAGCCGCCAGACACTCATCACGAATCCTTTACATCGATGTCCTTTTCTCCGAGCCCCGGGACGAAGACGTCGATGCCTTTTCCGGCTGCGACCATAGGGACGACCATGTCTTTGGGCGGGATGGCTGTCTCGATGACGTAAGGCTGATCCATCTTCATGGCTTTTTCTACCGCGGAGACGAGCGCATCCGGCGTGGAGACATGTTCACCGGCAAGGCCGAAAGCGGCTGCATATTTCACGAAGTCTACATACGATGGAAGATTGCATGCCATGTAGCGTTCGTTATATCCGGTCTGCTGCAGCTGGCGGATCATGCCGAGGCCGCTGTTGTTGAAAACGATAACGATCACCGGGATATGATAGGAGGCGAGGGTGAAGAGTTCGCTGCCTGTCATCTTGAATCCGCCGTCACCGGCTACGAGAAGAACGGTTTTTTCCGGTTTCGCCAGCTTTGCGCCCATAGCAGCCGGCAGTCCGAATCCCATGGTGCCAAGGCCGCCGGAGGTGATGAGCTGGTGGGCGTACTCGACTTTGAGATGCTGCGCGGTGAACATCTGGTGCTGTCCGACGTCGGTGGCACAGAGATAGTCTTTCCCTTTGAGCAACGGATTCAGCGCTTGAATGAAGAGGGGAGCCGTATTATCCCCGTAGTCTTCATCCATCGAAGGCCAGGTGAGGATCTTGTCCCACCATGCGGAAATGTCATGAGGAGAGGAGCCTCTTTCGAGCATATTGATGATGGTACGCATATCACCTGCGATATGAATGCGGCTGTCTATATTTTTATGAAATTCAGCGGGGTCGATATCGACATGGATGATGGTCTTGCCTTGGCTGTACGTTGCGCGGTCACCCGTTTCTCTGTCATTGAAACGGCTGCCTAGTGCAAGAATGACATCCGCTTCGGCGAGTGTGCGGTTCGCACGTTCATGTCCGTGAAGACCAGCCATGCCGAGGTACTGCTTGCGGTAGGAGCTGATACAGCCGAGTCCCATGAGGGTGCTCGCGCAGGGGAGATTCAGCTTTTCCGCGAGATGCACGGCTTCATACTGGGCGCCGGAAATGGCGACGCCGCCGCCTACGAACATGACTGGGCGTTTGGCTTTGCTGAGGGCATCAATGGCAAGATCGATACGCATGGGATCGGGGGCTTTCGGAGAGAGGGCCGGGAGCTTTCTTCCCTGATACTCGATCATGGCTTTCTGCACATCATTCGGTACATCGATCAGTACAGGCCCCGGACGTCCGCTTCTGGCGATCTGGAAGGCAAGATGCATGGTCTGTTCCAGTTCTTCCGGCTTATTCACAAGGAAATTCTGCTTCGTGATCGGCATAGTGATGCCGCAGATGTCGACTTCCTGAAAGGCATCGTGGCCGATGGTGCTGCGCTTCACCTGTCCGGTGATGGCGACGACCGGGATCGAGTCGAGGAAAGCATTCGCAAGGCCGGTGACGAGGTTCGTCGCCCCGGGGCCGGAGGTCGCGCAGCAGACACCGACAGTACCGCTCGCTCTGGCATAGCCGTCGGCAGCGTGCGCTGCGCCCTGCTCATGCGCGGTCAGGATATGGCGGATCGATGTCTCATCACGCAGGGCATCGTAGAAGGGGAGGATAGCGCCGCCCGGATAACCGAAAATAGTGGAAACGCCTTCTGCCTCAAGGCATTTGACCATGACTTCTGCACCTGTCAATTTCATCTCATTTACCTCCTGCAGGGTCATACTGCTCAGGCCATTCATAGCGAGAGCCATCTAAAATCAAAGCTTCATCACCGCGAGCCAGAGCGACGACGCCTGTCTGGACCATTTCGACGATGCCGTAACGGCGAAGGGCATTCACGAACGCATGGAGCTTGTCTTCGCTACCGGTATTCACGAATGTCATGCTGTCACCGGTGATGTCGATGGCATGGGAGCGGAAAGCAGCGGCGAGCTGCAGGATCTCCATCCGCTTATCACCGGCGTGCACCTTGATGAGGAGCATGCTGCGAAGGGCGCTTGTTTCTTTTTTGAGGACTGTGATCTTCTCGACTTCGCTGATCTTTTCGACCTGGCGGGAGATCTGATCTACGGTGCGGTCATCCGCATCGACGGTGATCGTAAGGCGGGCATAGCCCGGTTTTTCTGTGGTGCCGCTCATCAGACTGTCGATATTGTAGCCGCGGCGCGAGATCAGTCCGGTGATCTTGGAGAGCACACCCGGACGATTGTGTGCGATGATGGATAGTAATTGCTTCATGAGGGCTCCTTTTTGATATGAGGAATGAGTCGTGAAAGGTTCGAGATGTGCAGGGGAAAGGCGGCGCATAAAAAGATACGCCGTGTCATTTTACTTATGGGAAACTCAGGGAAACACTGATTCAATCGTTGTCAGATTTTACTCTTGAATTTTTATGCATAGCGAGGAATCACCTGACGCGAATAGCGAGCTATTTAAGGAAGGCTATGACGAAGCTATGTATAAAAATTCTTGTAGAAGCTGACTCTGCGATTGAATCAGCGTTTCCCCAGAGC
>FR879610.1:40632-51565 GCA_000434475.1 Dialister sp. CAG:486
CAGAGCATCCATAAAACCCTTTGAACACGTTACGCCTTCTTCCCTTCTACCGCTTCGATATCTTCTTTCGAGACCGTGGGATCGAGATGCTGGAAATCGGATTCCTGCGGGATGGCAAGTTCGAAAGAGGGGAGAGACGCGAGGCGCGCGCTGCCTTTGGTCAGGGATAGACCAAAGACATGACCGCCATGACGCCTGTCTTTGGAAATGAAATGGATATGCCAGCCTGCCATATTCAGCTTATCCATGTAGGGCGGGAAATAGACACAGACGAGACTGCCCGATACATGTTCGAAGGTAAATTCCCGCTGGTCTGTCTTCATGGCGACCGCAAGCGGACGGTACGGCCTTGTCTGCGGGACTTCCGAGCGTGCTTTGATTTCTTCAAAGTCGCCATCTATGCGGCAAAGGCAGATATTATTCTTTCCCTGACGAATGCGTCTTGCATTGAGCGCCTGCTGCAGCGCAGAAAAATCAGGGGCACTGATAGGGAAAGCGTCGTCCTCTTTCAGAAAAGAAGCGACGGCAAAAGGGGAGCGGTCTTCTTCTTGCGAGACCTCCACATGGCCATCTTCGAGCGCCCGATAGCAGATGCCATCTAGCAGGATCATTTCTCCGTGAAGACTGTCAAAGGTGCCGAGCCCTGTATCGCCTTTTTTTAAAAGCGCACGAATGGATATGTGTCCTTCGTAGTCTCCCATCATGAGGGCCTGCAGTGTAGAGACCTGGTACATTGTATTTGGCATAGGGATCATCCTTTCTCGAAGGGGGCGTTACAGGGAATCCAATGGATATGATCGGATTTCCGTGGATCCTGAAGGCGCAAAGAGGAGGGAGTGCGTTTCATCCATCCCAGGCACCGTTCCATCCCTGTAGGACCGACAGGATGTGTCGGATCCGTTACATCAGTTTTTCTGAACTCTGACCTTCGAACATACCTTTTTCTCATTGATGGCCTTTACTATACGCTTTATGCATTATATAATCAATTTAATCATACTAATGCTTTCATAAAGGAGATTTATATTATGGAGCTGGAGAAAAAATATATATATCAGGTCTATGTCAATGGCAGCTTTTCGAAAGCAGCGGAAGCGCTCTTTGTCACACAGCCGGCTTTGAGCATTGCCATCAGGAAAGTAGAGAAGGAGATCGGAGCCGCGCTCTTCCACCGCGGGCAGCGTCCGCTCACGCTGACGCCTGTGGGTGAGATGTATATTTCCTATATCAAAAAAGAAATGCTCCTCGAGCAGGAAATGAAACAGCAGATCGATGACCTGCACGGCCTCATGAGCGGGGACATCTGTCTTGGCGGGACGAACTATATGAATGCGTACCTGCTCCCACCCTATATCACGCGCTTCACGCGCCGCTTCCCGCACATCCATATCCGCATGGAGGAAACGAGCTCGGACCAGCTGATCAACCTTTTGAAAGAACATAAGCTTGATTTTACATTCAGCTGCGACGAATCCGTCATTCAGGAATTCGAGAACTACGAGAGCTTCAGTGACCATATCCTGCTCGCCCTGCCCTCGCACTTTGCGTTGCCGGAGACCTTGCTTTCCAAGGCTCTCTCGGCAGGGGATGTAGCCGCAGGGCGCCATCTGGCAAAAGATGCTCCTCAGGTGGAGCTATCCGATTTTCCCGAGATTCCTTTCATCGCCATCGATGCGCATATCAATCTCGGGGCGCGCAGCCTGAAAATTTTTGAAGAAACAGGGGTGAATCCCAAGAGATATATCGAAGTACCGCAGCTCGTCACCGCTTATCGCCTTGCGCTTGCCGGCATCGGCGCCTCCTTCCTGAGCGACCGCCTTGTCGATGGGACTGAGCAGCACATCCGTTTCTTTACATTCCGCTCCCGCTACGCCATCCGACGCTACCGCCTGCTCCTGCCGCACGGATCCTATACACCGGCGGCGGTGAAGGAATTCATAAAGTTGTTAAAAACGAGTGACTAAGGATTTGTGATCTCTAGTAACTGATGACTAGGAATTAGTATCTAGGGATTAGGTTTGCGATACGAGAAAACCGATGGTTTCAAAACTTCGCGGTGCTTAGATCCCTCAACTCAGTTCTCATATTTTCAGATAAGCCATTTTTTTGATATACGACGTTTTTCGCCGCTCAGGATGACGAAATGCGCCGCCCCCCGAGGCTAACCTTGAACCTTTTTAATGATTGGCCATAAAACTTCCTAATACAATCATTAGCATTATAAATTTCATTTATTTTCTTAGCCGTGTTATATTCATGACAACATGAATGCACGTTGTGACAAGCACAAGAATGGAGTATCACTATGGCTAAGAAATCAGTGAAAATCACAGAAACGGTATTGCGCGATGGACAGCAGTCTCTGGCGGCGACCCGCATGCGCATCGTCGATATGCTGCCGATCCTTGAGAAAATGGACAGCATCGGTTACCATGCCATCGAAGCATGGGGCGGGGCGACATTTGACGTCTGCCTGCGTTTTCTGAATGAAGACCCATGGCAGCGGCTCCGTCTTCTCAAAAAGAATCTCAAAACCCCGATCCAGATGCTGCTTCGCGGGCAGAACCTTCTCGGCTATCATCCCATGGCAGATGACGTAGTCCGTGAATTCATCATGCGGTCCGTGGATAACGGCGTTTCCATCATTCGTATCTTCGATGCACTGAATGATACGAGAAATCTGGAGACCGCCATGCGTGCAACCAAGGAAGCTGGCGCGCATGCCCAGGGCTGCATCGTCTACACCGTGAGTCCCTATCACAAAGACGAGGACTTTGTGAAGCTGGGGAAGGAACTCGTAGAAATGGGGGCTGACTCCATCTGCATCAAAGACATGGCGGGACTCCTTCTCCCGTACAATGCCTACAAGCTCATTCAGGCACTGAAAAAAGAAATCCACATCCCCATCGAGCTTCACACCCATTTCACCTCAGCGCTGGGCGATATGACCTATCTCAAAGCCATCGAAGCCGGCGTCGACATCATCGACACCGCGATTTCGCCCTTCTCCTGTGCGTCCAGCCAGCCTTGCACCGAGTCCATCGTGGCAGCCCTCAAAGGGACAGACTACGATACCGGGCTGGATCTGGAACGACTGGGCGAAGTGGCGGATTATTTCAAGCGCGTCAAAAAAGATTTGGAAGAAGATTTCCATCTGAATACGAATATTTCCATCGACCCCAAGATCCTCTCTTCCCAGATCCCGGGCGGTATGCTGTCGAATCTTCTGAACCAGATGAAGGAAATGGGCGTCGCTGATGAATACGATGCGCTTCTCTCTGAAATGCCGCGTGTCAGAAAAGAACTCGGATACCCGCCGCTCGTCACCCCGACGAGCCAGATCGTCGGCACCATGGCCGTCATGAATGTCGTCCTCGGACGCTACAAGATGATTCCGCAGGAAGTCAGAAACCTTGTCGCGGGAAAGTATGGCCGCACACCGGGCCCCATCGATCCGGAAGTGAAACGCCTCGCCATCGGAAATCAGGAGCCCATCACCTGCCGTCCGGCGGATATGATCCCGCCTGCGCTCGATACCTATCGGAAACGCCTCGCTGAAGACGGCTATCCGAATGCCTCCATGGAAGACCTCCTGAGCTACATCTCATTCCCTGAAGTCGCGAAAACCTTCTTCGGACATAACAGATAATAGAAAGCGATGTTACCACTGATTCACAGACGTGGTAACATCGCTTCGGGTTCAGGGTTCAGGGTTCAGGGTTAGCCTATGGGGTGTGCTGCTCCTTGCTTGTTTGCGAAAGCCTCGCTTGAATGAGAAATTAGAAATGAGAAATGCGAAATGGTGGTGCGGCGCATAAAAATATAGAAGCGCCGCGAAGTATAAATAATAGCGGTTTTCTCGGATCGCAAGCCTAATCCCTAGCTACTAAATCCTAACCACCAGTTACCTGCCACTCATCCCTGCTTTCACACATACATCGTTTACCGGCCTGCAAGGAAGATTTCTCGCTTCGCTCGAAATGACGATATGGGAGTCTGATGGGAGGTATGAAAGACAGAGGAGGAAAGCGGAGAGGTGCGCGGCCCATGTGGGGAAAGCGTGAGTTGCAGGCCGCAAATGACAAAGATTTCTCGCTTCGCTCGAAATGATGATACAAGAGTCTGATGTCTTTTAGTCACCAGTCACCAGCCCCTTCCCATTCGAGAAAGGGCTTTTTGCGTTGACTCATAGCAGAGATCAATAGTACAATAGATCGAAAATATTCTATTTCTGAAAGGAGAAGCTATGAGAGAAAGTCAAGTGATTGGTCCGGTATTGAAATGGGTGGGCGGCAAGCGGCAGCTGCTGCGTGAGATACTGCCTCGCGTGGAAACCGTCCCTTACACACGATATGTCGAACCTTTTTTCGGGGGGGGGTGCTGTCTTTTTCTCCCTGCTGCCGGACAAAGCTGTCATCAATGATTACAATAGGGATTTGATCAATGTTTACCGCGTCATCAAGGAAGATGTGGAGGCATTGATTTCCTGTCTGGCATATCATGCGGAGCAGAACAGCAAGGAGTATTACTATGAAGTGCGCAGCTGGGACCGGACAGAAAGCTACCATAGGCTTTCCGCGGTCGAGCGGGCGGCGCGATTTCTGTATCTGAATAAGACATGTTACAACGGGCTCTTTCGAGTGAATTCGAAGGGGCAGTTTAACGTGCCTTTCGGACGCTACAAACATCCGAATATTGTGAATGCAGAGATGCTTCGCGTGGTGTCCGTCTATTTCCGGGAGAAAGATATCCGGATAGAGAACCGCGACTATCGGGATATCCTCGAGGGTGTGAAAGCGGGGGACTTCGTGTATCTGGATCCGCCGTACATGCCGATTTCATCGTCCTCTTCCTTTACGAGCTATACGGAGCAGGGCTTCAGCTACGAGGAGCAGGTGGCGCTGAAGGAAGCGTGTGATGCCCTTCGCTCGCGTGGCATTCCATTCCTGCAGTCGAATTCAGACTGTCCTGAAATCCGCGAGTTATATAAAGAGTATGACCTTGTCACGGTACGGGCGTCCCGTAGTGTGAACAGCCAAGGAACGAAGCGGGGAAAGATCAATGAAGTGCTGATATCGTATGGTTGGAAGGGGTGGTCGGAATGAGACGAGATTTCGATGTATGGTTAGACTCCTTCCGAGATAGCATCGCCAGCTATCAGTACTACATTGATTTCGATAAGATTTACCGAAATATAGCAGATGTAAAGGTGGAGCTGAATATACTGAATTCACTCATTGGATCAAAGCAGATAGAAGCCGACTTCGAAAAAATTGTAACCCGATATCCGGAGACGCTGAAGTGTATTCCGATTCTTTTGGCTGTTCGAAGCAACGAAATCTATGCGATGGATGAGGATGGCGCATTTACGTATCATTTTAAGACGATGAGCGATACCATCGAGCAGTACAAGACATTCATGCGAAAGACTGGACTTTTTCAGTTGATGCAGAATCACCACATTCGCAATCTGCTGGATTATGTGACGGGGGTGGAAACAGGGCTTGACTCAAATGGGAGAAAGAACCGAGGCGGACATCTGATGGAAGATCTTGTAGAAAAATTCATTCAGAAGGCGGGATTTCGAAGAGATGAGACGTATTTCAAAGAAATGACGATCACTAAAATTCATCAGAAATGGGGGATTGATTTATCTGCCATTTCCAATGATGGGAAAGCCGAGAAGCGATTTGACTATGTGATCAAAATGCCTGACCAGCTATATGTGATCGAAACAAACTTTTACACAAGCGGTGGGTCTAAGCTGAATGAGACTGCGCGTAGTTATAAGACCATTGCCAATGAGGTGAAAACCATCCGCGGCGTGACCTTTTTGTGGTTTACTGATGGAAAAGGTTGGCGGAGCGCCAGAGGAAATCTGCGAGAAACATTTGATGTATTGGATACGGTGTACAACATTCAAGACTTGGAAAATGGAGTGCTGGACGAGCTGAGGAAGCGAGGCGCTGCATGAAAAAGATCAAATGGGAGCCCGAAAACTTCGAACTCGAGATGAATACTGTCTGGGATTTCCCCGAGCGCGGGAGCTGGGCGACGCATGATGCGAAATATCGTGGCAACTGGTCTCCCTACATTCCCAGAAATCTTCTCCTTCGCTACTCCAAAGAAGGCGACTGGGTGCTCGACCAGTTTGCCGGCGGCGGGACAACGCTTGTCGAGGCGAAGCTCCTTCATAGGAACTGCATCGGCCTCGATGTGAATCCCGCGGCGCTTTCCAGGTGCCATGAGAAATGCGAGTTCCCCTTCGAAAATGCGGGAAAAATCATTATCCGGGAAGGCGATGCGAGGCATTTGGATTTTCTTCCCGATGCCTCGATAGACTTCATTTGCACGCACCCGCCGTATGCGGATATCATCCGCTACAGCGAAGATCTCGCGGGTGACCTCTCCCACTTGAGGGGCGAGGCGTTCCTTGCTGAAATGGAGAAGGTGGCAGGGGAAAGCTATCGCGTTTTGAAGAAAGACAAATTCTGCGCCGTCCTCATGGGGGATATGAGGCAGAAGGGCTGTATGATCCCCCTCAGCTTCCAAGTCATGGAGCGCTTTCTAGCCGCCGGTTTCACACTGAAAGAGCTCATCGTGAAGACCCAGCACAACTGCCGCGCGACGGGATTTTGGAAGACGAACAGTGTGAAATATAATTTCCTCCTCATCGCGCATGAGCATCTCTTCGTTTTTAGAAAATAGGGGGGAGCACTCTGCGCTTTCGGATGCAGTGTGTTTTCCTTTTGGGGAGAATGGATTTCTTTTCCAAGGCGGTTGTCTTTATGATAATATATAGAAAACACATAATTTCGATTGCAAGGGAAAGGAAGTACAGGATGCTTCATATATATCTGGGGACGATGGAGAAGGCGATATACCATCCGCCGGTCTATTTTGATAACAGCTATGAAGACAGCTGGCTCGTGAATCCTTTGGGCCGGGAGATGATCGAGGACATCGATCGGTCACACGTGATCAGTGCCCATCTCATTGAGAGCCCTGTGCTGGGGCCGATTTCCCCAAAGGCGCTTTCCGGCGGGGTCAAGACTTTGCTGCTGCTGGCTTTTGATGAAAGCGGGGCGGTTTTCAATGCATCGGCTTGCGGGGATAATTGCGCGCTGTGGATTTTGAAAATCGCCGAGGAGAAAGAGCTCACGATCAATCTGCGTCATATCATGAATTTTGGCGAGAAGCCGTTTTCCTTGGAAATACTGAATACGCATACTGTGATTCACTCAATGAATGAATTTGTAGAAATCGCAGGTGATTATGTATGACGGGCCGGTATCGTATCATTGTGCAAAACCGTCGTCTTCACTATGCACTTGAGATCAAGAGAAATATCACCATCATCCAGGGGGACAGTGCCACGGGGAAGACGACGCTGATTGACATGCTACGCCAGTATATGAATCTGCAGGAGTCAAGCGGTATCCATGTGGACTGCGCGAAGCCGTGCCGCATCTTGGAAGGGCCGGACTGGGAGCTTATTTTGAAAAACCTTTCTGGATATATCATTTTTATCGATGAAGGGAATTCTTTTATCACCAGCCAGCGCTTTGCAGAAATGGTGAAGGGATCGGACAATTATTTCGTCTTGATTACGCGAGAAAGTTTGTACAATCTGCCTTACAGCGTGGATGAAATTTATGGACTCACATCTTCTGGGAAGTATCAGCATGCAGAGAAAACGTATCAGGAGATGTATCAGATTTATTCTGCTCGGCAGACAGTGGATTTGCCGATTGAAATCCTGCTTACAGAAGACTCCAATTCCGGATTCCAGTTTTTCCATGGCATGGCAGAAGAAACAGGATGTACTTGTCTTAGTGCACAGGGGAAATCCAATGTATTTGCAAAGCTCAAATCTATGAGTGATAGCGAACGAAATATTTGTGTCATCGCAGACGGAGCAGCGTTTGGGGCCGAGATGATGAGAGTTCATGCTTATATAGAACGGCATTCTCACATCATTCTGTATTTGCCGGAGTCTTTCGAATGGCTCATTCTGCGGTCGGGGTTTCTTTCTACGCACGCTGTACAGGACATACTACGTGCGCCTGAAAATTATGCCGATAGCACGAGGTTCTTTAGCTGGGAGAGATATTTTACAACACTTCTGGTGACGGAGACGGCAGGAACCCCTTTCCAATACACGAAGAGTCGTTTGAATCCGGTGTACCTTCAAGGAAAGTTAAAAATGCAAATTCTTCACGCACTTCCGAAATCGATGCAGGATGTTGCGTTTCCTTAAAATGAAGCTATTAAAAGCCCCCGTCGACGATGTCAATGGGGGCTTTTCAAATGCATGTAAAATCAGATGCAGTGATTTGATCAACATTTCCTTAAATCAATTTCGGTGCTGCGGCGAGTCTTCTTTCTGCTTCACTCACGAGTTCTTCTACGATTTCCTGCACGGGCTGTACTTTCGTGAGGTGGGTGAGGGACATGCCGGCTAAGACGAAGCCGTTCTCTGTGTCACCGTCGATGACGGCTTTGCGGTTCGTTCCAGCGGCGAGGGCGGTGAGCTCGGACTGCGCCGCACCGCTGTATTCGAGTTTCAGGTATTTTTCAGAGAATGGATTTCTAAGACCGCGGACGGTATCTCGGGTAGTGAAGCCTGTCACGACGGAGTCGGTGTCGGCAGCGTCGATGATGGCCTGCTTGGCGTTTGGATGGAGGCGGCATTCTTCGGAGAGAAGGAAACGGGTGCCCATCTGTACGCCCGAGGCACCCATGAGGAGGGCTGCGGCGATGGCGCGTCCGTCTACGATGCCGCCGGCTGCGACGACCGGGATCTCGATCTCGGGGAGGACGTTTTCGAGAAGAGCCATGAGGGTGATCTTGCCGTCATGGCCGCCGGCTTCCATGCCTTCGACGACGAGGGCATCGGCGCCTGCGTCCTGTACGCGATGGGCGAGCTTGACATTCGGCACGACGGGGATGCATTTCACGCCGGCATGATGGAAGGGGTCGAAATAGGGGACAGGGTTTCCGGCGCCGATGGTGACGAAGGGGACTTTCTCATCGCAGATGAGCTGTGCGACATCATCTTTATTCGGCATCTGCAGCATGAGGTTCACGCCGAAGCATTTGCCCGGGCCTAAGATGTCCTTCGCCTGACGGATGTGGTCACGGATCTCATCGACAGAGAAGCCGCCGCTTCCGATGACGCCGGCGCATCCGGCATGATTCATAGCAGCTGCGAGGACACCGTCAGAAATGTAGGCCATGCCGCCCTGAATGATCGGATAGTCGATACCTAAGAGTTTTGTGATTTTTGTATTCCAGGACATAGAGGGTACTCCTTTCGGGAAAAGTGGGAAGTAAAGGTAACGGCTGCTCCCTGATCGGCACAGAGGATCTCTTGCCATATTGAAAGACAAGAGTAAGACCTCATAACGATTGAAAGAACCGATGATCGGGAGGAGGAACATATTCATCTATTTCATTCTGTCTATGCATATTATAGCCGTTTCTTTCTAACAATGGAATGTAGAAACGGTAAATTCTTTCAAAAAAGTCATCGAAATGGAAAGGTCGATGCGTTTTTGGAAAGAAAGGATGAAAATCAGGATGAACGAGTTTGGAACGCTTGGTGATTCCTTGGAAATGGGATAGTGAGAGGCGCCGGTCGCAGTTTTCGCTGACGGGGACAGGTACAGCGGAAGAGAGCGACAGGCACATGCCCCGACCCATCACGCCTTATCGCGGCGTGATCAACGAAAGCTGATGGGGTGAGGTCCGCAGCTTCTCACCCTGACTAGGTGACTGCAGGCATTTTTGAGTTTATTTGACACTCTTTTTACTTAAAAGAGTATACTTAAATAGAAATCTTGCAAGAGATATTGTAGTATTAAAGCCGGCGTGATATACTGTAGTCGTAATGTTTCGCCCGATTTCTTCTGTATGGAGCAAGAGAAATGGAAGCGGGCGGGAGGTTTTTGTATCGGTTTTACAGTGCGGGCGGTTCGAAAGAAGATATCCCATCGAGCCCGCATGTTTTAGGCTGTCGGTGAAGGGGTTTCTCTGCACGGCGCCTCAGAAGAGCTGCTTCAAAAGCAGGTTCAGTTACAGGAGGGTATATAAGATGACAAAGATCGGTATCAATGGTTTTGGCAGAATTGGCAGACTGGTATTCCGCGGACTTCTGGATAGAGATGATCTGGAAGTGGTCGCTATCAATAACCCGAGCGGCGTGGAAACTGCAGAGTATCTTCTGAAATATGATACTGTCCATGGCCGACTTGGCAAGGACGTCAAGATCGATGGCGATGATCTCATCATTGATGGCAAGAGAGTCCATGTCTTCTCTGACCGCGATCCGGAACATCTGGACTGGAGCAAGTACGGCGTCGAGATCGTCGTCGAATCCACCGGTAAGCTGAAAGATAAAGAAAGTGCCGGCAAGCATATCAAAGGCACTGTGAAGAAGGTCATCATCACTGCGCCGGGCAAGGATGATGATGCGACCATCGTGATGGGCGTCAATGAAAACACCTACGATCCGGAAACGGACAATATCATTTCCAATGCCTCCTGCACCACGAACTGCCTCGCTCCGGTGGTCAAAGTGCTGAATGAAAAATTTCACATCGTCCGCGGTCTGATGACCACGGTTCATTCCTACACGAATGACCAGGCGATCCTGGAAAAGGCACACAAGAAGGATGCCAGACGCGGCAGAGCGGCAGCGGAAAATATCATCCCGACTTCCACGGGCGCAGCCAAAGCCATCGGCATCGTCATTCCGGAACTCAAGGGCAAGCTGAATGGTCTTGCGATCCGTGTACCGACCCCGGATGTATCCCTGGTTGACCTCGTCGCTGAGATCGAAAAGCCGGCTACGAAGGAAGAGATCAATGCAGCACTCAAAGCGGCGGCAGAAGGTGAATTGAAGGGCATCCTCGCCTACACCGATGAACCG
>FR879610.1:51592-91312 GCA_000434475.1 Dialister sp. CAG:486
GGTGACCCCCTCTTTTTTTCCGACTTCAAGACCCCTGATGTCAGCCCCACCGTCGACAGCCTGCTCACCATGGTCATGGAAGGAAATCTGGTCAAAGTCATTGCCTGGTATGATAACGAATGGGGCTACTCCATGAGAATCATCGACCTCGTTAAATTCGTCGCATCGAAAGGACTGTAAGAATGAATAAGCAGACCATTTATGATTTGAAACCGGAAGGCAAGACCGTCTATATCCGCGTGGACTACAATGTGCCGCATGACAAGAAAGGTCATATCACCGATGACCGCCGCATCGTGGCGACCCTGCCGACGCTGCGCTGGCTTCTTGACCATGGCGCTGCCCTCGTCATTGCGAGCCATATGGGCCGTCCGAAGGGCGAAGTGAAGCCGGACCTGTCTCTTGCGCCGGTCGCTAAGCGCCTTTCCGAACTGCTGCACATGGATGTGAAATTCGCCTCTGACTGCATCGGCGAAGAAGCAAAGGAGAAAAAGGAAGCGCTTGTACCGGGCGAAGTCCTTCTCCTTGAAAATCTTCGTTTTCATAAAGAAGAAGAAAAGAATGATCCGGCCTTTGCAAAAGCCCTGGTCGAAGGCTGCGACCTGGCGGTCAATGACGCATTCGGTGTATCGCACAGAAGCCATGCATCCATTGCCGGTGTCGGCAAACTGATGCCGATGGTATCCGGACTGCTTCTCAAGAAGGAGATCGATTTCCTTGATGGCGTTATCGAAAAGCCGGAGCGTCCGTTCGCTGCCATCATCGGCGGCGCGAAGATCAGCGACAAGATCCAGGTCATCGCGAATCTGATGGAAAAAGCCGATGTCATCCTGATCGGCGGCGGCATGGCGAATACCTTCGTCGCAGCGGAAGGCTACGACATGGGCAAATCCCTGCAGGACAAGGATCGTTTCGATCTCGCCAGAAACCTCATGAAGAAGGCCCATGATATGGGCAGCGAGATCATGCTGCCGGTCGACTTCATGGCAGGCGATGCCTTCGCGGAAGATGCGAATACCAAGGTCCTCTCCAAAGAAGAATTTCAGGACCCATGGATGGCGCTCGATATCGGGCCGAAGACCATCGAGCTCTATGTGGAAACTTTGAAAAAGATGAAGACTGTCGTATGGAATGGGCCGATGGGCGTCTTTGAAATGAAACCATTCTCGAAAGGCACCTTCACCATCGCAAGAGCGATGGCTGATCTCGATGCGACCACCGTCATCGGCGGCGGGGGATCAGCCTCTGTCGTCGATGAGCTTGGGCTCGGAGACAAATTCTCCCACGGTCGTCGATGAGCTTGGGCTCGGAGACAAATTCTCCCACGTCTCTACCGGTGGCGGCGCTTCACTGGAAATGCTCGAGGGCATGGTCCTTCCGGGCGTATCTATCCTGGCGGATAAGGAGTGATCCCCGTGAGACAGATCCTTATCGCAGGAAACTGGAAAATGAACTGCACGGTCGAAGAGGCGGAGGCCTTCTTCAAGCATTTCAAACTGCAGAAGAAAGAGGGCGTGGAAATGCTCATCTGCCCGCCGTTCACTGACCTGCCGCTGACGAATTTTTTCCTCGCCCGCACCTCGGTCCGTTGGGGCGCGCAGAATGTGTATCCGGAAGAGAAGGGCGCATTCACCGGAGAGATATCTCCGGCCATGCTGAAAGGCCTCGGCTGCAGCTATGTCATCTGCGGTCATTCGGAACGCCGTGAGATCCTGGGTGAGAGCGATGAATTCATCGCTCGCAAGGTGAAGGCCGTCAAGGAACATGGCATGACACCGATCCTTTGCGTCGGCGAAACAGCAGAAGAGAGAAAGAATGGTCAGACCGAGGAGCGCATCGCTTCGGAGATCCGCAGTGCACTTTGGGACATCGATAAGAAGGATGTGGGCTCTTTTGTCATCGCCTATGAGCCCATCTGGGCTATCGGCAGCGGAGTGGCTGCGACGGCCGAAGATGCGGAAGCGGTCTGTGCTTTCATCCGTGAGACGGTGAAGGACATCGCGGGCAAGAAAGCCGCCTCCGATATCCGCATCCTCTACGGTGGTTCCGTCAAGAGTGAAAATATCGCTGATTTCCTCAAAGAAAAAGACATCGACGGAGCTCTCATTGGCGGCGCAAGCCTCAAACCCGAGGATTTCCTCAGTATTTATGAAAAGGCTGGAAAATAAGAGAAAGAGGGGCAACGGGTCCTGATGGTTCTAAAGGGATTCGCTCTCATTTATACTTATGAGATTTCCGGTTTCATGAACTATACATCAAATACAAAAACCAAAGGAGTAAGAACAATGGCAGCAATTACTGATCTGCACGCAAGAGAAATTTTGGATTCCCGTGGAAACCCGACTGTCGAAGTCGATATGCAGCTCGAAGACGGCACCTTCGCCAGAGCCGCTGTACCGTCCGGTGCATCCACTGGCATGTTCGAAGCCACTGAGCTCCGTGACGGCGACAAGAACCGTTATGACGGAAAAGGCGTGCTGCAGGCTGTGAACAACGTCAATGGCGAAATTGCTGATGCGGTCCTTGGCTGGGATGCCAGCGACCAGAGAGGCCTTGACCACATCCTGATCAATCTCGACGGCACCGAAAATAAGAGCCGTCTTGGTGCAAATGCGATTCTCGGCGTCTCCCTCGCTGCCGCTCATGCAGCAGCCCAGTCTGCTGGCCTTCCGCTCTACCAGTACCTCGGCGGCGTGAACGCACACAACCTGCCGGTACCAATGATGAACATCATGAATGGCGGCGCACATGCAGACAACAACGTCGATATCCAGGAAAGCATGATCATGCCGGTCGGCGCACCGAATTTCAGAGAAGCGCTCCGCATGTGTGCGGAAGTTTACCATGCCCTGAAAAATGTACTGAAAGCCAAGGGCCTTTCCACCGCGATCGGTGATGAAGGCGGCTTTGCACCGGACCTCCCGTCCAATGAAGCTGCGATGGAAGTCATTTGCGAAGCCATCGAAAAAGCCGGTTACACCGCTGGCAAGGACATCGTCCTTTCCACCGATGTCGCAGCTTCCGAACTTTTAGGAGATGACGGCCTCTACCATCTCGCTGGGGATCACGCAGCCAAGACCGCAGAGGAAATGATCGACTTTTATGAACACCTGATCGACCAGTACCCGATCATCTCCATTGAAGACGGACTCGGAGAAGAGGACTGGGAAGGCTGGAAGAAACTGACCGACCGTCTCGGCAGCAAAGTCCAGCTCGTCGGCGATGATCTCTTCGTCACCAATACCAAACGCCTTTCCAAGGGCATTCACATGGGCGTAGCGAATTCCATTCTGATCAAGCTGAACCAGATCGGTACCCTGACCGAAACCTTCGAAGCAGTACAGATGGCACAGCGCGCAGGCTATACCGCTGTCATTTCCCACCGCTCGGGTGAAACCGCAGATACCACCATCGCAGACATTGCCGTCGCTCTGAACGCTGGACAGATCAAGACTGGCGCTCCGGCAAGAAGCGAACGTGTGGCTAAGTACAACCAGCTCCTCCGTATCGAAGAAGATCTGGATGCAGATTCCATCTACGGCAATGGCAGCCTCACTCATAAAATGAGACGCTTTCATTGATAAAAGCTGAGTAAGAAGGGCCATGACACCTTGTCATGGTCCTTTTTGTTTGTCGCTTAGAGGCTACAGGCCCTCATGGATCCACGTGGGCAGCAAAAAACAAAGTGCTGATAGACTTTTGCGCTCTTAGCATCCGGCGCAAGTCATGACGGAACGGGAAGCATGCCATCTGCACTGTTTCAGAAAACCGGTATTTCCCATTTCAAAGCACGGATCCCTGTTTTTTCCTTGCGATACCCCCTTTATTTTGCTACAATAAAACTTACAGGTTTTAGACAAACAGCCTGCTATATATCTGAAAACTGGGGAACGGAATAGCCGCTCCCGTCGCTTGATATGAAATGGGATTTCTATAGGAGGAAACTATGGCAGAACTTACCGCCGTTATTTTAGCTGCCGGACAGGGCACACGCATGAAGTCTGAATTTCCGAAAGTGCTGCACCGTGTATGTGGGGTGCCGATGGTCGAGCAGGTTATCCGCCTCGTGCGGGAAGCGGGCTCGGATCATCAGGTCGTGATCACCGGCTTCAAGGAACATCTGGTGAGAGAGTATCTTGGAAATCACGAGGTATCCTTTGTCCATCAGGAACAGCAGCTTGGGACGGGCCACGCTGTCATGCAGGCGGTGCCGGAATTTGAAAAAGACAGAGACAGCTACGTGCTGGTCATCTGCGGGGATACGCCGCTGCTTCGCGCGGAGACGATCGCGCATCTGGCGAAGACCTGCAGGGAAGAGGGAGCGGCTGCTTCGGTGCTGACCGCGATCCTTGATAATCCTTTCGGTTATGGCCGTGTACTCCGCGATGAAGCGGGACACATGACATGCATTGTAGAACAGAAGGATGGCACACCGGAACAGCTCGCCGTCCATGAGATCAATACAGGCACGTATGTCTTTCAGGTGGGCGCCCTGCTCGATGCACTCGAAAAAATCGACAATAAGAATGCACAGGGTGAGTACTACCTGACGGATGTTTTTGAAATTATGATTAAAGCGGGTCTTAAGGTCGTTCCGGTCGCAGCGGATGATGCCGATGAGACGATGGGGGTCAATTCCCGCATCCAGCTCGCAGCCGCTGACCGCATCCTGCGCCTTCGCAAAGCAGAAGAGCTTATGGCTTCCGGAGTCAGCATCATTGACCCGGAGCATACCTATATCGAGCAGGATGTCGAAGTCGGCTGTGATACCGTGCTGCTGCCGGGGACTATGCTTCAGGGGAAGACCGTCATCGGCAAGCACTGCGAGATCGGACCGGATACCCAGCTGACCGATGTACACTGCGGTGATTTCACGCATCTGAACCGCGTGTACGGTCATGAATGCAGCATTGGCAGTTATGACGAGATCGGGCCTTTCGTCCATCTCCGCCCGAATACGGTACTGCATGATCATGTGAAGATCGGTAATTTCGTCGAAGTCAAGAATTCCAATGTGGGCGATGGCACGAAGCTGCCGCATCTCATCTACTGCGGCGATTCGGATCTGGGCAAGAATGTCAATTTCGGATGTGGTACAGTGACTGTCAATTTTGACGGGAAGGACAAGCATCGCTGCACCATTGATGATCACGCCTTCATCGGATGCAATACAAACCTGGTCGCTCCTGTCCATATCGGAGAGAGAGCCTTCACTGCCGCCGGCTCCACCATCACAAAGGATGTCCCGGCAAAAGCTCTTTCGATCGCGAGAGCGAAGCAGAGAAATATCGAAGGCTGGGTCGACGAGAATACGTATAAAGATTAACGGATCCCGGGTTTTACCGGTTCTGCGGTCAAAGGGAAACTATATGACGCCCTCTAGGCGTTCGCTGCATCAAATGGTTTGATATCTTTTCCAGCAAAACCTTGCGGCGTTTTCGATGTTTCGTCCTGCGATCCTGTGGAGTCTTTGGTCCCTGCACTGGCGATTTTCAGGCGATCATAAAACTTTTTTGGCATTTTTGCAAAGGATTGGTATAATATAAAAGCAGTATGCCTGCCGGGGCAAAAGGGAGTGACGCTCCGGCGGCAGAAAATACATTTTACAACTTTCAAAGAAATGAAAGGAAAGGGAGAGGCAGCAAAATGGACATGGAAGACACTTCTAAATTGAAAATTTTTACAGGGAATTCTCACCCCGCACTGGCAAAGGAAATTTCCGACTACATCGGAGTTCCGCTTGGAAAAGCCATCTGCGGCAAATTCAACAATGGTGAAATTCAGGTGATGATCAATGAAAGTGTCCGCGGCAAAGACTGCTTCATCATTCAGCCGACCGGCGCACCGGTCAATGACAATCTGATGGAAATGCTCATCATGATTGACGCACTGAAGAGAGCATCTGCCCGTCATATCACCTGTGTAGTACCTTACTATGGTTATGCACGTCAGGACCGCAAGACTCGCGGCCGTGAACCGATTTCCTCCAAGCTGGTCGCTGACCTGATGTCGGCAGCCGGTGCGACCCGTGTAGTGACCATGGATCTGCACGCAGGACAGATTCAGGGATTCTTCAATGTCCCTGTAGACCACCTCATGTCTGCATCTCTGCTCGCAGACTATGTAAAATCCAAGAACTTGGAAAACCTCACCATCGTTTCTCCGGATCTCGGCGGCGTTACCCGTGCAAGAGAGCTGGCTGACCGTGTCGGCGCTCCGATCGCCATTATTGAAAAACGTCGTCCGGAACCGGGCGTAGCCAAGGTCATGAACATTATCGGTGATGTGAAGGACAGAAACTGCTTTGTCGTCGATGATATCGTAGATACCGCAGGCTCTCTCTGTGAAGGGGCCAAAGCCCTTGCAGAAGCCGGTGCAAGAGATGTCTATGCAGCTGTATGCCATCCGGTACTGACCGATCCGGCTACGGAAAGAATCAGTAAATCCAATATCAAGGAACTCATCGTCACCAATTCTCTGCCGGTTGAAAAAGAAAAAGTGGAAGGCCTTGGCAGCAAGCTGACCCAGCTTTCCATTGCTCCGCTTCTTGGCGAAGCCATCCTCCGTATCTTCCACGACGCTTCCGTCAGCTCCCTCTTTGATAAATAATGAAGATCATTGCAGGCCTGGGAAATCCGGGAAAGGAATATGAGCATACGCGGCATAACATGGGCTTCGATGTGATCGACATTCTGGCGGATCGCTGGAAGGTCGCCAGCTGGAAGAAGGACATGAAAGCCGACATTGCCACCGTCATCGTGGGCGGAGAGAAGGTTCTTCTTGTGAAGCCGCTGACGTATATGAACCTTTCCGGCGAAGCGGTCGGCGCGATCGCCAAGTACTACAAGGTGGATCTGGACGATATTTTCATCATCTGCGATGACCTTGACCTGCCGCCGGGAAAGACACGCATTCGTAAAAAGGGATCGGCAGGCGGGCATAATGGGATCAAGTCCCTCATCGCTTGTCTCGGGAGTGAGGCGTTTCATCGCTTCCGCATCGGTGTAGGCCATCCAAAGGACGGACATACCGTCATCGAGCATGTCCTGCAGCGCCCTTACGGGGAAGATATCGAGCTTATCGAGGCGGCGAAGATTCATACTGCTGACTCCATCGAGGACGCACTGGCTCATGGCGTCGATCATGCCATGAATGCTTTCAATCCGAAAAAGAAGAAATAGGAATAGCGATTCAAAAGCAACAGCCGTGGGCTGTTGCTTTTTCCGTGGGGACATGGGAAAATGTAGAAGTGGAGGTAGCCGGAGAGACGAAGAGACTGGATTTTAGACTTTCTTTTCTCTTCACCGCTTGCAAGGCATAGGACATTTCTCCCGCATGACGATCATCGGGGAAGCGGGGCGTGGTGCTTTAGGGAAACGCTGATTCAATCGCAGAATCAGATTTCATATGGATTTTTATACATAGCGTCGTCGACATTCTCCTTAAATAGCTCGCTATTCGCGTCGAATGTTTCCTTGCTCCGTATAAAAAACCAAGAATGAAATCTGATAACGATTTAATCAGTGTTTCCCTAGTACCCGTTCACTCTGCGAAGTCCTGATCCTGGTCTGCTATCATCGAAAAATGATTCATATAAAAAGGACGCAACTATGACACATGGCACATTGATTGTTCTGGAGGGTATTGACGGCAGTGGAAAGGCGACCCAGTCGGCCCTTTTGGAAAAGAAACTAAAAGAAGCTGGGAAGGATGTCATGCATATCTCCTTCCCTGATTATGCGAGCGACTCGTCGGCTTTGGTAAAGATGTACCTCAAAGGTGACTTTGGGGCGGATCCCGGCGATGTGAATCCCTATGCCGCTTCTCTTTTCTACGCGGTCGATCGTTTCGCCTCATATCGCATGAAGTGGAAGGATTTCTATGAGAAAGGCGGCATCATTATTGCCGATCGCTACACCACAAGCAATATGGTACATCAGATGACAAAGTATGATGACGAGGAAGAGCGGACGCAGTTCCTCTCCTGGCTGGAAAAGACCGAGTACGAAGAGCTGGAGCTGCCGCGTCCGGATCTTGTCATCCTTTTAGATATTCCTCTTGGGATGTCTGAAGCGCTGGTAAAAGCCAGGGCTGCCGAGGGCGGTTCGATGGATATCCATGAGCAGCATTTGGACTACCTCAGGAAGTGTCATGATGCCTATCAGGCGCTGGTACGCTTTTACGGCTGGGAGCGTATCCCGTGTGCCAGAGAGGGTGTGCTTCGAAGTGTCACGGATATCGGGCGCGATGTGGATGCAGCGGTAGAAAAGGTCATGAAAAACAGGAAATAGGAAATGGAAGATCGACGGCTCAGGAAAGACAGATACTGTGATGCATCTGTCTTTCCCAGACCGCTTTTTTTCAGGGAGTGAAAATGGATCACGATGGAATCGGCGTTTCCCAAACCTCCCGTTTATGTTAAAATAGAACCGTTATCAGGATACCCCGTATGGTATCCGGGAGGTGCGTATGCTAATTCAATGGTTTCCCGGTCATATGACCAAGACGAAGCGGATGATCGAAAGTCACCTAAAGGCAGTGGATGTCGTAGCTGAACTCTTGGACGCCCGGATTCCGATGTCGAGTGCGAACCCCATGGTGGAAGAGCTGGTGCAGGGCAAGCCTCGGATCGTCATACTGAATAAAGCGGATCTGGCGGATCCGAAGGCGACGGATCGTTGGATCTCTTATTATCAGAAGAAAAATATACCTGTTGTCCCTATGAGCGTCGGGAACAGTAAAAATAAGAAAAAGCTGCTGGCTCTGATCCGGGAGACTGCAGAGCCGATGCTGGCGAAGTGGCGAAAACGCGGCATCAAGAGCCGCTCGGTGCGTCTCATGATCCTCGGTATTCCGAACGTGGGAAAATCTACGCTGATCAACTTTCTTGCCGGCACGGCAGCGACGCGTACGGCGAATACTCCGGGACATACCCGGGGTAAACAGTGGGTGCGTCTCTCTGAAGGACTTGATCTGCTGGATACACCGGGTGTACTCTGGCCGAAATTTGATGATCAGATCGCTGCGCTCAGGCTGGCGGCAACAGGTGCGATCGCAGGCGATGTATTCAATGCCGATGAGGTCGTCCCGGAGCTGCTTGCTTCTCTGGCAGAAACGGCACCCTGGGTTTTGCAGGAAAAGTACGATATCGAAGATGTCCATCAGGATCCGCAGCTGCTTTTGGAGGCGGCTGGAAGGAGAAGAGGCTGTCTTCTCCCCGGCGGAGCCATCGACTATGATCGCGCAGAAATGGTGGTCCTCCGTGATTTCCGAAGCGGGAAGCTAGGGAAGCTGACGCTGGATCCGCTTCCGGAAAAATAATGGAAGAAAGATGGCTCCGATGGTTCATCGGTCTCTATAAGATGCAAATGCTTCACCAGGATTTCTGCTTGGGGAAAATGTGTTTTTATCGATAAAAAATTCCAAGGCGGCGTATTCTTATTCTGCGATGCACTTTCCCGCAGCATCTGAAGGATCTTCTTGACCTTATGAGAACCTGAAGCTGACCGCCTTATTTTGCTGTTTCTTTTCTCTAGCGCAGTACAAAATCATGTGAGGTACTATGACTATTTCTGAAATCCGTACCATCCTTTCACAGGATGATGTTGCAGAAGAGCTTTTGCAGGAGATACTTTCTGATGAGAGGAAGGGCGTGAAGACCCTTGTAGGCTCCTATATGAAGCGTCTTGAGCGAAAGAGCAGGGAGCGTCTCCGTGTGGAGTCCATGTATGACGTGGAGAGCCGTTTCTATCAGGAGGGACTCACACATATCGTCGGGATCGATGAAGTGGGACGGGGACCACTTGCCGGCCCGGTAACGGTCGCGGCAGTCATTCTCCCACCACACTGGTTCTGTGCGGGGCTCAATGACTCGAAGAAGGTCACACCGAAACACCGCGAAGAGATCGCAGCGAAGATTTATGAGAGCGCATTGGATGTCTCTGTTGTCAGTCTTTCGCCGGAAGAGATCGATGCTGTAAATATCTATGAGGCGACGATGATGGCGATGTATCAGGCGGTGAAGAATCTGACGGTCTCGCCGGAGGCGGTCATTGTCGATGCGATGCCGCTTCATTTCAACTGTCCGACCGAGTCCTTGATCCATGGAGATGCGAAGAGTGCCTCTGTTGCGGCAGCTTCCATCGTGGCAAAGGTGTATCGTGATCATCTGATGGATGAGTATGACAGGCAGTATCCTGGCTATGGATTTGCCCAAAATAAAGGCTATGGCACTGCCGAGCATATTGCGGCGCTGAAGACACTGGGCATCACGCCGATTCACCGAAAGAGCTTTGAGCCAGTAAAGAGCATGGTGCTTGGAAAGTGAGAAGGCTTTGAGACGTCAGATGAGGGGCGAATAGACATTAGACGGATAGACTATCAGATCGCCATCCGGTGACTAAAGATAGTGGCCGCCAGTTACGTACAATATACGAGGTATATCAAATGAAACAATGTATGGATGAAGAAAATCTGCATCGCCGACTTAGAAAGATCATTGGTCAGGTGCAGGCGATCGATCGTATGATCGAAGAAGACGTTCCCTGCGAGGATGTCATCACCCAGGTGAATGCGGCAAAGTCTGCTCTGCACAAGGTGGGACAGATCATTCTCGAAGGCCATCTTCAGCACTGCGTCCGAGATGGTATCGAGCATGGTGATGCCGAGGAGACGATCGCTCGCTTTGCCAAAGCAGTAGAACGGTTTTCTAATATTGTATAATCAGAGATAAATTCAGGATAAATATATTATAATAAAGCGCAATAAAACAAGTCCTATATTCTAATGGGCTTGTTTTATTGTGACGGCTATCTTTTTGATGTATAATCTAA
The DNA here is from genome assembly GCA_000434475.1 of Dialister sp. CAG:486. GTDB lineage: Bacteria > Bacillota > Negativicutes > Veillonellales > Dialisteraceae > Dialister. The sequence goes on from FR879610.1 coordinate 62,425, forward strand.
AATGTTGGTATTTGGTCATTTGCCATCATTTTTTATGAATCAGGGCAAATGAGATCCGGAGTTTATTGATCATTGTGAGGAGATTATTTTTTGTATCCTGTGAATCTCAAAGCGGCAGGCCTTCGTGCGCTGGTCATTGGCGGCGGCCATGTGGCTCTTAGAAAGGTGAAAAGGTTAATAGCAGAGGGAGCAGACGTGACGATCCTTGCGCCGGAAGTCGTTTCTGACATCGAGGCGCTTTCCGAGGCAAAAAAGGTGCACTGGGAAAAGCACCTTTTCCGTGGTGACGATCTCTCTTTCTATGGACTGATCGTGACAGCCTGTGGTGTGAGGGAAGTGGCAGAAGCGGTGCAGCAGGCATCGAAGAAGAGCCATTTCCTTTATAATGCTGCAGATTTTCCTTCGCTGGGGAATTGCTCACTGCCGGCTGCTTTTGATGCAGGGGGCATCCAGATCACCGTTTCTACGAATGGCCGCTCGCCTGCGATGGCGCGGTATATGAAAGAGTGGCTTTCGCTGAAAATCCCTGAAGGTTTTGGCCAGTGGCTGGACCGGGTGGGAAAGATGAGAGTGGAAATGAAAGAAAGGATCAGCACCAGCGAGGCCAGAGAAGCCTTCTGGAGAGCTGTTTTTACTGAAGATATCATGCATCTGGTGATGCAGGGAAAATTAGACGAAGCAGAGGAGTGTGTACGTCATGCAGTTGGTCGTTTTGGGGCTGAATCATAAGACAGTCCCGGTAGATATTCGTGAGCAGTTTGCGATTTCGCCAGACAGTGCGAGAAGCGGGCTGATTCATCTGGATGAACAGGAAGGGATCGAGGAAGCCGTCGTGCTTTCCACCTGTAACCGCACAGAGATCTATGCGGTACTCAAGGATGAGACAGCGAAGGAAACACTGTACGATTTCTTTTTAGCCCTTTCCGGAAACAGCGAGGCGAAGGATGAGTATTTCTTCTATTTTGAAGGGGAAGCCTGCATCCGACATCTTTTCGAAGTGGTCTCAGGTCTGGACTCCATGGTCATCGGAGAGAGCCAGATCCTGAATCAGATCAAGACGGCGTACACGATGGCGCTCGAAGAAAAAGCGACCCGCACCATCCTGAATACTCTCTTTCACCGTGCCATCCGTACGGGCAAGCGTGTGCGGACGGAGACGCAGATTTCCTACAGTGCGGTATCTGTCAGTTATGCAGCGGTGAAACTCGCGGAGAAGATCCTGGGCGGCTTGGACGATCGTACTGCCATGGTCTTCGGGGCAGGTGAGGCGGCTGAGCTGCTGGTGAAGAATCTGCAGGGCAAAGGTCTCAAAAAGGTCATTGTGACAAACCGTCACATCGAGAAAGCAGAAGAACTCGCAAAGAAGATCGACGGCGAGACGGTCCCGTTCAAAGGAGCACTCCAACATGCTGAAGATGTCGATATCATCGTGACAGCGACCGGAGCTTCTCAGTACATCGTAAAAGCATGGGATGTCAGAAATCTCATGATGAAGAGAAAGACACGCCCGCTGGTCGCCATCGATATCGCAGTGCCGTGCGACATCGAGCCGTCGGTCGGTGATATCCGCCATGTGACGCTTTACAATATCGATGATCTGCAGGATATCGTCGAGAGCAATATCCGTTTCCGCGAAGGGGAGGCAGAGCGTGCGAAGGGCATCATCGAGGAAGAGATAGAGTCCATTGAGGACCGCTTCACGTATCTGTCCACGCGTCCGGTCATGGTGTCTCTTTCGGATAAGGCCGAGGAGATCCGTCAGCGCGAGCTGCGTCATATTTTTGCTAAGATCGATGGACTGACAGATGAAGACAAACGTGTCCTGCAGTACATGACCCGCATGATCGTCCGCAAGATCCTTCGAGAACCGATGATGCATCTCAATGAACACGCGGGAACCAAGTGGGAAGATGCGGATAAGTCAGCCGTGACCCGTCTCTTCAAGCTGGATGTCAGAAAGGGGCAGGCACTTGAAAAATAAAATCACCATCGCGACCAGAGAAAGCCTTCTGGCTCTCTGGCAGGCGAAATACGTCGCTCATGCTTTGGAAGTAGCACATCCGGGGCTCACTGTCGAGCTTTTCCCCGTCACCACGAAAGGAGACCAGATCCTCGATCGTCCGCTGGTTGAAATCGGAGGGAAGGGACTTTTCATCAAAGAACTTGAGGTCATCCTGCTCGAAGGAAAGGCGGATATCGCCGTCCACTCTTTGAAGGATATGACAGCGGAATGTCCGAAAGGGCTCACTATCGCCGCAGTCACGAAGAGAGAAGACCCCAGAGATGCCTTCGTGTCGAATAAATATCGGTCGCTGGACGAGCTTCCGCTTCATGCGAAGGTGGGGACATCGAGTCTCCGACGTCAGGCGCAGCTCCTGCACCTGCGCCCGGATCTGGAAATCAGATCGCTGCGCGGCAATGTGCAGACCCGTCTCCGGCATCTGGATGAAGGTGACTTTGACGCTATCATTCTTGCGGCAGCAGGACTCAAGCGTCTCGGCCTTGCTGAGCGCATCTGCTCTTTCATTGATACAGAGACAAGCATCCCGGCTGCGGGGCAGGGCGTCATGGCGGTCGAAGCCAGATCAGATGACAAGGAAACACTGGATCTGATCTCCTTCCTGCATGACAGCGATGTGGCTTCCTGTATCACCACGGAGCGTGCGTTCCTTGCCAAAGTCGGCGGGGACTGCAAGGTACCGGCTGGTATCTATGCGACAGCGAAAAATGGCGGCATCGAGGCCCATGCCTTTATCGCTTCCACCGATGGAAAGAGACTCTATCGCAGCGAGAGATCGGCTGCTGTTTCTGAAGCCGTATCTGTCGGGAAGGCTCTGGCGGCAGAGCTTTTGGATGCCGGCGGAAGAGAAGTGCTTGAGAAAATGCAGAAAATTTAAAAACAGGTGTAAGATCCGAGGGGCCTATCGGGTGCGCTCCGGCTTCCCAGATAGGGGGCTCATAGGAGCGAGGCCATGCGCTGAATATATAGTGGGTGACTGTGGTATTTCAGTCACCCGTCACGTCTGCCCCCCCTCATCATACCAAGAACTACCCACTAACGAACACGAGGAGATTTCTATGAAAAAAGGGAAAGTATATTTGATCGGAGCTGGTCCGGGAGATCCGGAACTTTTGACACTGAAGGGCAAGCGCTGCCTGGAAGAAGCCGATGTGATCGTCGGTGATTATCTGGCAGATCCGCGTCTTTTGAAATATGCGAAGCCCGGCTACGAATACATTTATGTCGGGAAAAAAGCAGGCTGTCACACCATGAAGCAGCATGAGATCAGCGAGCTTCTGGCCGAAAAAGGCGAGGCGGGGAAGATCGTTGCCCGCCTCAAAGGCGGTGACCCCTTCGTCTTCGGACGCGGCGGGGAAGAGATCGAGGTACTCCGCGCACATGGCGTGCCTTTCGAAGAAGTACCCGGCATCACGAGTGCCATCGCGGCGCCGGCCTATGCGGGCATTCCGGTCACACATCGCGGTGTGGCAGCATCCTTCGCCGTCATTACCGGACATGAAGACCCGACGAAAGACCAGTCTTCCATTCACTGGGACAAGCTGGCAGGCGGTGTCGATACACTGATCTTCCTGATGGGCGTCGGCCATACCGCGATGATTGCCTCCCAGCTGATGAAGTACGGACGCGCGGGTGAGACACCGGCAGCATTTGTACGCTGGGGGACGCGCCCGTACCAGGAGACCTATACCACGACACTTGAAAAAGCGGCAGAAGATGTGAAGAAGCTCGGGATCAAGCCGCCGGCTGTCTTCGTCGTCGGGGATGTGGTAAACCTGCGAAGCACCATGGACTGGTTTGACAATCGTCCGCTCTTCGGAAAACGCATCGTCGTGACCCGTTCCCGCAGTCAGGCGTCGAAGCTCGTGCATGTACTCGATGCCAAAGGCGCTCTCTGCGAAGAGATCCCTACGATCTCCATCTCCGCTCCGTCCGATGACTATGCTGGTCTTGACAAAGGCATTGCAGAGATATCCTCCTTCCAATGGATCGTTTTCACCAGTCAGAATGGGGTAAACTGCTTCTTCGACCGTCTTTTCCGGCAGGGCAAAGACGTCCGTGCGCTGGGACATGTAAAGATCGCAGCCATCGGACCTGTCACGGCGAAAGAGCTTAGAAAATACGGTCTTTCCTGTGACTGCGTGCCGGAAAAATACAAGGCGGAAGATCTCCTGGCAGAGATGAAAAAGCAGGTGCAGAAGGGCGAGCACGTATTCCTCCCTCGTGCGAAGGAAGCGAGAAATATTCTCCCTGAAGGCATCGAAGCGATGGGCGCGCATTGCGTTGTCGCTGAAGCATACATGACCACGCCGGATCTGGAGTACAAGGATCAGCTGTTCTCTCTTCTGACACATCATGAAGTCGATATCATCACTTTCACAAGCTCGTCGACCGTGCACAATCTCATGAAACTGCTCGATGGGAAAAATGAGCTCTTGGAAGGCGTCGCGCTCGCCTGCATCGGACCGATCACCGCAGACACCTGCCGCAGCTACGGCCTTGTGCCGCATATCGTTTCTGATGTCTATACCATCGATGGACTGGTGGAAGCGATCGAGAAGAATCCGGAAAAATACTGATGGAATCGCTATCAGATAGAATCAGCAATTCCTTACAATAAGGAATCAGACATTCCTTATTCCCTATCCAAGCAGAGCTTTCAAACAGAATCAAAGGGGCTTCCCCGATAACCTTGCACCCTGCGTATCATTTTCGCCTGTGGAAGCAGACGGTATATCACTTATTCAAAGGAGTCTGACAATCATGAAACTCAATACTCTTCGCCCTCGTCGTTTAAGAAGAACGGCTGCCATTCGCAGCATGGTCAGAGAAAACTCTCTGGAACTGAATGATTTCGTCTACCCGATCTTTGTCGTACCGGGCACGAATGTGAAGGAAGAAATCCCGAGTATGCCGGGGCAGTACCATCTCTCTGTGGACAATGCGGTCAAGATGGCAGAAGAAGTATACAAGCTCGGTATACCGGCGGTAGAGATCTTTGGCCTGCCGGAATACAAAGATGACAAGGGATCCTCCGCTTGGGATATGACGAGCCCCGTGCAGCGTGCCATTCGTGCCATCAAAGAAGCCGTACCGGATCTGGTCATCGTGGGGGATGTCTGCCTTTGCCAGTATACGACAAGCGGGCACTGCGGGCAGCTGAAAGGTCATGAAGTCGATAACGACCCGACCCTGGAGCTTCTGGCGAAAGTCGCACTTTCTCAGGCAGAATGCGGCGCCGACATCATCGCACCGTCCGATATGATGGACGGCCGTATCGCAAAGATCCGTGAGACACTCGATGCGAATGACCTCGCGCAGGTATCCATCATGTCGTATGCCGTGAAATATGCATCCGGCTACTATGGTCCATTCCGCGATGCGGCTGACTCTGCACCGCAGTTTGGCGACAGAAGAGGATACCAGATGGACCCGGCAAACAGCCGCGAAGCGATGAAGGAAGTGGATCTCGACATGGAAGAGGGCGCTGACATCATCATGGTGAAGCCGGCTCTCGCTTACCTCGATATTGTCCGTCAGGTGCGCGACCGTATTGACCGTCCGGTGGCCTGCTACAATGTATCCGGTGAATACGCCATGGTCAAAGCGGCTGCTGCCAAGGGCTGGATCGATGAAAAGAGGATCGTTATGGAGTCCCTGCTCTCGATGAAACGCGCCGGCAGCGATATCATCATTTCCTATCATGCGCCTGATGTAGCGAAATGGATGAAGGAGGAAGCCGGGAAATGATCGATCTCACGAAATCCAAAGCTGCGTTTGAAGAAGCGCGGAAATTCATGCCCGGCGGGGTCAATAGTCCTGTCCGTTCCTACCCGCACATGGGCTGCCCGCCGCCCTTCATTGCGTCGGCGAAAGGTTCTCATATCACAGATATCGATGGAAATACCTATATCGATTACGTCGGCTCCTGGGGACCGATGGTCCTCGGACACGCACATCCAGCTGTCATTGCTGCCATTCAGAAAGCAGCTGAGCGAAGCACCTCTTACGGTGCGCCGACACCGATGGAGACAGAAATCGCTGAGCTGATTCACGAAGTCTATCCTTCCATCGAAAAACTCCGTATGGTGAACTCCGGCACCGAAGCGACGATGAGCGCACTTCGTGCAGCGAGAGGCTATACCGGCCGTGATAAGATCTTGAAATTTGAAGGCTGCTACCATGGACACGGCGACAGCCTTCTCGTCAAGGCGGGTTCCGGCGCAGCGACCTTTGGCAGTCCGGACAGTGCGGGTGTCACGAAAGGCACCGCAAAGGATACCCTCGTTTCCCCTTATAATGACATCGATGCGTTCAAAAAGCTGATGGATGAAGAGGGGGATGAGATCGCTGCTGTCATTGTTGAACCGGTCGCAGGCAATATGTGCTGCGTGCCTCCGGTCAAGGGTTTCCTTGAAACGCTCCGAGCAGAGACTGAAAAGCATGGCACTGTCCTCATTTTTGATGAAGTCATGTGTGGTTTCCGCACCTCTTTCCACGGTGCGCAGGCGCGCTACCATATCCGCCCGGATATGACCTGCCTCGGCAAGATCATCGGCGGCGGCCTCCCGGCAGCGGCTTACGGCGGAAAGAGAGAGATCATGAACTGCATCGCTCCGGATGGCTCTGTCTATCAGGCAGGAACCCTTTCCGGAAATCCGCTCGCTGTCACAGCCGGTATCGAAACGCTGAAGCAGATGATGGCGATCCCGCATTTTGATGAGATCCTTGAAAAGAAAACCGCAGCTCTGCTTGAGGGCTGGAAAGAAGCGGCTGACAAAGCGGGCGTCCCGCTCATCTGCCACCAGTCCGGCTCCATGTTCGGCATTTTCTTCTCTGAAAAAGAAGTACTGAACTACCCGGATGCCTGTGAGGCGAATGCTTCGCAGTTCAAAGCCTGGTTCCTCTCTATGCTCGATCAGCATATTTATCTGGCTCCGTCTCCTTTCGAGACACTCTTCATGTCCTATGCTCATAGCGACGAAGATATCGAAAAGACAATGAAGGCTGCCAAAGCAGCTATGGAAGCGGCAGCCAAAGCGTAGAGCCGCTGGCTCCGATCTTTTTACATACCGTCCTGCCTTTTATACGGCAGGGCGGTTTTTGTATGCGCCCAGTCGCCCTGCTGCCCGCAGAAATGGGAACCATGGACATTTTGACAATACGATCCGCATTTCTTTTGATGGCGTGGAGGTGGATCGCCCATGCTCCTTGCGCATAGGTATGGATAAAAGACAGGTATTTGCGATGAAGAGCGATTCTCTTTATACTAAAGGAAACGCTGATTCAATCGCAGAGTCGAATTTCATATGGATTTTTATACATAGCTTCGTCATCATCCTCCTTAAATAGCTCACTATTCGCGTCAGATGATTCCTTGCTCTGTATAAAAATCCAAGAATGAAATCTGACAACGATTGAATCAGTGTTTCCTAAAGTAAAAATAGGGAAACAAGGATCCCTGAAGGAAGGAACTATAAAACTATGACATACTGGAAAACATGCTTTGGAGCAGCACTCGCGCTTTTGGCACTGGCAGTCTCTGCCTGCGGGGGAAGCACGGGAAAGGGAGGCTCTTCCCCTTCTTCTTCGGTGATTCAGACGATGCAGCCGCAGGCTTTGCGCCAGATCGTAGCAGCGGATAATACCAAAGAGCGCACGATCATGTGGCAGCTGAAGACAGAGAAAGACTGCACGCTGGAGTATCGCATGAGAGGGAGCGAGGGGATCTCCTCTGAGAAAGCCACGTCGAAATCATACAAAGGGAATAACGGTGTCTCTGATAGCTATCTCTACACGGTGCGTCTCACGAATCTGACCAAGGGCACAGACTACGAATATCGCACGCGCACAGGGGACACAGTCAGCGAGTGGTATCCGCTGAAGACCGATGACGGCAAATCTTTCAAAGCGGTCGTTGTCTCTGATTCACAGAGCTCGGATTATGCGGACTGGGAGAGGTTATTCAAAAGCGCAATGGTACGAAACATGGATGCGGATTTCTTCGTCGATCTTGGGGACATTGTAGACAATGGCGAGGATGAGTACCAGTGGCAGACCTGGCTGAAATCGGTTGAGCCCACCATTTCGGATATTCCGCTCGTGCCGGCGCTAGGAAATCACGAGGCGTATACGCTCGACTGGAAGATGATGCTCCCGGAGCGCTATACATCACATTTCAACGTGCCTCAGAATGGAGACAGCGCGCTCGCGAATCACTACTACTCTTTCGACTGGGGCGATGTTCATTTCACGGTACTCGATACATCGCTCTATGAAGAAAAGGAATGGATACCGGATCTCTACGAAAAAGAAAAGGTCTGGGCGAAAAAGGATATCCTGCAATCTAAAAAGAAATGGAAAGTGGTCCTGATGCACAAGGATCCTTTTCAGTACAGCTTCGCCGATCCCTCGCGGCCGGCCCGTCAGGAGGGATTCTCTGAAGAAGGGCAGACCTTCATGCCGATCTTCGATGAGACAGGCGTGGATCTAGTGCTTTCCGCCCATCTTCATACCTATCGTGATCGCGGACACGTATATGATTTTAAGAGAAATCCGAAGGGGCCGGCGTATGTGATCCTTGGACTTTCCGGCAATGTTCGTTATCCGGGACTTTGGAAAGATCATGCTCTCGATGAATACACGGCGCCGCAGCCGGAAACAGACAATTATGTGGTACTTGAGGCCAGCGAGGATGCGCTCATACTGACAGGCTATCTCCCTGACGGCAGTGAGCTTCATCGGACGGAAGTCAGAAAAAGTGAATAAAGAAACGCGGATGACATAGGAAAAGGGTGTCATCCGCGTTTCTTTATGGCGGTCAAAGGGGAGATTCCTGTCGTTAGTCCATCGCTCCTCCTATATGTTACAATAGAGAAAACCATTCGCAGGGAGGAAGAGAACGATGCAGGATGTACTGGCAGGGCTCAATGAGCGGCAGAAAGAAGCTGTGACGACGACAGAGGGTGTAGTGCGTGTGATCGCAGGTGCAGGGAGCGGAAAGACGCGCGCTTTGACGCATCGATTCGCATACCTTGTGAATGAGCTAGGCATCCTTCCCTGTCATATTCTCTGCGCGACATTTACGAATAAAGCCGCGCGGGAAATGGCGATGCGTATCCATCAGCTGACGGGAGATGAAGATACGGGCTATATTTCCACCTTCCACTCCTTCTGCGTGTCAGTCCTGCAGGAGGACAGCTATGCTGTGTCGTATCCGAAAAGCTTTCTGGTGATCGACAATGCAGACATTGATGATATGCTCTCGATGGTGTATGAGGAAATGGAGCTGACACTGCGTGATATGCCTTTTTCCAAAGCGCGTGACATGATCGAGATGAAGAAGTGCGTCTTCGAGCCGGAGTACTATCGGGATATGATCGCGATGCCAATCTCCAAACTCTACGAAAAATACCACAAGGCGAGCAATGTGGAGGACATCATTTTCTACGGATACCTTTATCAGGAGAAAAAATGCTTTGCCCTCGACTACAATGACCTCATCAAGTTCACGCTTTATATTTTTGAAGAGCATGAAGACATATGTCGGAAGTGGCAGTCACGTCTCGAGTACATCATGGTGGACGAGTTTCAGGATATCGATCCGCTCCAGTACGAGCTGATGCGTGTGCTGGCTGGCTATCATAAGAATCTTTTCGTCGTGGGTGATCCGGACCAGACGATTTACACCTGGCGCGGGGCGAATATCCGCTTCCTCTTGGACTTTGACAAGCATTTCCCCGACGTGAAGACGATCATGATGAATGACAACTACCGATCGACGCCGGAAATCCTTGCAGCGGCCAATTCACTGATTTCAAAGAATCAGAATCGCATGAGGAAGGATCTCATCGCTCATCAGCCGAGCGGGCAGAAGGTGACCTGCTTCCATCTGAAAACAGCAGAGGATGAAGCCCGAAGGATCTGCGAAGAAATACACATGCTTCATGACCATCACATTCCCTACAAGAACATGACGCTTCTTTATCGGGCTCACTACGTGACAAGGAATCTTGAGGAAGCACTCCTCAAAGAAAAGATCCCCTATACCATGTATAGCGGGACGCAGTTTTTCTCGCGGATGGAGATCAAGGATGCCCTCTGCTATCTTCGTATGCTTGCATACAAGGATGATATGGCTTTCAGGCGCATCGTGAATGTCCCGAAACGAAACATGGGCCCTAAGCGCATGCAGTTTTTGGAAACGATTGCCCGGGAGCAGGGGATCACTCTCTATGAAGCACTCACATCGCACATGGATGATCCGATCTTCAAAGGGACAAGGGCTTCTGATTTCGTTGAACTCATCGAAACCTTTTCCAAAGATCGGGAAGGGAAGTCCGTTTCGGAGATCCTTTCTGCTTTACTGGATGAGAGCGGTTATGAGGAAATGATGCGTACCGTGGGGAGCCAGGAGCGTCTGGATAATCTTGCGGAACTCAAGCAGTCCGTCTTCGAGTATGAAATGACCGCCGGCGAAGAGACGGGCATCGCTGACTATCTCGCACATGCAGCCCTTTTCTCCAATCTGGACACATCGCCTTCGGAGGACAAGGTGAAGCTCATGACCATTCATACGGCGAAAGGTCTGGAATTTCCCTACGTCTTTCTCTGCGGTATGAATGAAGGCATTTTTCCATCAAGGAAGACGCGCACCCGTCAGGCGATGGAAGAAGAGCGCCGGCTCGCTTTTGTTGCTCTGACTCGCGCTGAGAAAGGGCTCTACCTCTCCGAAGCAGGCGGATGGGGGATCGATGGTGCGCCCCGCTATCCGTCCCGATTCGTTTTCGATATCGATCCGGACACTCTTTTTTATGATCCGCCGTTGACAGACGAATACAAAGCAGAAAGTCTCTCCTATATCGAGCGCATGGAAGAAGGTCTGCGTGAGGATGCGTCTTCCGGGATTCGATTCAAGGCAGGCGATCGCGTCCGCCATCGCGTCTTTGGCGAAGGCACTGTGGAAGAGGTACAGGAAGCTGAGCAGTCCTATACCATTCATTTTGATGGCATGATGACCGCAAGAAAGATCGCCTTTCGCGTGAAGATGGAAAAGATGAGGTAAGGCCCCTCGTTCTCCGTTTGCAGAGAGCGTGATATGCCGTATACAGGTGACAGGGGAGCCTTTTAAAGAAGGCTGATGCAGGGACGGAAACAGTTTTGCATAAGGGCTTTTATACAAGGCGATGCCATAGATTTTTCTGCTGAATTAAAAATACTTTGAAATTTGAAAAAAGAGGGGACAATCGTGGTATAATAAAACATAGTGAGTCTTAACATATAGTTTTATGAGGAGGAAGGATGAGTAAAAAAGGCGAATATGAGACAGGAAAGAGCAAGGCGCTGCGTGTAGCGATCATTGGCTGCTTTGCCGTATTCACTGTCTTTGCCATGATCGCAAGTCTTCTTTTCGGATCTGCAGATATTTCCTTTGAGGTGATCCTGCATACGCTCATGGGAAATGTCCAGACGACAGATGAAATGGTCATCTGGAATATCCGATTCCCGCGAAATATCGTAGGGGCGCTGGTCGGGGCAAATCTTGCCGTATCGGGAGCGATCCTGCAGGCGGTGATGAAGAACCCGCTGGCGGATCCAGGCATTGTGGGTGTTTCTTCCGGCGCAGGTCTTGCCGGGGTCATTATGCTGATTTTCATGCCGGAGGCATCGCTTCTGCTGACGCCGGTGGCTTTCATCGGTGCGATGCTTTCCGCAGCGGCAGTGTATGCTCTTGCGTGGAAGAATGGTATCCGGCCTAGCCGTATCATTCTGGCAGGTGTTGCCGTCAGTGCATTTCTCGGGAGTGGGATTTCGGCACTGCTCGTCTTCTACTCGGATAAAGTACAGGGGGCGCTTCTCTGGATGGTCGGTGGTCTTTCCGCACGTAGCTGGCCGCAGGTTGAGTCTCTTTTCCCGTACACGATCTTGGGGCTTGTCTTTGCCATCTGCGGATGCAAGGCACTCACCATTCTCTCTCTTGGCGATGAGACGGCGCGCGGGCTTGGCCTTCCTGTCGAGAAAGTCCGCTTCACCATGACAGCCGTAGCAGCGCTTCTTGCCGCAGGTGCGGTCAGCATCGCGGGACTTATCGGTTTTGTCGGTCTTGTTGTGCCGCATATTGTCCGCCTGATCGTCGGGACGGACTACAAGTATGTCGTACCGGGTTCAGCTATCCTAGGGGCGGGGGTACTCGTCTTCTGCGATACGCTCGGACGTGTCCTCTTCTCACCGATAGAGATCCCTGCGGGCATCATCATGGCCTTTCTTGGTGCTCCATTTTTTCTGTATCTGTTAAGGAGGAGCGCATGATGGGTGATATTGCAATTCGAATTTCTGACATTCATGTGACCTTCGGTGATCATAAGGTGCTGAAAGGCGCGAGCGGCCTTATCAGAAAGGGCAGCATCGTCACCTTCCTTGGGCGGAATGGCTGCGGGAAATCGACGCTTCTGAAAGCAGTGACGGGAAATCTCAAGCCGGATAAAGGGAGCGTGGAAATTGCGGGTAAACCCTTGGGTGCCTACAAAGCGGATGAACTCTCACGCGTCGTTGCCTTCCTGCCGCAGTTTCACGAGATCCCGAAAGATATGACAGCGGAGGAGCTCGTTTCCTGCGGACGCTATCCGTACCAGCACTGGTGGTCGGGAGTCTCCACGCATGACAGAGAAGTCGTGGAAGAGGTCATGAGAAAGACGAATACGCTTCATCTGAAAGATCGCCTGGCAGCGAGCCTTTCCGGCGGTGAACGACAGCGCGTGTGGATCGCGATGGCACTCGCACAGGAGCCGAAGATCCTCATCCTGGATGAACCGACTACGTATCTGGATATCTGTCACCAGCTTGAAGTCATGGAGCTTGTTTCAAAGCTGAACCATGAAGAGAATCTGACCGTCGTCATGGTCTTACATGAAATCAATCAGGCTATCCGCTATTCGACAGACCTTCTCGTCCTTGAGAATGGCGTCATCGAACGCTCGGGACCACCGATGGAGGTCATGACTCATGAAGCTATCGCGGAAGTCTTTGATGTCGATGCGGACATAGAGATGAGAAAAGGCCGTCCGAGTATCGCCATCAACGGACTGCTTCAGAAATAAGGAATACGAAAGCCGCAGCAAGACTGCGGCTTTTTGCTTGGCTTGGGGTTGACCCGTTGTGCGGGCAGCGTCCTGGATTCCCTTCGAATCTTATCCCTGCAGGCCGTTCATCCTGCGTTCCTGCTTCCGGGTTCATCGTGTTTTGCGGCACACCACTTTTACAGAACCCGCAGAACCCGTGGTCCCTCTTAAAAAAATTTGCATGCCTTGCCCAAGTCAAGTATAATGTAGAAATACTTTAAGAATCACTAAGGGGGTTTATCATGAAAGGCAATGACATTCGCGAAAATTATCTTTCGTTTTTTGAAAATAAAAAAGACCATCTGAGACTGAAGAGTTTCTCCTTGATTCCAAAGGATGACCCCAGCCTTCTCTTGATCGGTGCCGGCATGGCGCCACTGAAGCCGTACTTCACCGGCAAGGTAGAACCACCGAAACACAGAGTGACGACCAGCCAGAAATGTATCCGTACCGGAGATATTGAAAACGTAGGCCGTACCGCACGCCATCATACTTTCTTCGAAATGTTGGGAAATTTCTCCTTTGGCGATTATTTCAAGAAGGAAGCGATTTCCTGGGCATGGGAATTCCTGACCGAAGTTCTGAAGCTCGATCAGTCCCGCCTCTACGTCACCATTTATCCCGATGACAATGAAGCACATGACTACTGGCACAAAATGATCGGCCTGCCGGAAAACCATATCTATCCGCTTTCCGATAACTTCTGGGAAATCGGGGAAGGCCCATGCGGCCCGGACTCTGAAATTTTCTTTGATCAGGGCGAAGAATTCGGCACGGATCCGGAAAACCAGATGGGTGGAGACGGAGATCGTTTCCTTGAGATCTGGAACCTTGTATTCTCCCAGTACGACCGCCAGAAGGATGGTTCCTACCTGCCGCTTGCCAAGAAGAACATCGATACCGGTGCAGGTCTGGAACGTCTGGCTGCCGTTCTTCAGAAGAAAAAGAATAACTTTGAAACCGACCTGTTTTTCCCGATCATTGAAGAAGCATCGAAGCTTTCCGGCGTATCCTATGGACAGAGTGCCGAGGGTGATGTGGCACTGAAGGTCATTTCTGACCATGCACGTGCTATCACGAATATGATCGCTGATGGCATCCTTCCGTCGAATGAAGGCAGAGGCTATGTCCTCCGCCGCGTACTGCGCCGTGCCGTTCGTTTTGGCAAGCTTCTGGGCATTCAGGATGCCTTCATGGGTCAGATGATCGATGTCGTCATTCAGATGATGAAACCGGCCTATCCGGAACTTGTTGATAAGCAGGCTTTCATTAAGAAAGTCGCCGGCGTCGAAGAAGAACGCTTCCATACCACGCTGAATGCAGGCTGCGACCTGCTTTCTGACATGCTGGAAGATACGAAGAAAAAGCAGCAGACCATTCTTTCCGGCGATCAGGTTTTCAAACTTTATGATACCTATGGCTTCCCATGGGAACTGACTGATGAGATCGCCAAGGAACAGGGCCTCACCATCGATGAGAAAGGCTTCGAAGCGGCCATGGCTGAGCAGAAGGAAAGAGCAAGAGCTGCGCGTGCGAAAGTCTCTGCGAAAGTCGCTACACCGGATACCACAAAACTCGATGCAAAAGAGCTCACCACGGAAGACAAAGATGGCGAAACGAAGTTGCTCCTTCTTGGCCAGGATGGCAAAGAGATCGTCTCTGCAGCAGACGGCACCGAAGTCACTGTAGTCCTCAAGAACAACCCGTTCCATGCAGAAGGCGGCGGACAGATCGGTGATTCCGGTACCATCGTTGGTGAAGAGGGTACCATTCAGGTCGAAGACACGAAGAAGCTGCCAGATGGTATCGTCTATGTCATCGGTACCGTTTCTGAAGGCATCATTCGTGAAGGGGAAACGGTCACTGTCACTGTTGACCGCGTCAGAAGAGAAGACATTGCGAGAAACCATACAGGCACACACATGCTTCAGGCAGCACTTCGCCGCGTACTTGGCGATCAGGTGAATCAGGCCGGCTCTCTCGTTCTTCCTGACCGTCTGCGCTTCGACTTCACATGGCCGGAACCGCTTTCTGAGAAGCAGCTCGCTGCCGTTGAACAGATCGTTAATGAGGAAATCCTCAAAGCGACACCTGTCGATATCCGTGAAATGCCGATCGAAGAAGCGAAGAAATCCGGTGCTATGGCACTCTTTGGTGAAAAATATGGTGACGTTGTCCGTGTTGTCAGCATTCCTGGCTTCAGTAAGGAGCTCTGCGGCGGCAGTCATGTAAAGAATGTCGGAGAGATCGGTTCCTTCCGTCTGCTTTCCGAAGGCGGCATCGGCTCAGGTATTCGACGTATCGAAGCTGTCACGGGGAAAGCCTCCTATGAAGACATGAAGAAGGACAGAGCACTTCTCCGCGAGGCAGCGGCGCTCTTGAAGGGTAAACCGGAACAGCTTGCAGAAAAGATCGAAAAGACGCTGGCACAGATGAAAGATCTGGAGCGTGAACTCGACAGCCTGAAACAGCAGCAGGCCAAGAATGAACTGGGCGATCTGATGAAAGATGTGCAGGAAAAGAATGGCGTACCGTTCTTTGGCGCTATCGTTCATGCAGGTAATATGGATGAGCTCAGAAAAGCAGCTGACGTAGCGAAAGCTAAGCTCTCTGGCGGCTGCTTCCTGCTCGGTGCAGTTTGCGGTGACAAAGTGAACCTCGTCGGTATGGCTTCTCCGGAAGCCATCAAGGCAGGTGTCCATATGGGCAAAGTCATTTCCAAAGCTGCTAAAATCTGCTGTGGTGGTGGCGGCGGCAAGCCGGCTGTCGCACAGGCAGGCGGCAAGGATCCGTCCAAGATCAATGAATCTATCGCTGAAGGCGTGAAAGCTATCGCAGAAATGATCCAATAAAGGAATCAGACTTGAAGGAGCTCCTTTGGGTCTTATAGCCAAAGTGGATTTATCAGGTCCAAAAGGCTCACAGCATTCGATGAGAGGCACTACGCAAAAATAAGGAGGGTCTCGTGGAACTGCAAGAGCGAGGATACGGCATCCGGCCAAGGTTGGAGAACACGGCATCCCATTGAATCTTGAGAACCATTGAAACCTGTTACACCTGTTTTTACTTTCCCTTTTCTCGTGGACTGAACTGTCAAAGGAGGTATACCCATGTCAGTTTCTGATGAAACGATTTTATTCAATACGAATGTCGATGAAGGCGAGAATCGCCAGGCTGCCATGATCCTGCAAGAGGTGTACAGTGCTTTGAAAGAAGCCGGACACAATCCGACCGTGCAGATGGTGGGATACCTGGTTTCCGGCGAACCGACCTATATCACCAGCCGTCATGATGCAAGACGTCTGATCTCCGGCATCGAAAGAGATGAACTGGTGGAAGAACTGGTCCGTTTCTATGTCAAGCACAAAGGACTTTGATATGCGGATCATGAGTCTTGATGTAGGATCCCAGACCATCGGCGTCGCGGTGAGTGATCTTTTCGGCTGGACGGCGCAGGGACTGGAAACCATCCGTCATACGACGAGGGAAAAAGATTTTGAACGGCTTCGTCAGTTGACGGATGAATACAAGGTCGAAGAATTCGTCCTTGGCATGCCGCTTAATATGAATGGTACGAAAGGCATGCGTGCTGAGCGGACGGAGGAATTCGCTGCTGAGCTTGCGGCTGCGTTTCCCGATATTCCTTATCACTTCTGGGATGAACGTCTGACGACGGTGATGGCGCAGAAACAGCTCATCGCCGCAGATGTCAGCCGCAAGAAGCGTAAAAAAGTCATCGATAAAATGGCCGCTGTGGTGATCCTGGAGGGCTATCTCCAGCACCTGGCTTTTAAAAATAGAGGATAAGCCCATGGCAGAGAAAAAAGAAGAAGCGATCATTGTCACCATTACCGGTCCGGATGGTGATGAAAGAGATTATGCACAGGACGTGGTCATTCCTTTTCAGGGAAAAGAATTTGCCGTCCTGGTCTCCATTCCGACATCAGAAGATGATGAAGAAGAGCCGGATATCATTCTGGCACGCATCGATACCGATGAAAATGGGGAAGCAGAATACGTTCCTCCGACGGATGATGAATATGATGCAGTCGCAGATATCTATGATGCGATGTGAGAAACACTACAAAAGAGCAGCTGATGTGTCAGCTGCTCTTTTTATTAAGATGTGCTAAGGGAACGCTGATTAAATCGCAGAGTCGGATTTCATATGGATTTTTATACATAGCTTCGTCATCATCCTCCTTAAATAGCTCGCTATTCGCGTCAGATGATTCCTTGCTCTGTATAAAAATCCAAGAATGAAATCTGACAACGATTGAATCAGTGTTTCCCTAGCGATCGATGTTTGGAACTCCCAAACGGGAAACCTGCTACCCACTCACTTTTCTGAACCTTGAACCCTTCCCCGGCATGCGATATAATGGAATCAGGAAAACCTATATTTTCATAATTCTCTCATTTAATAATAAGGAGGATTCAAATGGCAAAGGTATATACAAGAACGGGTGACAAGGGCAAGACCTCTCTCTACACAGGAGAACGCGTATCGAAAGGCAGTCAGCGTGTAGAAACCTATGGCACCATTGATGAAGTAGATTCTGTGCTGGGCGAGGCGCGTGCTTTTGCGACCCATGATAATGTCAAGGAAACGATCTATGCGCTGCAGAAAGAACTGTGGCTTTTGATGGCGGATGTAGCGAGCGTCGGCAAAGAAGCAAACATTACGCCGGATCATGTGACGAAGCTTGAACAGATCATCGATACCTATACGGATGAGCTGGCACCACTTGATCATTTCCTGGTGCCTGGGGATACCCAAAGCTCCAGCTTCCTTGATGTGGCGCGTACTGTTGTTCGCCGTGCAGAACGTGACATGTGGCGTCTTTCCGAAGAGGAAGAGGTGCATGAAGTGGATATCCGCTACCTGAATCGTCTGTCTGACCTTTGCTTCACTCTTGCCCGTTACGAAGCTGAAGTCAAATAAGAGATAAGTGACCGGAATGGTGGAACCGCCAAGCGACATTTTCTCGTTTGGCGGTTTTTGCATGTGGGTGGACCGGGGATTGGGGATCAGGATGGTTCTTCGCTTTCAGGCTTATCATTGAAACTATCCGGCTGTTAGTATACAATAAGACGAGTTTATTCATGGGGAGAGCGCCGGGGTGAAGCGCTCTCAGCAGAAATGCTGCGCCCATCGCCAAGCCACTTTCCCGGGGGGGAAGAGAGTACGTACGAGACGTGCGATCCCTGATCCATAATTTCTAGGGAAACGCTGATTAAATAGCAGAGCCGGATTTCATATGGATTTTATACATAACTTCGTCATCATCTTCCTTAAATAGCTCGCTATTCGCGTCAGATGATTCCTTGCTCTGTATAAAAATCCAAGAATGAAATCTGACAACGATTTAATCAGTGTTTTCCTGGTCATCAGTCACTAGTTACCATTCATTTTCAAAGGAGAAATATCATGGAACTTTTAGCACCAGCCGGATCTCCGGCGCATCTCATCGCTGCGCTCGATGCAGGAGCAGATGCTGTGTATCTTGGTGGGAAACGCTTCAGCGCGCGAAAATTTGCGGGCAATTTCTCTGATGAGGAGATGAAAGAGGCCGTCCGTATGGCGCATGGAAAAGGCGCCTCGGTGTATGTGACACTGAATACATTGATCGGTGATATGGAGAATAAGGCTCTCGCAGAGTATCTTCAGTTTTTAGGGACGATCCCGATTGACGGACTACTGGTGCAGGATTTCGGTGTCGTTTCTATGGCCAGGAAGATCACTCCGCACATTCCGCTCCATGCCAGTACACAGATGACGGTGTCAAATCTGGATGGCGTTCGTTTTCTGGGGGATCATGGATTCCAGCGTGTGGTGCTTTCGCGCGAGCTTTCTCTGGCGGAAATCAAGGAAATCACCGACCAAACGAATGTGGAGATCGAAGTTTTTGTCCATGGTGCGCTTTGTGTGTGTTACTCGGGGCAGTGTCTCATGAGCAGTTTCATCGGCGGGCGCAGTGGAAACCGTGGTTCTTGCGCGCAGCCCTGCCGCATGCCCTATGAGCTGGTGGATGATGCGGGCCGTCCTCTCGCACAGGAGAAGGGGAAGTACATCCTAAGCCTCAAGGATATGATGGGGCTTCCTCGGATCCCCGACCTCCTGGCCGCCCATGTGTCCTCTCTCAAGGTGGAAGGCCGCATGAAGAGTGCAGAGTACGTCTATAATACCGTATCAGCGTATAGAAAAGCGATCGATGCAGCGAAGCAGCATCTTCTGATCGATACCGAGCCGTTGAAGCTCGATCTGGAAGAGGAATTTAATCGCGGCTATACGACGGCATATCCGGATGATACCGCAGGACCGTCTATGATCACGGAGTACGCGCCAGGAAATCACGGCGTCGAGGCAGGACGTGTGGAAAGCATCGGGCGCGCCGCCTTTGTTTTTAAATCAGAGGCAGATAGGCGTCTTGCGGATGTGACGGGTATTTCCTATGAGACAGAAGAAAGAACAATCGCCTTTATTCCTGCAGAACGGCTGTCTTCTCTGAAAAAGGGGAAATATCGCGCTCTTTTCGAAAAACGCCCTCTCGCGCATGCACATGTCTACTGGAATGTGAAAATACCGAAGAAGTCACTTGCGATGAAGGATCTGCAGGGAAAGATTCCACTCTATCTCTCCTTGTCAGCGACTCCCGGGGAGGCACTGTCTTTGACCGCTGCCGATGATAAGGGGCATGCGGTGACGGTTCTGTCCGATGTCCTCATGGAAAAAGCCAAAGCGCACGTGACGAGTGCGGAAGAGATAGAGAAGCAGATGAGCCGTCTTGGCAATACATGGTTCACACTTGCAGACATATCGGCATCCAATGAGGGATGCATGGTGCCGAAAAGCATTCTGAACCATCTGCGGCAGGAAGCGGTAGAGTCACTCTTGGCAAAGCGAAGAGAGGCACATGAGGCAGGCATCCCGCGCCCACTCCCTGCCTCGATGACGCCTGCTTTTTCGAAAGTCCCTTCTGAGGAGGGCGCACATGTGACAGTCCGGACGACGCTTCTTTCTCATGTGAAAGAGGCGTTGACAGCCGGTGTACGTCAGGTGATTTTTGGCGGCGAATCCTTCTCGCATAGGCCGATTCCATGGAAAGACTATGAGGAGGCGGTGCGTCTTTGTCACGAGGCAGAGGCAGAGATCCTCTTCCCCACACCGCGCGTGGTACGAGAAAAATATCAGGCCAGAGCGCAGGCGCAGCTGCGAAAGCTTTTGACGCTCCTTCCCGATGGCGTGGTGCTGGAATATGCCGGAGCCATCGAATGGGTAAAGGGGGAGGAAAGTCTCGCTGTCTGGGCAGGGCCGTCCATGAATATTTTCAATAGAGAAGCTGAAAAAGAAATCGAAAGGCTTGGCTTTTCAGGCTGCTTCCTTTCACAGGAGCTGACGATCCCGCTGATCCGTCATATTGCGAAAGGATCGGATATACCGCTCGGGGCCTATGTGTATGGGCGGACGGAGATAATGATTTCCGAGTACTGCGCGATCAATGCGGTGATGGGAGATAAGGACAAAAAGCACTGCCCTATGTATTGCATGCGGGGGCGCTTCGCTCTGAAGGATGGGGAAGGACGCCGTTTCCCTATCCATACCGATGAATGGTGCCATATGCATATCGCCAACTGCCATGTCCTGGATATGCGTCCGTACTTTGATGAATTGAAAAAAGCAGGCCTTTCTGCGTTGACACTGGACGTTCGCGGGAATGAAGGAAGTATCCTCTCGCTTTGTAAGGATGCCTGTGATATATTATGCGGCCGGAAAGAGGCCCCCGGAGCAGGCAGGGGAGACGATGTCACCCGTGGTCACTTCTTTAGAGGAGTTTTATAAATGAAACAAGATGTACTGGAAACACTGGAGTTCGACAAGATCCGCGAAAAGCTTGCAGAGCTCGCCCCCTCGCAGCTTTCCAAAGCTATGGCACGGACGCTCATGCCGTCCGTAGAGCCGGAGATCATAGAGAAAAAGCTCACGGAAACAGAAGAAGCATCGATTCTTCTGGAGCGCGAGATCACGACCCCTTTGGGGGAGACGCATGACATCACCGAGACACTGGAAAAAGCTGGGAAAGACATGATCCTGATGGCGAAGGAATTCATTGATCTCGCTGCAACGCTCGAAACGTATAAGAAGATGCATCACTATTTCGAAGGCGAGCGTCATCTGGTCTATCCCGCACTCGAAGAGCTTGCTTCGCTCATCATCCCGCAGGAACAGCTGATTGCAAGGATCCATCAGGTCTTCGATGAGCATGGCGAGGTCAGTGACCGCGCCTCCCCGCGTCTTTCCCGCATCCGCACGGAAAAGGAAATGATTAAGAATCGTATCCGCAAGACGGTCCAGCAGATCATCCAGGATAAGGATCAGTCATCCTATTTTCAGGATGCCATCGTGACGCAGAGAAATGGTCGCTATGTCGTACCGGTCAAGGAAGAATACCGGTATAAATTTGAAGGGATCGTGCATGACCGGTCATCCACCGGGCAGACGCTTTTTATGGAGCCGATGGTCTCAGTGCGCCTGAATAACGACCTCGCGGAACTCACGGCTTCGGAAAAGCAGGAAGTACAGGAAATCCTCCGCGCACTTACCGAGCAGGTGAAGAAGACACGGGAAGTCACGAAGAATAACTGTCACCTTGCGACCGAGCTGGAGTTCATTTTTGCGCGTGCGAAATTGGCACTCTCTATGCAGGGAGTAAAAGCCATCCACTCCACTCATGCGCTCGACCTTCGCCGTGCTCGTCATCCACTTATTCCTGCGGATAAGGTGGTGCCGATATCTTTGACGCTGGGAATGGATTTCCAGATCCTCATCATTACAGGATCGAATGCGGGCGGCAAAACCATCGCGATCAAAACAGCGGGGCTTCTATCACTCATGAATCAGTCCGGTCTCTTTATTCCGGCGGCTGAGGGCTCAATGCTTCCGATTTATAAAAATATCTATGCTATTATCGGTGACGAGCAGAGCATCCAGTACAATCTTTCGACCTTTTCTTCCTACATCACACAGCTCACGGCTTTTCTTTCTCATGTGGGGACAGAAGATCTGGTGCTTCTCGATGAACTGGGTTCAGGCACAGACCCTGTAGAAGGAGCCGCGCTTGCACAGTCCGTTACGGAGTATCTGCAGATGCAGGGAGTACCCGCTATCATTACGTCCCATTTCAGTGAAATGAAAAAACTCGCTTACGAGACGCGCGGCATCGAAAATGCATTCGTAGAGTTTGACGAAGAGACACTGACGCCGACCTACCACCTTATCATCGGCGTTGCGGGGAACAGCAATGCCTTCAGCATTTGCAAGCGGCTTGGCATGCCGCCCCTTGTCCTTTCTCGTGCCAGCCAGCTGAAAGAAGGCTCTCCGCTTCACAATATGGAAGAAGTCATGGCACGGCTGAACCGCCAGACGCGTGAAGTCGCGCATGAAAAAGAAGAGGTGGAAGCCCAGCTGAAGAAGGCTGAGGAACTGCGGAACGAACTTAGGACAGAGACGGATGCTTTCTATAAAAAGAAAGACCAGATCTTGGAGAAAACCAGACAAGAAGCGGAGACTATCAAAAGAGATCTTAGAAATCAGTCGGAAGCCATCATCAAAGATCTTAAGAAAAAGGCCTCAGCGATGGCGAAGGATGATCTCCAGCAGCATGTTTCCAAAGTGCGTGGTGCGATCGATGCCATGGCACTCCCCGGAAGAGAAAACCGAAGAAATCCGCTTCCCAAGGAGCAGATCAAAAAAGGCACCTATGTCTATATCGATACGCTTGACAGTGATGGCACCATCACCAAAGTGTCGGGAAATAAGATCACCATCGCCTGCGGCCTGATGCATGTCACCGTGACTCCGGAGCATTGCTTCGAGACGAAGAAACCAGTGAAGAAGGTCAGGAAGCCGGTCAGTCGTCCGTTCGCTGCCCGGGGCGCGGCGAGTGTTCGTACCGTTCATACCACGCTCAATGTCATCGGGAAAACAGTCGATGAGGCCGTCCCTGAAGTAGATCGTTTTCTGAATGAATGTTTCATGGCAGGCGTTTCGCCGGTGCAGATTATTCATGGAAAAGGGACCGGCGCACTGCGTCAGGGGATCCAGGAGTATCTTCGTACGCTGAATTTCGTAAAGGAATTCCATGAAGCTGACTATAGAAATGGGGGCGCGGGCGTGACAGAGGTCTTCTTCTGACGGTAGACTGTAAGACAAAGAGGATATGATTTTCTCTTCATGGAAGCGTCAACAAACATAAAAAAGAAGGAAGCCTATCCTTCATTTCTGATACGCAAAAAACGAGCCTCTCCGGCTCGTTTTTTACGTTAAATTTTGCACTGGGTAAAGGAACGTGATAAAATAGGTAAAATATTTTTGTCAGCACGGTTCAGCTTGGCAGACCGTGAGTGAAATGAGGAGGAGTATCGTGGGCGAGCTCAATTTACTGCAGAAGAAAATTATGAAAGACGGCGTCATCAAAGCGGGGAATGTACTCAAGGTCGACAGCTTTCTGAACCATCAGATCGATGTCCCTTTCATTAGTGAACTGGGGAAGGAGTTCAAGAAACTTTTTGGTGACCGCCAGGTGGATAAGATCCTGACCATCGAAGCGTCCGGTATCGGCATTGCCTGTCTCACTGCAGTATATTTCGGTGTTCCGGTCCTCTTTGCCAAAAAGTCGGCAGGCAGCAATATGGATAAGGATGTCTATGCGACCGAAGTGAAGTCCTTCACACATAATAAAGTGAATCATGTCGTAGCCTCCAAGAAATATCTGAATGCCGGTGAACACATCCTCATCATGGATGATTTTCTGGCAAACGGCTGCGCTGTGCAGGGACTGATCGACCTTGTCAAACAGGCCGGCGGCATCGTAGAAGGTGTCGGTATCTGTATCGAGAAAGGATTTCAGGGCGGCGGTGATGAGCTCCGTGCTTCCGGCATTGATGTGAAATCGTTGGCTATTATCGAAAAGATGGATGCAGAAACAGGCACTATTACTTTTAGATAATGCGCAAAGATGCAACAAAGCAGTGAATTTCTGTAGGGAGTCCAATAATTATTACAGTTAGGAGTGTATTGTGGAAAAAGATCCGATTTATGAACCCAATGGGAAAATCACAATCAGAAAAGCGGTTCCTTTCGGACTGCAGCATGTACTTGCCATGTTCGTGGCCAATATCGCGCCGATCCTCATCGTAGCCGGTGCTGTCAAAATGGATCCGGCGGAGTCGGCGGCACTCGTGCAGTCTGCGATGATCGTAGCCGGCATCGGCTCTCTCCTCCAGCTTTTCCCGATCTGGCGTTTTGGCAGCGGTCTGCCGATCATCATGGGGATCAGCTTCACCTTCGTTTCCGTAGCCTGCATCATCGGTACCAAGTATGGCTATGGTGCAGTCCTTGGTGCTGCGCTCATTGGCGGCATATTGGAAGGTATCCTTGGCCTTGGCGCCTCCTGGTGGAGGAAATTTATCCCGCCGATCGTGTCTGCGTCCGTCGTGACGGCCATCGGTTTCTCCCTGCTTCCCATCGGGGCCAATTCTTTTGGCGGTGGCTTTGGCAATCCAAATTTTGGCGCCCAGAATTACCTGATCGTCGGCACCATTACGCTTGTTGCCTGCCTTGCGTGGAATCTTAAAGCACACTCTTTCTATAAGCAGCTTTCCGTCCTCTTCGGGCTTGTCGTTGGCTATATCGCCGCGTACTGCTTCGGCATGGTCGATCTGTCTCGTCTGACGGAAGTCCCGCTCATTTCCCTTCCCGGGATCATGCCGATCTCGCTTGAATTCCATGGAGATGCCATTTTCTCCTTCTTCCTGATTTTCCTCGTCTCCGCAACAGAAACGTTGGGGGATACCAGTGCTCTTGCCATGATGGGGTATGGTCGCCAGGCGACGAGCCGTGAAGTTTCTGGCTCCATCGCGGTCGATGGCTTCGTAAGCTCACTGTCTTCCCTTTTCGGCTGCATGCCGATCACATCCTTCAGCCAGAATGTCGGCCTTGTCGCTATGACCAAGGTCGTAAACCGTAAGGCTATCGGATGCGGTGCGGCACTTATGATTCTGGCAGGCATTATCCCCGGTCTTGGCGTCATTCTGGCGTCCCTTCCGGATGCCGTTCTCGGCGGCTGCACGCTCATGATGTTCGGCTCTATTGTTGTTTCCGGTGTCCGTATGCTCGGAGAATGCGGTTACTCGCAGAGAAATATGAGTATCGCGGCCCTCTCTCTCAGCATTGGTCTCGGTTTCACACAGACCCCGCAGATTTTCCATATCTTCCCGGAACTCTTCCGCAGTGTTTTTGCGGAAAACTGTGTGGCTGTGGTCTTTGTTGTCGCTGTTATTCTGAACCTCGTCTTCCCTAAAGAAGAAAAGGAAAATCTGATTGTAGAATAATCGAATTTAGAAAAAGCCGCCCGGTCTTTGAGGCCAGGCGGCTTTTTGCGGGGTGAGAGGCCCATTCTACCTTCTCTGGTTCAGCTTTTTTTCAAACGCCCCCTTCTGTTTTACAAGTGTATTCTCATTTAAAATCAAACATAAAAAATGTTTAGATATACTATAGCAGGATTCCTTGAAAATATACCGATTTCCTTGAGAATATCAGTACAAAATAGTGCAAAAAACTTGACCAAAATCAGCTTGGGCGATATAGTTAAATACAGTGGATAAATATAAAATCGAATAGGTGATAAAATGTTTAATTTACCAGAAAAATATGTCATGATTGACGGCTTCAAGATTCCTGCAGACAAAGGCGAAGAGTACAAGCGTCTTCGCGACAGCATGGCGAAGGAAGCAGATAAGTTTTTCCATACCTTCTGTGAAGAAGTGAAGAAGCAGAAGCTGGTGGACATCCTTGGTGAAGGCATCGTCGGCTATTCTTCGACCGGTGAAATGCTGGCAAGAATTTCCCTCGATCCTTTTGAGCTGTCTGCGCTGAATGTAGCAAAACAGAGAAAGAAGCTGCATGAATACATGCTTGCGACCAATGGTTACGATGATGATGACTACCAGCAGCTCCTGAAGGAATTCAAGGAACGTCAGGCGGAAAGAAAAGCAGCCAAAGAGAAAAAAGCGTAATGCGTTTCAGGGCATCCATGCATTTGACCGGCATGGATATGTTTGACATGAGAAATGGCATTGTGATCTTGCGGAAAGACGCGGATCGACATGTCACTTCGCTCATGATGCGCTCTTACAAATGCCTCTCAGCTCTTAAACGCTAACATAATAACAATAGGAAGGAACATACTGCTATGATTCATTTGATTCTGGACAGTACCTCCGGCGTTGGTGCAGATTTTCTAGCCCTTCACCCGAATGTACACTGTATTTCCCTGACCATTGAAATGGGAGAGAATTACGTACCGGAAAGCGAGGCAACCATTAAGGCTGTCATCGATTATTCCGAAGCGACGAAGAAATCGGTACCTACGAGCCAGCCGAGTACCGGCGATTTTCTGAAGCTGTTCTCCGATATTCCTGCCGAAGACCCGATCATTGTGCTCTGCATTTGCTCCACCATCAGCGGCACGTACAACGGGGCGCTTTTGGCTGCCCGACAGTCGGGACGCAAGAATATCACGGTCATCAATACGAGAACGACGGCGATCGGCATGATCCATCTGCTGGAGGATGGTCTGGATATGATCGAGAAGGGGCTTTCCTATGAGGAAATCGCGAAAGCGCTCGAAGAAGCCTCGATGCGGACGGGACTCACCGTTGCGCTCGATACCATTGACTATCTGAAGCGCGGAGGACGCATCGGGAAGGCTGCCGGCCTCATTGGAAGCATTCTCAAAATCAAGCCGGTGATTTACCTGAATGAAAACAATGAAGTAGATGCTTTAGGGAAGGTGCGCACGACAAAAAAAGCAAATGCTCTCATGATCGATTATCTGAAAAAGCAGGAGCCGCTCAAGAGACTCGGCATCGTACACATCGAAAATGAAGCCGGAGCGAAGGTGCTCTATGACAAAGCGAAGGAAATGTATCCGGACATGGACATTACACTCACGACGGCGACCCCGGTTCTGACAGCCTATCTGGGACCTGGTCTTACTGGATTCATTTTTGAAAGAGCCAAATAAATGGGGGAGAGAATGATGTATACCGTTATTGATGGGAATTGTTTCAAAAATATGCTGGTAGGAGCGTATCAGCTTTTCCAGAAGAAATATGAAATTATCAATCAGCTGAATGTTTTCCCCGTGCCGGATGGCGATACAGGGAATAACATGCTGAATACCTTGAAATCCATGTACAGCATGATTGCGGAAGTTAGCCCGAAAGAGCCGGTTGGCATCATCGCTGAGAAAGCTTCTGCTGGTGCTATCATGGGGGCACGCGGAAATTCTGGTGTCATCCTTTCGCAGATCATTCATGGCATCAGCCGCGGCCTGCATGGCAAGAAGACCGCTTCCTGCGGACAGATGAGCAAGGCTTTCCAGTACGGTATCCTGTATGCGTATCGTGCTGTCACTAAGCCGGTGGAGGGCACCATCCTTTCCGTAGCTCGTGGCATTGCGAAAGGGACACATGATGTATACCGCGTGGAAACGGATTTCAGCAAAATTTTGGAAGCATCTATCGATGCGGGAGAAGAAGCACTCGCTAAGACGCCGGAGCAGCTGCAGATTTTAAAAGATGCGAATGTTGTTGATGCCGGTGGTCAGGGATTGATCTTCTTTTTGATGGGTTGTCTGAATGGTCTGACCGGAAAAGTCGAAGATATCGAAGTCGATGTGAAGCCGGTCATCAGCCGTCTGGAAGCAAAAGGAGAGTCTTTCTCCATTGAGTATCCCTACTGCACGGAATTCATCATCAGCCCATGTAAAGTAAGTGCTCGTGAAGTCCGCCAGAAGCTTTCTTCCTGGGGTGAATCTATGATCGTCGCTGCGGGTGATAATTTGGTGAAGGTCCACATCCACGCCCAGCGTCCGGGCCATGTCCTGGACATGGCAGCGGACTGGGGTACGCTCCATGACATCAAGTGTGATAACATGGTCGACCAATTTCATAGAAATAAAGAAAAGCAGCAGAAGATGGAAAAGAAACCGCTTGGTGTCCTGACCGTCGTCTCCGGGGAAGGCTGGACAGAGCTTTTCGAAAAATCAGGCTGTGATGTTGTCTCCGGCGGCCAGTCCATGAATCCATCCGTGCAGGAACTCTCGGCAGGTATGGAAAATGGACAGTATGAGAAATATATCATCCTGCCAAATAACAAAAACATCATTCTTGCTGCGCAGCAGCTGAAGAAAATGCTTGGTGAAAAAGTCCATATCGTACCATCCACGAACCCGATGGAAGGGCTGGCAGCTGCTATGGTTTTTGATGGTAAGGCCACTATCGCGGAAAATCTTGATGCCATGGCCGATCGTCTTTCAGACATCAGGAGCGGTATGATCACGACCGCTGTACGTGACAGCATCGTCGGTGAATCCACCATTCACAAGGACGACTTCATGGGTCTTGTCAAAGGTTGTGAAGTCATCTCTGTACCGGAGCTTTCCGACTGCTTCATGCAGGTACTTGGTGAACTTATTGATGAAGATACCGAGATCGTCACCATTTACTTCGGAAAAGACCTTTCGGAAGAAGACTGTCAGAAAGAGATCGAGAAGGCAGAAAAAGCCTACCCGGATGTCACCTTTGAAATGTACGAAGGCGACCAGCCGCTGTATCCGATGTTTATCGCAGCAGAATAAGAAACATGAAAAGGGGCTGTGAAATAATAGCTCCATGAACACAAAAA
>FR879611.1:0-566 GCA_000434475.1 Dialister sp. CAG:486
CCCGGTCACTCCTATGAGAGCTGCAAGTTCCCCGCGGCAGATTGAACGTGAAAATGAGATGATCGTTATTTCACATCGCCTTTTTTTATTGCAAGGACTTTGCATAGGATGGTGAATAACCACTGCCGAATAGCAGGAAATGTTTTGGGGGGCAGTTGAGCAGCTATATAGAGAGACATCTTTTATCTCTTAGCAGGACGAAAATGAGGAAAAGGGTATTTCCAAAAATGGAATCCATGATATAATGAGGGAAACGCTGATTAAATCGAACTCTGTGATTCAATCAGTGTGTCCTTAACATAAGAACCATTCAAAAATCGTTGGTATGAAACGGAGGAGCATGGATATGAAAGAAAAAATGAAGCTGTGTTGCCACGTTGCAATGATGAAACAAGAGAAAAATCGGGGGGGGTAAACAAGCGTTCCGTCCTCTGCTTTTCGAGACCGCATGATAGAAAGTCTATCTTTCTGTCATGCGGTCTTTTTGCATTTGGAAGAAATGGAAAATTCACTTCCCTATCCCAAAGAATGTCCAAGGCCCTGAGTATAGTAAGAGCAGGCGGGGG
>FR879611.1:652-1534 GCA_000434475.1 Dialister sp. CAG:486
ACATGAACGAAAACGAAAACAAAGGCGCGCGCCTGCTCGATATGTACGATAGGCTGAGCCATGGAGAAATCCTCTCGAAGAAAGCGCTTGCTGATGCTTACGGAGTCACGACGAAAACGATCCAGCGTGACATCGATGAGCTCCGCGCGCATCTGTCCGAGACCGCCCTTCGTGGCGGACGCGGGGAGATCCAGTACGACATGGGAGCGCGGGGATATCGACTGGTACATTCTTCCTATGAGCACCTGAATCACAAGGAAATCCTGGCATTGGCGAAGATTCTCCTCGAAAGCCGCGCCCTAGAGCCAGTCGAACTTCACAGCATCCTAGACAAACTCATCGCCGAGTGTCCGCCCGAAGAGCGGAGCGTCATCGAAGGCATCATCAAAAGCGAGACTTTCTACTACGTCCCTCTGAAGCACGGAAAGAAACTCTTGAATCGACTCTGGGATCTCTCGCTGGCCATTCGCGGCCAGGAGATCCTTCACATCCGCTACACCCGCATGGACGGCATCCATCGGGAACACCTCGTGAAGCCCGTCGCCATCCTCTTCTCCGAGTACTACTTTTACCTCGTTTCATTCAAAGAAGAAGAAAGCGAATACCCCACCATTTTCCGCGTCGACCGCATCGAAGAGATGGAGAAGACCGGAAAGACCTTCCAGATCCCCTATGCCGACCGATTCAAAGATGGTGAGTTCCGGAAACGGGTACAATTCATGTACCCCGGGCCTCTGCGGCGAGTGAAATTCACCTATAGCGGCCCTTCCGTAGAAGCTGTGCTGGATAGACTTCCTACGGCGCAAATCCTAGAAGAAAAAGAGGGCGTCTACACCATCACCGCCGAAGCCTATGGGATCGGCATCGACATGTGGCTGGGAA
>FR879612.1:0-3381 GCA_000434475.1 Dialister sp. CAG:486
GCGGATGCAGGAGGTTAAATGATAAATAAGGTGGGAGGGAAAGGGCAAGAAAAAAGCATCACGGCGCGAAGCACATGACGCTTTCATTATGGTGGGCGATAACAGGATCGAACTGGTTCCGCAGCGAACATCATTTGAAGGAGCGAAGCGACGCGCAAATGATCGTGAGTCGCGGATGCAGGAGGTTAAATGATATATAAGGTGGGAGGGAAAGGGCAAGAAAAAAGCATCACGGAGCGGATCACGTGATGCTTTCATTATGGTGGGCGAAAACAGGATCGAACTGGTTCCGCAGCGAACACATTTTGAAGGAGCAAAGCGACGCACAAAATGTAGTGAGTCGCGGATGCAGGAGGTTAAATGACTGTAGAGAGAAAAGGGAAAAGGCAATAAAAAATCCCACGGCGCAAAGCACGTGGAACTTTTCAGTATGGTGGGCGATAACAGGATCGAACTGCTGACATTCTGCTTGTAAGGCAGACGCTCTCCCAGCTGAGCTAATCGCCCACAAATCATTGACGGAGATTATTATGCCATAGTCTCGCGTAAGATGCAAGAAGAAAATGAGTTCGGGGATGAGGAGTGGTGGTGCAGCGCATAAAAACAGGGGAGCGCCGCGGAGTATAGATGGTGGCGATGCCCGAAAGCAGTATTCAAGTCACTAGTCACTTGAGACTCCTAATCCCTAATCCCTAGCCACCAGCTACTAGTCACTAGTCACCAGCCACCAGTCACCAGTCACCAGTCACCAGTCACTAGTCACTCTTTATCCCGGAAGACCCACGCGAAAGGGGCCGCTGACTCTTTGAGTCAGCGGCCCCTTTGTTTACGCTTTCGTATTACGCAGCGTGAGGATTATTTTTCTTCTTTGGCTTTGCGATCTGCGATCTCCTGGTCATAGGATTTCTGGATGCGGACGTAGTTTTCACGGCGCTGTTTGGCATCGCGTTCGGTCTTTTCGAAGAGTTCTTCCGCTTTGTCTGGGAAGAGCTTCGCCAGAGATGCGAAGCGGACTTCGCCCATGAGGTAGTCGCGGAAGTTGCCTTTCGGTTCGCGGCTGTCGAGGTGGAATGGATTCTTGCCCTGTTCCAGAAGCTCTGGGTTGTAGCGCCAGTTGCACCAGTAGCCACATTCGACGGCGCGTTTCTCTTCTTCAGAGGATTTGCCCATGCCGGCTTTGAGGCCGTGGTTGATGCATGGAGCATAGGCGATGATGAGGGACGGTCCCGGATAAGCTTCTGCTTCACTGATGGCTTTAAAGGCCTGATTCATGTCAGCGCCGAGAGCGATCTGTGCGACGTAGATGTAGCCGTAGGAGACGGCGATCATGCCGAGGTCTTTCTTCTTGGTCTTCTTGCCAGAGGCTGCGAATTTGGCGATGGCAGCAGCCGGAGTGGACTTGGAGGACTGTCCGCCGGTATTGGAGTAGACTTCGGTATCGAGGACGAGAACATTCACATCTTCGCCGGAAGCGAGGACCTGATCGAGGCCGCCGAAGCCGATGTCGTATGCCCAGCCGTCGCCGCCGAAGATCCACTGGGATTTCTTGACGAAATGATCCTTGAGATCCAGCAGTTCTTTGTATTCCGGATGCGCGGAAACCGCAGCGGTGAGGGCCGCATCGAGCTTGTCGGCGCGGTCTCTCGTGCCTTCGCCGAGGTCTTTCTTGGCGAGCCATTCTTCCATGGCGGTCTTGACATCGCCTTCCGCTGCCGGGAGGAGAGCTTCGAGCTTTTCGGTCAGGCGGCTTCTGAGCTTCGCTTCACCGAGGTGCATGCCGAGGCCATATTCCGCGTTGTCTTCGAAGAGGGAGTTCGCCCAAGCCGGTCCCTGTCCTTTGCTGTTCTTGGTATATGGCATGGACGGGGAGCTTGCGCCGTAGATGGAGGAGCAGCCGGTCGCATTGGAGATCATCATGCGGTCGCCGAAGAGACGGGTGACCATATTGATGTACGGGGTCTCGCCGCAGCCTGCGCAGGCACCGGAGAATTCGAAGTAGGTCGGTTCGAACATGGCGCTTCTGAGGTTCTTTTTGCCGAGCGGATTGTCTCTTGCCGGGAGGCTCTTTGCATAGTCCCAAAGGTTCTGCTTGGGGAGCTCTGTCTCTGCCGGCTGCATGACGAGGGCTTTCTTCGGAGCCGGGCAGGTATTCGCGCAGATGCCGCAGCCGTAGCAGTCTTCCGGATCGACGACGATGCGGTACTTGAGTCCTTTGACCGGGCCTCTGAAGTCTTTGACGATGAAGCCTTCCGGCGCATTCGCTGCTTCGTCTTCGGTGACGAGGAATGGACGGATGGCAGCATGCGGGCAGACGACGCCGCACTGGTTACAGCCGATACAGTTTTCCGGGATCCATTCCGGGATCATGATGGCTGCCGATGGACGTTCGTACTGGGAGGTGCCGGACGGGAAGGTGCCGTCTTCGATGCCTTTCCAGGTGGAAACCGGGAGGTCGTCGCCTTCCTGACGGTTCATGACGTCGCAGACGTTCTTGACGAAGTCCGGACGGCTGACCTTGGCGATGGAGCCGCCAGTGGTCGCATGTTCCCATTCAGCCGGTACTTCGACTTCGACGATGCCTTCCATGCCGGCGTCGACGGCTTTGTTGTTCATATCGACGACGTTCTGGCCTTTTCTGCCGTAGGATTTTTCGTTGGAGTCTTTCAGGTACTTCACGGCATCTGCATCAGGAATGATGTGGGTGAGGTGGAAGAAGGCAGACTGCATGATCATATTGATGCGGCCGCCGAGACCGATGTTCTTTGCGATCTCAAAGGCATCGATGATGTAGAATTTTGCCTTGAGGGCAGCGAGCTTCCGTTTCATGGCTGCCGGCAGGACGCGGTCAAGATCTTCTTTTCTCCATGGGGAGTTCAGAAGGAAGATGCCGCCCGGCTTGAAGCCGCGGAGAAGGTCGTATTTATAGATGTAGGACGGACGGTGGCAGGCGATGTAGTCAGCCTTGCGGATGAGGTAAGGCTTTCTGATCGGATCGGGGCCGAAGCGCAGATGGGAGATGGTGACGCCGCCGGATTTCTTGGAGTCATAGGCGAAGTAGCCCTGTGCATAGAGGTCGGTATGGTCGCCGATGATCTTGATGGCGCTCTTGTTCGCGCCGACGGTGCCGTCAGAGCCGAAGCCCCAGAATTTGCAGGAGACGAGCTTGGACGGGATTTCCGGTACCGGGAGCGGAGCGAGGGAGAGGTTCGTCACGTCGTCTTTGATGGAGAGCGTGAAGTTGTGGCGCGGGGTCTCTTCCTTCAGGTGTTCATAGACAGCCATGATGTCTTCCGGAATGACGTCCTTCGAGCCTAAGCCGTAGCGGCCGCCGCAGACTTTGATGGCGCGGCCGGAGGAGGCGATCGCAGATACGACATCCAG
>FR879612.1:3425-7571 GCA_000434475.1 Dialister sp. CAG:486
GGTTCGCCGATGGCGCCCGGTTCACGGGTGCGGTCGAGGACGGCGATCTTCTTGACGGTCGATGGGATCTGGTCAAGGAAGTGCTTGACAGAGAATGGGCGGTAGAGGTGTACATTCAGCACGCCGACTTTTTCGCCGTGGGCATTGAGCGCATCGGTGACGTCCTTGCAGATGTCGGTGACAGAGCCGATCGCGATGATGATGCGGTCAGCATCGGCTGCGCCGTAGTAGTCGAAGAGATGGTAGCTTCTGCCGGTGATCTTGGAGATCTCATCCATGTAGCCCTGAACGATGTCTGGGAGGGCATTGTAGAAGGGGTTCGCTGCTTCGCAGTGCTGGAAGTAAACGTCCGGGTTTTCTGCGGTGCCGCGGATGACCGGATGATCCGGATTGAGAGCGCGGGCTCTGAAGTCCGCAAGGGCTTTCTGGTCGATGAGCGGAGCGAGTTCTTCATAGCCCATGACCTCGACCTTCTGGATCTCATGGCTCGTGCGGAAGCCATCGAAGAAATTGATGAAAGGTACGCGGCCTTTGATGGCAGCAAGATGGGCAACTCCTGCGAGGTCCATGATCTCCTGGGCATTCGCTTCTGCCAGCATCGCGCAGCCCGTCGTACGTGCGCTCATGACGTCCTGATGGTCACCGAAGATGGAGAGTGCGTGGTTTGCAAGAGCTCTCGCTGCGATGTGGAAAACGCCCGGGAGCAATTCGCCTGCGACTTTATACATGTTCGGTACCATGAGCAACATGCCCTGAGATGCCGTATAGGTGGTAGTCAGCGCACCGCTCTGCAAAGAGCCGTGGAATGCGCCGGCTGCGCCGCCTTCTGCCTGCATCTCGACGACGTGTACGGTGTCACCGAAAATGTTCTTCTTGCCGTGAGCGGCCCATTCATCCACTTCTTCCGCCATCGGCGAGGAAGGGGTGATCGGATAAATAGCAGCTACTTCTGTGAATGCGTAGGAAATATACGCAGCAGCTGTGTTGCCATCCATTGTTTTTACATTTCTCACAGATCAACACTCCTTTGTATGGGAAATCTGTTCAAGGGGAGCAGAGGAGATGAAGGAGGAGGAAGGCGGAGCTTTTCCGGCCGCGGATTCCTGCTCATCAGTCACCTGACTTTTATACCTTTGCCTTTACTCTTCCCTTGCAAGATACCTGAAAATTAGGTACAATGGTTTTATGATAATTTTGCATAGATGGATTCACTTTATTCTATACTAAGTCATAGACCATGGACATTTCCAGGGCATCCGAATAGATACATTTCTATTATAGAATAAAGATATGGATTTCACAAGAAAATGAGAAGGAGAAAGGAATTAAGAGTAGCTGGCAACTAGTGACTGGTGCCTGGGAATGCCCGGTGAGTTGTGACTGAGATAGTACTTTCGGGCTTCGCTCATCGTAATGGACCATTCCCACTTTTCCTCTTTCTCACTCTTTCATGGAGGATCACAATGGACTATCGTCATCTGAAATATTTCATGGAAGTCGCTGAACAGAAGAGCTTCTCGAAAGCAGCGCGCAATCTTCATATTTCCCAGTCTGCCATCAGCCGAATGATCAAGTCGCTGGAGGATGAGCTGGGGGTCGTGCTTTTCATCCGCAACGCAAAGACGGTAGAGATCACAGCGCCGGGGACCATTTTCCTGAACTATGCGAAGCGGTGTCTTTTTATTTTTGAACACCTGAAGTCGGATTTTGAAAATGAATTCAACCTGAAGCAGGATACCATTGAGATCGGGCTGCCGCCGATCACCGATGCGCATGTCTTTGCGAAGCTTCTGGGCGAATTCAAGAAGAACTATCCGCAGATCGCCATCAAGCTCTATGAGCACGGTTCGAAGGTCATCGAGACCTCTGTCCAGGAGGGGGTCATCGACGTCGGCATCATCTGCACCATTCCGAATAACGAATTCGAGTCCTTCTTCCTTTCGGAGGATGAGATGTGCGTCGTCATGCCGAAGGGCTATCCGCTCGAAGAGCACCCTGTCGTCCCGATGAAGCTGCTCGCAGACTATCCGCTCGTGCTGTACCGCGATGATTTCAATATGCATGATGACATCATGACGAACTGCAAAAAGATCGGCTTCACGCCGAAGATCGTATTCGAGACGAGCCAGCGTGAGCTGATGCTGCAGACGGTCGCAAGCGGCCTTGGCGTCGCGATCCTGCCGTCGCGCCTGTGTCCGGCAAACAGCGAGGAAAGCAAGGTCGTCACCCGTGTGATGACAGAGCCGCGCATGACGCATCACCTCTATGCCATCTGGAAGAAGGGCCGCTACCTCTCCCGCGCTGCCCGTCTCTGGATCGAATTCACCAAAGACCATCTGACGCTCTTGAACGACCCGCGTAAGATCGATGATATGATGAGGAAATAGGATTTCCATGG
Source organism: Dialister sp. CAG:486 (assembly GCA_000434475.1). Taxonomy (GTDB): domain Bacteria; phylum Bacillota; class Negativicutes; order Veillonellales; family Dialisteraceae; genus Dialister. The sequence goes on from FR879612.1 coordinate 5,824, forward strand.
AACAGTGGAAAAGGAAAATACAGTGGAGAGAACGCAAATATCTCTACCTTATCATGACCATGCTGCTCGGCATGGTCATTTATCAGCAGTTTTTGATCACTGACCTGCAGGAACGGATGATGAATATCGAGGCGTCCTGCTATGACGAGCAGCTGAATGATATCCGCTATGAAGCGGAGGAAGCGCTTCGTCAGAATGAAGAGCAGGGAAAGGATATCTATCTTCTGCAGAAGCACAGCGCGGATCACCGCTTCCGCCTGCTGGAATTGGAATGGGAAAAGTAGTGGTCGGGGACTAGTGACTAGTGACTGGTGACTGGGAGACTGGAAGACGTTAGACGTTAGACGTTAGACATCGGATATCAGATATCGGACATCAGACGTTAGACATCTGACATCTGACTCTGGCGTCAGTTGCAGCAGTAGGTATTTCATCCATTTGAAATCTGATTCTGCGATTGAGTCAGTGTTTCCTTATCGATTATGTTTTATACATTGATAAATGTCGAACCATATGGTAATATATAGATATAGAGAAATATCGATAAAGTGACCTGTGACGGGTAAGAAAATCATTTTTAGTGTGTATCCCCCGTTGGGGGATCATACAAGAGGGAGCTCGACTGGCGGTTTGCTGCACCATGAACATATCAAGCGGACAAGCCTTACTATGAGGAGAGTGTAGTACCTGATCCATGGTCACTGTTCACCTGATTTTTTCTGCCATCGGCAGAGAGAGGAGAATATCATGACACTTCATATCTATTATTGCCCATCTTGCGATTCTTTCTTATTCAAAACCGGTGAAGCCATGGCTGTTTCTTGCTGTGGCGAAACATTGCAGCCCTTGGTAGCAGGCACCAGTGATGGGGCCAGAGAAAAACATGTACCGGTGGTGACTCACGAGGGGGATCTCCTTCACGTACAAGTGGGGGAAGTGCTGCATCCTATGTTGGAAAACCATTACATCCAGTGGATCGCCTTGGTGACCGAAGAGGGATTCCAAGTGCGCTATCTGAAACCGGGAGAAGAACCGAAAGCCGTCTTTGCTGATGTGCCGCATGGCGTGGTGTATGAATATTGCAATCTGCATGGCCTTTGGAAATGTGAATTTTAAGGAAACACTGATTAAATCGGACCCTGCGATTGCATCAGCGTTTCCTTCAGAGTCGTGATTCGTGACTGGTGACTCATCACTGGGAGGTTCTCCCGATGATGAGTCACCAGTTTTTTGTTGCTCAGGTCACGCAAGGTTCTCTGGTTCTTCAAATGTGTTGCTGACCGTAACCGTCATTTTGATGGATGGGATTTGTGCTGAATGTTCCTAAAGGTTCAAGACTTTTAGGGAGATTTAGGGAAACGCTGATTAAATCGCAGAGTCAGATTCCACAAGAATTTTTATACATGACTTCGTCATAGCCTTCCTTAAATAGCTCGCTATTCGCGTTAGGCTATTCCTCGTCATGTATAAAAATTCAAGAGTAAAATCTGACAACGATTTAATCAGTGTTTCCCTAGCGAAAATCTCGTCGGTCGAAATGAAGATAGAAGTTCATACATTCAGAAAATACAGGGAGCATGAATGATGGAGCCACCTTTAATTAAATAGAAACGGAAAAGGCGATGTGAAATAACGATCATCTCATTTTCGCGTTCCATCTGCCGCGGGGGACTTGCAGCTCTTATAGGAGTGACCGGGAAACCTTCTCCCAGCTGTCTTTCATGGCATAGTCACCCTATCCGCCCCTT
>FR879613.1:0-1965 GCA_000434475.1 Dialister sp. CAG:486
AACCTCGAAAAGAAAGTCGGCAACATCTCCTGGTCCGGCGATGCTCGTATGCGTTATATCAATAACGCTAAAACAAACGATAAAGATGTATGGGATGGACGTCTGCGTCTGACTGTCAAGGGTCAGGTCAATGACGCTACCTACGTTCAGGGCCGTATCGCAACCAACATGTACTTCAAAGATGCTGGTACAGATGATGGCAACACCACCATGGAACGTCTCTTCGTTAACCACAACTTCGGCGAAAAAACCTCCGTGGTTCTCGGCCGTCAGGACCTGACCGTATTCGGCGGACTCGAATATGATGACGCATTCGATGGTGCGAAACTCGCATACAACGATGGCAAATTCGATGCTTACGCTGCATTTGGCCAGCTGAACGCAGGCGACTATGATAAAACCGATGCTGCTTTCGGCGGCCTCGGCTATGACTTCGGCGCTGCTAAACTGAACGCAGCTTACTTCAACTTCACCGGCGACAAAGCAAAGAATGTTAGCGGCTTTGACAGCATCTGGGGCGCAAACCTCGTTGTTCCGGTTCAGGACTTCAGCGTATTCGGCGAATACTGGGATTCCAACGCTGACAAAGCGGATACCACTTGGCAGGCAGGTCTCGGCTACAGCACCCTCGACGCTGCTAAACCGGGCACCTTCGCTCTGAACGTTGCTTACAACAGAGTCGGCGCTGGTGCTTACCTCGGCGGCACCACCTATGATGCATCCGATTTCTTCGATATTGCTGCTGACAAAGATCTGAAGTTCTGGAACGTATTTGGCGATGTTGTTCTTCAGAAGAACGTCACCCTCCACGGCGAATACGCTTGGGATATCGAAAACACCAAGGCTGGCTATGATGACAACGCTTGGACTGTTTCCCTGAACTACGCATTCTAATTCTTGGATACTCCAGTAAAAAAGAAGCTCCTTATGGGGCTTCTTTTTTTATTCGATGCGTGTAATAAAATATATTGACAATGTGTCTAAATTTAAATACAATAGGAATAGGAGGTGAGCAAAATGGCTCAGGCAACAATGAATATCCGTATGGATGCGGACTTGAAGAAGCAGTTTGAAGCATTCTGCTCTGAGATCGGTATGACCATGACGACAGCTGTGTGTGTGTTTGCAAAGATGGCTGTGAAGGAGCGCCGGATTCCTTTTGAAATCAAGGCTGACCCCGATCCGTTTTATTCGGAAGAGAATATGCGAGTCCTTCGTGAGCGGGCGGCTGCCATTCGCTCCGGAAAAGCCAAGCTGAAGGAGCATGGACTGCTCGAGGCGGATGAATGAGAAAACTGTGGCTTGAAGAAGCGTGGGAAGAGTACATCAGCTGGCAAACGAAGGATAAAGCCGTATTGAAGAAGATTAACAGACTGCTGAAAGATATCGATCGATATGGCTATGAGTGCAGCGGCAAGCCGGAGCCTTTGAAAGGGGATCTTTCTGGGTACTGGAGTGTTCATATTGACCAGAAGAATCGCATCGTCTTTCGCATCGATGGAGAAGAAAATCTGGAAATCATCCAGTGTGGGACGCACTATGGGGATCGGTAAGCAAAAAACGCCTGTTCTTGTAAAACGGGCGTTTTTGCATTTATGAACTGCTTCAGCATCTCCCTGGGCTCATCATCTCCAATGAGTTTTCTTTTGTAGACTTTTAGGATTCAAATCCCAAAAGTCTACGAAAGTCAAGAGTTTTAGGATTTGAATCCTAAAACTTTGTCACGGCAGGCGGTCAGCGGTATGTAGTCAACTGATAACCATCACTATATCGACGCTCTTGAATATCGAAAACTTTCGTGCTATAATGCATGCATCAGCACCGATAAATTAAGAAAGTGACTATCGAACAGTATGAAAGGTTGTATTTCTTAATGATGCGATGGAAAATAAAGGTATACTGCTTTTGCAGTAGATCGATTTCCCGCTGTATGCATTTCCCCATCCGGGATCACCGCCCAATCGT
>FR879613.1:2030-8486 GCA_000434475.1 Dialister sp. CAG:486
AAGAGAGGGGCTAGGGAATAGGAGTTGCTAGTAGCTCGTGACTAGTGACTAGTGACTAGGGATGAGTAGCTGGGAGACATCAGACTCCCGTATCGTCATTTCGAGCGAAGCGAGAAATCTTTCTTGCAGACCGAAAAACAAAGAATGTGTGAAAGCAGAAATACATAGCACCAAGGCGTTGTTTCTGTATCGGTGCCTATGTGATACTGACCGCAGTGCAAGAAAGATCCCTTGGTTGCGCTTTCGATGACGACGGTGCGAAGCGCTATCAAAATCCGCGGCGCTTCCATCATTTTATGCGCTGCACCACCATTTCTCATTTCTAATTTCTCATTCAATCGCGGCTTTCAAATGTAATCAAAGGGCAGCCGCCCCACGGGCTAACCCTGAACCTTGAACCCTGAACCCATATTTCCCCTCTTCCATTTCTGAAAGGAAGGTCATTCTTATGGCAGACATCCAGAAACAGTACGGACTTTTTATCGACGGTGAATTCGTTCCTGCGGGTGACGGCGCGACATTTGTAGCGCACAATCCGGCGAATGGCGAAGAGCTCGCTCTCTTTGCGGAAGCGACGAAGGAAGATGTAGACAAAGCTGTGAAAGCGGCTCGCGCAGCGCTCCCGGCTTGGTCGAAGACATCCCCTGTCGAAAGACAGAATCTTCTTTTGAAGATCGCAGACATCATTGATGCCAATGCCGATCACCTCGCTCTCATGGAGACGCTCGACAACGGCAAGCCGATCCGCGAGACGAAGGCAGCGGATGTTCCGCTCGGCAGCGACCATTTCCGCTATTTTGCAGGGTGCCTCCGTGCGTGGGAGGGCAGTGCGACGATGATCGATGACAATACCATGTCGCTCATCCTTCATGAACCTGTCGGCGTGGTCGGGCAGGTCATCCCGTGGAATTTCCCCTTCACCATGGCATGCTGGAAGCTTGCGCCGGCGCTTGCGGCGGGCAATACCATCGTCATGAAGCCATCTTCCCACACATCGCTGTCTTTGATGGAATTCATGTGTCTCATTCAGGACGTCCTGCCGAAGGGCGTGGTCAATGTCATCACCGGCAAGGGCTCGAAGTCCGGCCAGTGGCTGCTCGACCATCCGGATCTGGACAAGCTCGCCTTCACCGGCTCCACAGAAGTCGGTCACGGCGTGTATCAGGCGGCCTGCGACAAGCTCATCCCCTGTACGCTCGAGCTCGGCGGGAAATCCGCAAACATCGTCTTTGACGACTGCGACCTTTCCCAGGCCATCGATGGTGCCTGCAAGGGCATCCTCTTCAATCAGGGACAGGTCTGCTGCGCCGGCTCTCGTCTCTTCGTACAGGAAGGCATCTTCGATGAATTCCTGAAACACCTGAAAGCGACCTTCGAAGCGGTCAAGATCGGCGATCCGACGGATCCATCGACCCAGCTCGGCGCGCAGATCTACAAATCCCAGCAGGATAAAGTCCTGAATTACGTCAAGATCGGCATCGAAGAGGGCGCGACCCTCGTGACGGGCGGCAAACGCTATACGGCAAACGGCTGCGACAAGGGCTATTTCATGGAACCAACCATCCTTGTCACTGACAAGCCGGACTGCCGCGTGTGCCAGGAAGAAATCTTCGGACCGGTCGTCGTAGTACAGAAATTCAAGACCGCTGACGAAGTCATCGCGCTGGCCAATGACAGCGTGTACGGCCTCGGCGGCGCGGTATTCACCAAGAATATCAATACAGCCATGAAGGTCGCACGCAGTGTCCGCACGGGCCGTATGTGGGTGAATACCTACAACGATCTGCCGGCAGGCGCACCTTTTGGCGGCTACAAGCAGTCCGGCATCGGTCGTGAAACGCACAAGGTCATGCTCGAACACTACAGCCAGATGAAGAATATTTTCATCAACCTGAAAGATGGCGTCAGTGAGATGTATGATATCAAATAAATAGGTCACCCAAAAAGCCCGCTCCGCGAGGAGCGGGCTTTTTGAGCTTCCGGGTGGGCCCGTGGGGCGTCCCTTGACCCTGAATGACAGCTTGGTACGAATGAGGAATTAGGGAAACTCTGATTCTGTGATTTAATCAGCATTTCCTTAAGATGAGCGTTGTTACACTTTTTCTATCCCCTTCCCTTGGAAGGGGAACGCCCGAAGGGCAAGGGGTTGGTCGAAGGCGAAAAAGAGCGAAGCCAACCTCCGGCGCTACGCGCCACCTCCTTCCAAAGGAAGGAGGGAGAAGCGGAATGGGCAAGGAGTTGGTCACGCAAAGCATGGGAAGTGCTGATTCAATCGCAGAGTCGATTTTACAAGAGTTTTTATACATAGCTTCGCGTCGCTTTATTATAGAAGGCGATGCCCGAAAGTAGTATTCAAGTCACAAGTCACTCAAGGCTCCTGCTCTCTGCTTTGAAGCTTAGGGGTTCGGGGACAATGGGTACAACGAACCTCTTAGCAGAAGTATGTCACATCATCAATGCAGAAGAATTCTTTCCAACGCCGTGTGATGAAGAAAACTTGGCTTTCGATGACCTCGAGTAGTTTAGCGAGGTCACGAGCGGGAATCTGTCCGTTGTTGTTGGCGAGAATACAGCCGCCTCGCTGCGTAATCCAGACTTTTGTACCGTTGGCAGTTGGCTTTCCTTTGGCGATATGAACGTGAATGGGTTCGCTTCCCTCATTCGCCCAAAAGTAAATTTTATAACCGAGAAGCATGAATAGACTAGGCACTTTCGATCCCTCCGCAAGCCGCATACTTATAAAAGAGGTGCGCGCTTGCGTGCACCATCTCATCGAAGAGCGCCAGTTCTTCCTTGGAAAATCCGTGAACATCAGTCCAAGTATAGGAGGGAAGCTCGCAACGGGCGTCGTCGAAGCCGTCTTCCGTCGGCCGCTCGAAGTGGACAATGACGTGGTCTGCGCCATCTTTGGAAATCAGTTCCGAGTGGACGATTTCTGTGCCATCATCCAGCGTCATGTAAGGGTACATCATAAGAAAACCTCCTTTGGCTAATGGGGTGGACAGGGGGAAGTGGTACTCTCGTATTGCAAGTGCTTTTCAGACACCTGTCACGAGTCACCCTTCGCCCCTAGTCTTTGAGTACTCATCCTTGCTTTCAAATTTCGGGGTTCAGAGGATAGCGCTTTTCTCGTATCGTCATTTCGAGCGAAGTCGAGAAATCTTTCTTGCACACGGGTTATCACAACTGGTGTTCTTGGCGGCAGGCTCAATACGTCTCGTTTCTCGTCATCAAACATCCAGCATTTTCCTGTCTGCAAGGGGGATCCCTCGGCTGCGCTCGGGATGACGGTGCGGGGAAATAGCCTCAGCGTTTCCCTAGTTACTAGCCACTCATCCCTAATCCCTGCTTTCAAATTCCGGGGTTCGGAGGATAGTGCTTTTCCCGTATCGTCATTGAAAGCGTTGCCGAGAAATCTTTCTTGCACACCGGATATCACAACTGGTGTCCTTGGCGGTAGGCTCAATACTTCTCGTTTCTCGTCATCAAACATCCGGTGTTTTTCTGTCTGCAAGAGGGATCCCTCGGCTGCGCTCGGGATGACGGTGCGGGGAAGTAGCCTCAGCGTTTCCCTAATCCTTAGCCACTAGTCCCCCGTCACTATTCTTCCTTTATTCTACCACATTTCCCGACCGTGGTTTGAACGGATTATAAAAATATTCTAATTATTCACTCCTTATATTATGGTATAATGAATTAGTTAATGTGAGTGTGTATTGCGGTCACAAGGAAGGGCGGCTCTCGCGGCCTTCCTTTCCTCAGCATTTTTCCCTATCAAGGAGGAAAACGGATTGGAAACGAAACGTGATTTTATCTGGAAGATGGGCGGCCAGCAGGGACAGGGTGTCGAGTCCTGCGGTGAGATCCTCGGCAAGGTCCTGGCGCAGGAAGGATACTCTCTGTTCAGCCAGCGTCTCTTTGCTTCCCGTATCAAGGGTGGCCACACCACCATTGCGCTGCGTATTGCGACGAAAGAAATCGCGACCATTGGCGAGCATGTAGACTGTCTGGTCGCACTCGATCAGGAAACGATCGATATCCATGGCAAGGAAGTGCCGGAAGGCGGCGTCATCATCGCCGATGATGCGTTCCTTCCGAAATTTGAAGCACATACCGGTCGTATGTTCCTTGCACTCCCGATCACGGAGCTGGCGAAGAAATACGGCAGCATGCAGATGAAGAATATCGCAGCGCTCGGCATGAGCGCCGGCGTGCTGGGATTCCCGGAAGAACCATTCTACGGCTTCATCGCCGACCGCTTTGCCAAGAAGGGCGATGAAATCATTTCTAAAAACAAGGCGATCTTCAAGGATGGCTATGATACAGCCATCGCTGCGATGCACGGCGTAGAGCTTGGAAAGCTCGCGACCCCGCCGAAGAAGGACCAGCTCTACCTGCTCGGCAATGAAGCAGCAGCGCTTGGCGCGATTTCCGCAGGGGCCCGCTTCATGGCATCCTACCCGATCACGCCGGCGACGGAGATCATGGAATACATGATCAAAGTCATCCATAAGATCCATGGCACTGTCGTACAGACCGAAGATGAGCTCTCTTCCTGCATGATGGCGATGGGCGGCGGCTATGCAGGCGTTCGTGCCTTCACTGCGACCTCCGGCCCAGGGCTCTCCCTGATGGCAGAGTCGATCTCCATGGCAGCGACCGCAGAGATCCCGGTCGTCATCATCGATGTCATGCGTGCCGGCCCGTCCACAGGCATGGCGACCAAGGTGGAACAGAGCGACATCCGCTATGCGATCGGCTCCGGCCATGGTGATGCGGAAAAGATCGTCCTTGCGGCCGCTTCTATCGAAGACTGCTACTACATCACACAGGAAGCCTTCAACCTTGCTGAAAAGTTCCAGACTCCGGTCATCGTCCTTTCCGACCTGCAGTTCGGCATGTGCAAGCAGTCCGTCCCGGCCTTTGACCTTCACCGTGTCGGGATCGAGCGCGGCAAGCTCATCCGCGAAGGCCTGCCGGAACTTGATGCGAAGAAGAAAGAATACTTCCATCGTTTCGAAGATGTGGAAGACGGCATCTCCCCGAGAACCATCCCGGGCGTGAAGAACGGCATGTTCCTCTCCACGGGCCTCGAACACAATGTCTTCGGCAAACCGGCAGAAGGCGTGGGCGACCGTGTGATGGAGATGGAAAAGCGCCATCGCAAATTTGCCGGAGTACCGGAAGCGATCACCCCATTCTACGTCAACCATGAAGATACAGAATGCGACCTGCTCCTCGTAGGCATCACCTCCACCGGCGGTGCGATCGATGAAGCCTACGAAGCGCTCGAAGCAGAAGGCAAGAAGGTAAACCACCTGCACCTGCGTCTGCTCTCGCCATTCCCGACCGAAGCCCTTCGCCCCTACATCGAAGGCGCGAAGAAAGTCCTCATCGTAGAAGAAGACCTGACAGAGCAGCTCCGCGAGCTCTTTGCAATCCATTTCTCCTGCCATGACAAGCTGCTGTCCTGCCTGCAGTATGACGGCACTCCGTTCACGGCATCCACCATTCTCAAAAAAGCTAAGGAGGTCTTCTAAGATGGCATCACCGCGCGACTATAAAAATACCATTATTCCGAACTGGTGCCCCGGCTGCGGCGACTACGGCATTCAGAATGCCATCAGCGCTGTCTGTGCGAAAAAAGGCTGGGCGAATGAAGACATCACCCTGATCTCCGGCATTGGCTGCTCGTCCCGTATCGGCGGCTACCAGTACTGCTACGGCGCTCATACCACCCACGGCAGAGCTCTTCCCTTCGCACAGGGCATCAAGTGTGCAAACAAGGACACCCATATGATCGTCTGCTCCGGCGACGGTGACTCCTATGCCATCGGTCTCGGCCATGCCATGCATGCGATGAAGAGAAATATGGACATCACCTACCTCGTCTTCGATAATCAGGTCTACGGCCTCACCAAAGGCCAGACCTCTCCGGCCTCCTCCCAGGGCTTCGTCACCAAGACCACCCCGGACGGCAACCCGATGACCCCGCTCGATGCACCATCCATGGCCATCGCAGCCGGTGCCACCTTCGTCGCACAGGCCTATGCCATCGATGGCAAGAACCTCGTCGACATCATTGAAAAAGCCGTCGATCACAAAGGCTTCTCTTACGTCAATATCTTCACCCCGTGCGTGACCTTCAACCATTTCAATACCGTCGAATGGTACAATACCCACCTGAAGAAGATCTCCGACGTCCGTGAATCCTACGATCCGACCAGCAAAGCCCAGGCCTTCCACCTCCTCGCAGAGACCGACAGCCTCGTCACCGGCGTCATCTACGAAGAGACCGGCGCCCTTCCTTTTGGCGACATCGTACCGTCCAAAGATATCGCGCTCGTCGACTATGTAGAAAAGCCGAGCCAGGAAGTCTTCGACGACCTCTGCAAGGAATTTAGATAGCAGATCGCCTCCTTCTGGAGAAAAGCGGGAGAAGCGGTGAGAAATCTG
>FR879614.1:0-25381 GCA_000434475.1 Dialister sp. CAG:486
ACGTTACGTAGCTAACGATTTCCTTAACTTAATAGCATTACCCTGAACCGCGAATCCCAATCCCTAGTTTTCCCCCTACGCTATAATAATGAAATATATAATACAATAATAAAAAGGAGAACCACTATGATTTTTTTTGACGGCGGCATGGGCACCATGCTGCAGCGCTACGGTCTCTCGACAGGAGACTGCCCAGACTACTACAATATCACCCACCCGGACATTGTACAGCGCATCCATAAGGAATACGCAGACGCTGGAAGTAACTATATCACGACGAATACCTTCGGCACCTCCCCCATCAAGCTCGCAGACTATGATCTTTCGGATAAGGTGGAAGCCATCTGTGAAGCCGCTGTGCGAAATGTTCGTACAGCCTGCGGAAATCGTGTAAAGATCGCCGGTGATATGGGCCCGACAGGGAAATTCATCTCCCCCTTGGGCGATCTTTCCTTCGATGAGACCTGCGAGAACTACTATCGTCTGGCAAAAGCCCTTGCCAATGCGGGAGCAGACTCGCTCATCATCGAGACCATCATCGACATTCAGGAGATGAAGGCCGCCCTCATCGCTGCCAAGACGGCCTGCGACCTTCCTGTCATCTGCCAGATGACCTATGCAGAAGACGGACGCACCATCACCGGCACCGACCCGAAAGCCGCCGTCATCCTCCTGGATGCCATGGGCGCAGACGTCATCGGTGCGAACTGCTCCGTCGGCCCGGAAAAGCTGCTGGAAGCCGCCAAGCAGATGGTCCCTTACACAAATAAGCCCATCATCATCCAGCCGAATGCCGGCATGCCGGTGCTGGAAAATGGCGAGACCCATTTCCCACTCACGCCGAAAGACTTCGGCAGTTGGGCACCGGAATTTGCCAAGGCCGGCGTATCCTTCCTCGGCGGCTGCTGCGGCACGACGCCGGATCATATCCGTGAAGAAGTCCTCGCCCTCAGCGATGTGACGATCTCTCCGAAAGAAAAGATCCCGCCCTTCACGGCACTCACCTCGCGGACACAGACCGTCTTCATCGGCGATGACTATGCCCCCGTCAAGATCGGCGAACGCATCAATCCGACCGGCCGCAAAAAAATGAGAGAAGACCTGAAGGCAGGCAGCTTCACCTCCGTCAAGAAAGAAGCCCTCGCGGAAGTCGATGCGGGCGCTGACATCCTCGACGTGAATATGGGCGTCCCCGGGGTAGACCAGGTCACTCTCATGGAGACAGCGATCTCCCAGCTCTCCATGCTCTGCCCCGTCCCCTTCTCCATCGACAGCACCGACCCGAAGGTCCTTGAAAAAGCCCTGAAACTGTATCCGGGCCGCCCGCTCATCAATTCAGCCAATGCAGAGAATGAAGAACGCCTAGACGCGATGCTCCATCTTGCCAAGACCTACGGCGCCGCTCTCCTGCTCCTTCCGATCGAGAAGGGAAATCTGCCGGAAACCGCTGAAGAACGCGTCCGCATCATTCGCTATCTCGAGGAAAAAGCCCTCGCTGCCGGACTCCGCAAAGAAGACCTTCTCCTTGACCCGCTCGTCCTCACCGTCGGCTCCGGGGACAGAGGCGCGAGCGAGACCCTGCGTACCATCAAGCTCTACAAAAAAGAATTCGGCTTCCCCTGCGTCATGGGGACGAGCAATGTTTCCTTCGGTCTCCCCTGCCGACCTCGCATCAATGCAGCCTTCCTCACCATGGCACTCGCCTGCGGCATGAATGCCCCCATCGTAAATCCGCTCGATCAGGGCGTGAAGGATGCCTTCACCAATGCCAAGCTGCTTCTCGGCTTTGACAAAGGCGCCCTTCACTTCATCCAGGAAGCACAGGCTGCCCCTGCCGCAGCAGATGCAGCCACGCTGGTACAAGACCTCCCGCCGCTTGCCCAGGTAAAGACCGCCGTGAAGCAGGGGGAAAAGGAAGAAGCGGCGAGTGCGGTAAAGCGTGCCATCGAAGCCGGGCTCACATCGGAAGAGATCATCCAGAGCGGCCTCACCGCTGCCATGACCGAGATCGGCGACGGCTACGGCGCAGGGAAAGTCTTCCTCCCGCAGGTCATGATGAGCGCCGAAGCCATGCAGGCCGCCTTCAAAGTCATCAAGGAAATGCTCCCCGAAGCCGCCACGGCTGCCAAGGGTACACTGATCCTTGGCACCGTCCAAGGCGACATCCACGACCTCGGCAAGAATATCGTCTCTGCCCTTCTTGAAAACAGCGGCTACCGCGTCATCGACCTCGGAAAGGACGTCGCCCCCGAAGCCTTCCTCTCCGCCATCGAAGAACACCACGCGGATCTCGTCGGCCTCTGCTCCCTCATGACCACCACCCTTCCGGAGCTCGAAAAGACCGTTTCCCTCGTCAAAGAGAAATGCCCCGCCGTCTCCATCCTGACAGGAGGCGCCGTCGTCACGAAAGACTACGCCGCCTCCATCGGCGCTGATGCCTACTGCAAAGACGGCATCGCTGCCATCAAAGAAGCCGATCGTATGATGGAGAAATAGTTAGAGGGTTCAGGTTGGCGGGTTCAAGGTTCAGGGTTAGCCCCTTGGGCGTGCCGTCCCTAGATTATGAATAAAACCCTCGCTTGAATTAGAAATGAGAAATGGTGGTGCGGCGCATTTCGTCATCCTGAGCGGAGAAAACGTCGTATGTTAAAAAATGGCTTATCTGAAACAGGAGAACTGAGTCGAAGGATCTAAGCGCCGCAGAGTATAAATAGTTGTGATGCCATGAGCTGACATTCAGTGACTAGTCACTCGAGGCATCTGATCCCTAATCCCTAGCTGCCAAATTTCCGAAAGGAGTCCCCTATGTCCACATTAAAAGAAAAGAACCAGAATCACATCTTCACCATCACGACCGAGCTGGATCCGCCGAAGAGCGCCTCCTCCGCCATCACGGAAGAGCAGGCGCAGAAAGTCGCTCCCTACGTCGACGCAGTCAATATCGCTGACTGCCCCATGGCAAAAATGCGTATGAGCCCGATCGCCCTCTCCTGCATCATCCAGCAGAAGTACCAGGTCGAGTCCATCTTCCATCTGACCTGCCGCGACAGAAATGTCATCGGCCTCCAGGCGGAACTTCTGGGAGCAGCGGCGCTCGGCGTGCATAACATCCTCACCCTCACCGGTGATCCGCCCAAGATCGGTGACCATCCGAATGCCAAAGGAGTCTTTGAAATCGACTCCACCGGCCTTATCCAGATCGCCAGCTGCCTGAACAGCGGTCACGATATCGAAGGACATGACCTTGGCGCGGCTACAGATTTCTACATCGGTACCACAGGAAATCCCGGCACCGATGACCTTGATGCAGAGATCAAACGATTGGAGGGCAAGAAAAAAGCGGGAGCTCAGTTCATTCAGACCCAGCCGATCTATGACATCAAGCAGGCAGAAGACTTCCTCGCCTGTGCCAAAGACCTAGATCTTCCCATCCTCTTCGGCATCGTCCCGCTGAAAAGCTTCAAGATGGCAAACTATCTGAATGACAAAGTCCCGGGCATCACCATCCCGAAGAAAGTCCTTTCGCAGATGGAAACAGGCGGCCGCGAGACCGGTCTTGCGATCTCCAAAGAGATCGTCACCGCTCTGCGCGAGATCCACGCTGCCGGCGCTCATCTCATGCCGGTCAACGACATTGACGCCATCCCGTATATTGTGGGAGATTAGGGACCGGCGGAAAATCAGGATACACCGCTTGTTCTCTCATGCCATGCACGAAAAAGGGGCTGTGAAGAAATGAATCCTCATTTCTTCACAGCCCCTTTTTACTTTGCTTTCATTTGGTTCAGGGTTCAGGCCCCTTTTGATTTCCCCATCAATGCTTACGCTTCTTCGTATACCACCAAATGCCGCCGTAGATGACAGCGACAGCGATGATGATGATCGTCAGGCGCAGCGAATTATCTCCGAAATTCACCACATCATGCCCTAGAATGACTTCGAGAGCCACCGAAGGGAATTTCCCGACAAGACAGCCCAGCGCGTAGTGGTAAAAGGACATATTCGAAAGAGCGCCCACAGCCGTAACAAGACCATTTGGCATATAGGGGATCGCACGCGCGATCGCCATCGCCTGCCAGGAATCATAAGAGCCGAGCTTCGTCAGCGTCTTGCTCTGCGCGATCACATGCTGCGCCATCCCGCGGAAGAGTGTACGCATCATGTAGAAGGAGATGATGACGCCCACCGTTTCTGCCAGCCAGGAAATGATCGTCCCCCAGAAGAGACCGAAGATAAGCCCATTCGCGGTCGAAATGAAGATGGAAGGAAGAAATCCGACCACATTGATCACGACATCGATGAAGAAACTCATGAAGGCCGCATACACGCCGAAGGTCTTGAGGTAAGCAATGGTACCTTTGAGATCCCCGTCCATGGAGAGCTGGTAGATCGTCGGATAGAAAGACGAATCTACGAAGTGCACGCCCACCAGTACAAGCAGCAGCACCCCAAAGAGCGCGATACGGAAACGCCGCTCCGCTCTTTCATCCCCATTTCTTTGTATCATAGCATCAGACCTCTTTTGGTTATTTGTTATTGGCTATCGGCTATACCTAAAGGACGATAAGCCAATTCTATCTATCCCCTTCCCATGAAAGGGGAAGGGACCGTCCGAGAAAAAGCCTAGAGGCCTCCCTCGCTTTACGCTTACTCCTCCCAAAGGAAGGAGCGGGAAGTTTAACGGCTCCCGTACATCGCTATATTTTATAGTACGGCGAAGCCGCCACCATCATTCCTGATTCTTCTCCGGACCCACAACTTGAAGCTTTATTTTCTTATCTCGTCCACATACCTTTCGATCGACTCTGCCATTTCCGTGCGATCGACCACATCTGTGAATCGTTTCTCTCTGCTTTCAAGCTCGCCGAGCTGTCTGGGGATCGCGATGCCCGTCTTTTCTGCGATCATACGAAGGGTATCATACGGATCATCCTTCGGCGTAAGACCGAGTGACTTTGCCACGATACCGGGGAATTTATAGGGATGCGCCGTAGAGACGATAACGGTATGGGTATGACGCGGGATCTCTCCCTTTCTCTTCATCTCATCATAGACTGCATAGGCGACAGCCGTATGCGGATCCATGAGGTAGTCATACTTGTCGTAGACATTCGTCATCGCTTCTTCCATGGCCTTTGGCGATGCCCAGCCGCCCTTCATCTCGCCAGTGACCTTTTCCATGGCCTCCTTCGAGAGGGAGTAAATGCCGGTGTCTTTCAGCGCCTGCATATCAGCAGCCACAGTTTCCTTCGAGCCGGTCATGAAGTACAGGAAGCGCTCAAAATTCGAAGAAATCAGGATATCCATCGACGGAGCTTCGGTCAGGTGGAAGTCACGGTTGATATCGTAGGTACCCGTCTTGAAGAAATCGGCAAGGACCTTGTTTTCATTGGAGGCGCAGATGAGCTCGCCAATCGGCGTACCGATCTGTTTGGCGATCCATGCCGCCAGGATGTTTCCGAAATTTCCCGTCGGAACGACGACATTGAAGGTCTCCTTCGGCCCGATGGAGTTCTGCTTCAAAAGTGAGAGCCACATCCAGACATAGTACACCACCTGTGGGAAAAGGCGTCCGATATTGATAGAGTTCGCACTGGAGAAAAGCACGCCCTTCTCTGCAGATCTCTCACGCAGCGCACTGCCGAAAACTTTCTTCAGCGTACTCTGCGCATCATCGAAATTGCCTTCGATGCCGACGACCTTCACATTATTTCCGAGCTGCTTCTGCATCTGATCCTGCTGCAGCGGGCTGACACCGTGAGACGGGTAGAAGACCATGATGTGTACCCCCGGCACGTCGCGGAAGCCTTCCAGCGCCGCTTTGCCGGTATCTCCGGAGGTCGCAGTCAGAATCAGCACCTCCTTGCCATCCTTCTGCTGCTTTTTGGCATACACCAGAAGGTACGGGAAGAGAGAGAGGGCAAGATCTTTGAATGCGCAGGTCCTTCCATGGAACATCTCTGCCATGGAGAAGGACTCCGACATCGTCTTCACCGGCACGATCTCCGGTGTCTCGAATGTCCCGGTGTACGCATCATGCGTCAGCCTCTTCATATCCTCTTCCGGGATATCGGTGAAGAAATGGGACAGAACATAAGCCGCCAGCTCTTCGTAGGAAAGATGCATCAGATCATCAGCTGCCAGAAAAGGCGCTGGCAGCTCCGATGGCACATAGAGCCCGCCGTCACTCGCCAGTCCTTTCACCAGCGCTTCCAGTGCGGTCACGGTCTCACTGCTTCTTGTACTTCTATATTTCATAGGACACCTCCATCGAGATAAACTTAGCTTTATTGTAACATAGACGAGAATGGGATGCTACAAATTTAGGGGTTTAGGAAGGCGTCGAACCTGACAGTCTGCTTTCCCGGTAAGAGGGGAAGAGCTTACGCTCTGCGCAAATACTCGCAGCACTTTCGGATTTTTATGCACAGTGGCTTCTCCATTGCGCCCGTTCCAATAAAAAATCCCAAGACCGAAGTCTTGGGATCTTCCGCATTTGATTAGTCAGCGCTGAAAGGAAGCAGAGCGATAGCTCTTGCTCTCTTGATAGCGAGATTGATCTTACGCTGATGTTTAGCGCATGTGCCAGTTACGCGGCGAGGAAGGATCTTACCTCTTTCGGAAACGAAACGGCGAAGTGCGGCAATGTTTTTGTAATCAATGGTGTCTACGTGATCTACGCAGCACTGGCAGACCTTTCTTCTCGGTCTTCTTACTCTATCTCTTCTGATCATGCTAGTTTATCCTCCAAAATCAATGTATCTCAGAACGGAATGTCTTCATCCTTAGAAGCCTGTCCGAACTGACCAAAACTGCTCTTCGGCTGGCCCTGCGGCTGGCTCTGGCCGAATGGGGAAGCTCCGTTATTGAAGCCGCCATTGTTTCCGCCGTAGCCATTATTGCCAGTATAGCCATTATTTCCGCCGAAAGCATTGCCCGAAGGCTGCTGCTGGGAATGCGAGAATCCGCCGATCGGAAGTGCCACGAAATTCGCAGTCACTTCGCTGACCCATCTTCTCTGTCCGTCTGGTGTATCGTAGGAACGAGTAGTAAAACGGCCTTCCACGAAAACGCGGCTGCCTTTTTTCAGCTGATTTCCTACAGCTTCCGCCAGATTTCCCCAAGCCACAACGTTAATCCAGTCTGTGATCTCTCTCTGTTCACCCTGAGGCGTTGTAAAAGAACGATTCACTGCCACGGTAAAAGATGCCATAGCGCGGCCGGTCTTTGTTGCACGGACGACCGGATCTCGTGCCAGATTACCCATAACTTGAACTGAATTCATTGTGCTACCTCTTAGTCATCCTGTTTTACAATGATGTGACGGATAATTTCTTCATGAATTTTGATAACGCGGTCAAGTTCTTTGATCTCTGCCGGGTCAGCCTGGAAATCTACTACTACGTAGTAGCCTTCGCTCTGGTGTCTGACTTCGTAGGCAAGATGACGTTTGCCCCATTCATCAACTTTGTAAACGGTACCACCGATTCTGGTGATGGTGTCCTGTACCAGTTTGACAGCAGCTTTGATGACTTCATCATTAGCTGCATTCACAATGAACATAACTTCATACTTTTTCACGAAATTCGCCTCCTTTTTGGACTTATGTCCCATGCTCTCCATGGGAAGAGAAGTTGCCTGCATCAAAGCAAGCTTTTATATTATAGCGGATGGGAAGAGGAAATGCAAGGAAAATATGATTAAAATTTGGATCCAGATGCGGCGATGCCGCCACACCGCGGAGGCATTTATTTCCCTATCCCATACACTTCCATCGCATTCCGCTTCGTCTGCTCTGCGATCTCTTCCGCCGATACCCCCTTGAGACGGGCGATCTCTTCCGCCACAAAGCGAACGTTGGACGGATCGTTTCGCTTCCCGCGAAAGGGCGGCGGGGTGAGGTAAGGACTGTCCGTTTCTATGAGGAGCCGATCCATCGGTATCTCTTTGGCGACTTCCTTGAGCTTCAGGCTCTTTGGAAAAACGACAGGCCCTGCAAAAGAGATGTAGAAGCCGAGCTTCATGAGCTCCTTCGCTGTCTCCAGACTGCCTGAAAAGCAGTGGAGGATCCCCCGCAGATTTCCTCCCTGATGTGCTTTCAGGATAGAGAGCGTATCTCCATGAGCGTCCCGGTCATGGATGAGGATGGGAAGGTCAAGCTCTTTGGCAAGCTCGATCTGGCGGGCAAACCAGTATTTCTGCGTTTCCTTATCCGTGTAGAGATAGTAATAGTCCAGCCCGATCTCCCCCACCGCTTTCACCTTGTCATGCGTGCGGGCAAGCGCAGCAATGGCTGCGAGCGCCTCCTCCGTCGCATCCTTTGTCACCTGCGGATGGATGCCGACTGCTGCATATAGAGAAGGATGGCTCTCTGCGAGAGCCACCGCTTTTTCACTGCTCATAAGGTCTTCGGAAGGGATGACCACGTAGTCCAGCGTCTTGCATATGTGATGGATGACCTCTTCCCTGTCACGGTCAAAGGCTTTGTCGTACAGGTGTGCATGGGTATCGAAGAGCCCCATCATTTCACCCGGCTGCCGGCAGGCATGTCGACGAAAGGCACCTTGAGGCTTCCATCCTTCGATGCAGCAAGGATCATCCCCTGCGACTCGATCCCCATGAGCTTTGCCGGCTTCAGGTTCGACACAAAGATGACGTGCTTGCCGATGAGCTCTTCCGGCTGATAGTATTCGGAGATCCCGCTCACGACGGTGCGCGTCTCCCCATCGCCCAGGGATACGGTCATCTTGATGAGCTTCTTGGATTTCTCCACCTTTTCCGCCGTCAGGATTTCTGCTACGCGAAGGTCTGTCTTGAAGAAATCGTCGATGGAGATCGCTTCCTTCTTTTCTTCTTTCTTCCCTTCCTTCTTCGGCTGTTTCTTCTCTACTTTCTTCGGTGCGGGTGCTTCCTCGTCCTTTTCGATCTCAATGCGCGGGAAGAGCTGCGGTCCTTTATTGATATGAGTGCCGTCAGCAATACCGCCCCAAACGAGATCTTTGTAGGCTGCATCCTTGAAATCGGCAAGTCCCAGCTGGTTCCAGATCTTTTCAGACGCGATCGGGATGACCGGCTCTGCCATCAAAGAGACGAAGCGCATGCCTTCACAGAGATGATAGAGGACAGCATCGAGAAGCGGCGCCTTGGCCTCATCCTTAGCCAATGCCCATGGCATGGTCACATCGACATATTTATTGAGCGCACGGACAAAGGTCCATACCGCTTTCAGTGCATCATTGATCTTCCAGCCATTCATGCCTGCGCGGAATGCAGAAAGCGCCTCTGCTGCTTTGTCTTCGATCTCCTTAGAAGCAGCTGCCACCGTCTCATCAGAAGAAGCATCGCCCTTAGTCAGGACGCCCTTTCTGTATTTTTCCACCATGGAAAGAGAGCGGTACAGGAGATTCCCGAGATCATTCGACAGGTCGGAATTGATACGTCCGATCAGTCTTTCGCGGCTGAAATTGCCGTCCTGCCCAAGCTGGATATCATTCAAAAGGTAGTAGCGGATCGCATCAGAGCCAAATTCCTGCAGAAGCGGGATCGGATCGACGACATTGCCCTTGGACTTGGACATTTTCTCTCCGTCTACGATGAGCCAGCCGTGGCCGTAGACCATCTTCGGCAGCTCGATGCCAAGGCTCATCAGCATGATCGGCCAGATGATGGTATGGAAACGGACGATCTCCTTGCCCACCAGATGCACGTCTGCCGGCCAGAACTTCTTGAATTTTTCCGGATCGTCGACGATGCCCGCCGCGGTCAGGTAGTTGACCAGTGCATCAAACCAGACATACACGACATGCTTAGGGTCAAACGGTACCTTGATGCCCCAGGAGAAGCTCGTGCGGGAGACGCAGAGGTCTTCCAGCCCGCTCTTGACGAACTGGATCATTTCATTGCGGCGGGACTCCGGCTGAATGAAGCCCGGATTCTCTTCCACATATTTCATCCAGCGATCCGCATACTTGGACATTTTGAAGAAATACGCTTCTTCACTGACTCTCTGCAGCGGACGGCCGCAGTCCGGACAGGTGTGATTCTCATCCAGCTTATTTTCCGGCCAGAAGGATTCGCATGGCACGCAGTACCAGCCTTCATACTTGCCCTTGTAAATATCGCCCTTATCATAGGAGCGCTGGAAGAGCATCTGTACGACCTTTTCATGACGTTTCTGGGTGGTGCGGATGAAGTCATCATTGGAAATATTGAGTTCCTTCCACAGCTGCTGGAACATGCCTACGATCTTATCCGTGTACTCGATCGGCGTGACACCGGCTTCCTCTGCCTTCTGCTCGATCTTCTGTCCGTGCTCATCCGATCCGGTCAGGAAAAAGACATCATAGCCGTCAAGACGCTTGAAACGAGCCATGCTGTCAGCGATGGATGTGCAGTATGTATGCCCGATGTGCAGCTTCGCGCTGGGGTAGTAAATCGGCGTGGTGATATAGTATTTTGGTTTGTCGTTCATTCAGATTCCTCCTGCCTCTATTGGTCAAACGAAAGCATTTCGTTTTGTATGCATATTTAAATTATTATACCGCTTATGGAAGGAAATGGAAAGAAAATAAAAGTTGTAGGGTTCAGGATTCAGAGTTAGTCCCGGGGGCGTGCCGCTCCTTGATTGCGTTTGAAAGCCTCGTTTGAATGAGAAATTAGAAATGAGAAATGCGAAATGGTGGTGCGGCGCATAAAATGAGGAAGCGCCGCAGAATTTTGATAGCGCTTCGCGCCGTCGTCATCGGAAGCGCAGCCGAGGGTCTTCCTTGCAGAACGGTCAGCATGCTAATTGCGCTACTTCAATCACCACTTGTTCCTAATTCCTAATCCCTAGCCACCAGCTACTAGTCACTAGTCACCAGTCACTAGTCACCATTTTTGAGCAAGTACTGATACACGTCTCGCCGTCCCATATGAAACTTTGCCGCGATCTTTCTCGCTGCTTCTTTCTGCGGAAGTGTCTTTGCCAGCTCCAGTGCTTCTGCCTCCCAGGAAGCTTCTTCCTCTTCTCCTTCTGCCATATCCTCATTCCAGCCTTCGACGAGGATGACATATTCACCTCTAGGGTCATTTTCATCCAGATCGGCGCGAAGCTCCTTCAGCGTCCCCCGCCGGAAGGTCTCGAATTTCTTCGTGAGCTCTCTTGCCGTCACGGCCTGTCTGTCTCCGAGATACTTGATGAGCGTATCCAGCGTTTCCTTCAAGCGATGCGGCGCTTCGTAGAAAATGAGCGTCACAGGCACACGGCTCATATCCATCAGAAGCTTCTTCTGCTTCGCGGTGATCTTCGGCAGAAAACCGATGAAAGCAAACTGCCTGGCATCGAGGCCCGATGCCACAAGTGCCGTCAGCGCGGCATTCGGCCCCGGGAGCGGTACGATGGGGAGATCTTCTGCAAGTGCCAGACGCACCAGATCTGCCCCCGGGTCAGAGATGACCGGCATCCCTGCATCACTCACCTGCGCGACCGACTGTCCATCGAGCAGCTTTTCGATGAGCTTCGGTCCTGCTTCTTTTTTATTATGTTCATGGTAGGATACGACATGACCCGCGATGCCCAGATGATCCAGCAGGATCCGGGTATGACGGGTATCCTCCGCCGCGATGATGTCCGCCTGCTTCAGGGTCTCCACCGCTCTTTCGGTGATATCCTCCAGATTTCCGATCGGTGTCGGCACCAAGTAGAGGGTGCCGGGATTGATTTCACTCATGAAATGGCTCCTTTCTATAGAAATGGGGGAAGTTCAAGGTTCAGGGTTCGGGATTAGCCCGTGGAACGGGGCGCCCTTTGATTGCGGATGAAAGAGGGGGCGGGTTCTATAGGTTCTATGGGTTCAGTGGGGGTGGTGCGGCGCATCATCATATGGAAGCGCCGCAAAGTTTTAAAATATACGTGATTCGCAAAAGATGAGAAACCTGTGAACCTTTTGAACCTTCAGAACCCGCTTAACCTTTAAAGATTCGCATAAAGGGTAGATCGTTCTTTCTGCTTTCAAACTTAGCCCTTATTTCCCATATATCTCCAGCACTTCATCCGTATACGATCCGTCTCGGTTATGCAGGAGGAGCGGCGGCTCTACCGTGAGCTCCGGATTTCCTCCATACTTCCACTCGATGAGGACTCGCACCGCGGTATGGCCTTTTCTGGCGTAAATGAAACGCATTCGCTTCGGCTCCATGCGATACGACCGTCCGATGGCTATGAGATCAGCCGTGCGATCGGCACGATGCACCATCGCGAGACGGCCGCCGTATTTCAAAAGATACTGCGCTGTCTTGAAGACGTCTGTGAGCGATGCATTCATCTCATAGCTCGCACTGGCGACCCCCTCTAGCCTGCTCATCTTTCCCGTCCCCATTTCGCGATAAGGTGGATTCGCCAACACCAACGAAAAAGAGCCGGAAGGAAACCTTTCATTCACCTTCCGGTAATCACACTCGACCACATGGATCTGGTTCTCTTTCCCATTCCCCGCTATATTGCGGCGCGCGAGATCTGCCATGACGGGATTCACCTCAAAGGCCGTGATATCCCTTCCGCCCAGAGCCGATACGAGGAGAGAGATGACGCCTGTCCCCGTCCCGAGGTCTGCGATCCGATCCTTCGCCTTCGGCTTCACATAGTGCGCGAGCAGTACGGAGTCCACCGAGAAGCAGAACTGATCCGGACGCTGGATGAGACGCATGCCATCCCGTACCAGATCATCAAGCCGCTCGCCATCCTTCAGTGTCCACTCAGTCATTTTCCACCTGCTCTACCACATCCCAGAAAAGCGTCTTCGTCTTCTGTCCATCGAGCTGCACCTTGACCGTATGCTTCTGTGAATTCACATACAGCACCTGTCCCATGCCTTCATCCGTGATGACCTTCATGCCGACGCGGAACTGTTTTCCCTTCTGCTGCATCGCACAGCACTTCTTCCTGCGGCTGTTATCCCCCGTGTACTGGTCATTTTCATAGCGCAGGCAGCACATAAGACGCCCGCAGACACCGGAAATCTTCGTCGGATTCAGCGACAGTCCCTGATTCTTTGCCATCTTGATCGACACCGGAGCGAAATCTCCGAGGAACGTCGCGCAGCACAGCGGCCGTCCGCACGAGCCGATCCCCGAGACCTGCTTCGCCTCATCACGCACGCCCACCTGACGAAGCTCGATGCGCGTATGGAAGACCGCAGCCAGCTCCTTCACCAGTTCCCTGAAATCGACACGCCCATCTGAGGTGAAGAAGAAAACGATCTTATTTCTATCAAATGTATACTCTGCCCGCAAGAGCTTCATCGGCACCTTGAACTTCTCGATTTTCTGGAGACAGATATCGAAAGCCGATTTCTCCCTCGCCTTATTCCGCTCCAGCTGCGCCATATCCTTGATCGTCGCCCTGCGGATGACCGGCTTCATCGGATTCTCCTCATCCTTCTCCGCCTCAGTCGGCATCGTCACTACATAGCCATACTCCAGCCCGCGCGACGTCTCCACGATGACCCCGTCATCCAAGTGAAGCTCCAGGTCATTGCCATCGAAATAATATATTTTCCCTGCCGGTTTGAACCGGACACCTACGATCTGCTCCATTTCTGGCTGCCTTTCTGTATATGTTCCAAACTGATGAGAATATAATCCCATACATTTTTACTATTGATATATCGAGAAACCGCCGTTTCTGCCGTTTGCAGCACGCCCATTGCTTTCTCGCCCCGGCCGCGGTCCCAGAAAGACGCGAGAGAAGCCTCGCGTCCCGCGACCGACCCGCAGCGGGAAAGAGAAGCATCCCCTGTCTCTGCGATCACCATGATATCGCGCCCCACCAGGCGGATCCAGCGAAGCCGCCGCAGGAAATCCTTCCTCTCCCCCAGCTCCATAGCGGAGAGTGTCGCAAAAGGCATCGCATCATGCGTCAGGATATTCCAGAAATCCATCGCTGACTGCGGCTCTGCCTCTCCCTTTTCATCACAGACCTCCAGCGTGATCCCCGGATTTCCTTCCGAAAGCTGGAAGAGCACCTTCGCATCCATTCCCTTCGGGAAGTGATACTTCTTCGGATCCGACGTCATGAGCGAGAGATAGTCTCCCTCCGAAAGAGGCAGGAAGGCAAACCTCTCACCGCGCGAAATGATGGTCGGAAGCAGCGCGTGAAGATCATGCGTGATGAGGATGAAATGGATATTTCCCTCCGGCTCCTCCAAGGTCTTCAGGAGCGAATTTGCCACCGGATCCATCATCGTCTGCGTTTCATCGATGATGCACACATGCACCATTTCATCGAATGTTGCCATCGCGTCCAGAAACAGACGGAACTGCTCGATCTTGAGCTCCATTCCCATCGGACGAAGATACCAGACCTGATGATCCGCAAAGGTCACGACTGGCTCCTTGCCGGAAGACTCCCTCTGCCAGAGACGGATCTCCTCCCAGAGCTTTCCTGACTTCCCAGTCAGCACCCCTGCAAGGTCAAAAGCAGCTGTCGTCTTTCCGAGACCCTCATCGCCATACAGGATCATCGTATGCGGAAGCCGCCTCTCCTCGAGAAGCCGCTTCCACTCCTTCTTCACTTTTCCCTGTCCATAGACATGAGGTAGGAAATCCGTCATCACTCGCTCCTTAAAAACTATCCTAAAAACTCATATTCTATTGTATCATGCGACGAGCGATGGTGCAAAAATTTCATACACAGAGAAAGAAGAAGTCTCCTTAGTCGCTTTCTTCAAAAAGAAAAACCGATGCATCTCTCTTTTACGAAAAACACATCGGTTCTTTGCATTCATTTTTATAGCGTGGTTTTATGGTTGCATCATTCCGGCAGGCTCAGGAAGCCTTGCAGCAATGCACCAGGGAACTGAAACTTTTTCTCCGTTTCTCCAAACCGTACAATCATCAAACCACCTTGAATTTCTTTGACCGTTCCCATGCCGAAGGCTTTATGCCGAAGCTGACAGCCAACCACGACACGGGACAAATCCACCTGCTTTTGTGATGCAGGTGCTGCTGGTTTTGGCACTGGCGGGGTGTAGCGTGGCTTTTTCAACGGCTGCCCATACACAGCCGTTTTTTCTGCCACCTGCTTTTCCTTTGGGGACGGATTCATATCCCTGACAGCTTCTGCAACATCCGGAAACGGTTTTTCCGGCAAATCATCTGCCGAAGGCATCGGCGCTTCTATCGAAGCCTGTTGCAGAGCGAACATACTGTTATAGTCAGCATCCGAGATCACCGTATCCCAGCCGCCACGGTTTTCCCCTTCATGCCGGTTAATACCCGTGTAGCTCAGGCTGGCGTCTTCGTATCTCTTGAACTTATAAACGGCATCGTTCATCAGCGAATCATTGAACACCCCGAGAGATACCAGCAACTCAAAATCTTTGACATAGAGACCCGTGACTTTCTTGAAAAGCCCCGGCTCCAGCTGTGTGATGACATCCTTCAGGCATCGTTCCCTATAATCGGTCAGATACATGAAAACGGGAATACGGGTGGCAAACTTAATCAGCTTCTCCTGAATCTGTTTGCGCTTGGATTTGTACTCTTTTTCTTCTTCGCTCAGCTCTTTTTTCTCTTTTGGCGTGAGTTTTTCTGTACCCTCTTTCTTTGCCTTTTTTACGGCTTCGGACTTGTTAATAATGGTCTGTATATCTTCGTTCAGACTGCGGAAGCCTTCAATTTTCATCAGAGCATCCATCGCCGCCGGATTTGCCATCAAGCGGGAAAGGGTATCGTTATCTACATTGACAAGCAGCGCACTTTCCCAGCGTTTGGCAAGCAGGGTAGCAGATGTGCCTGCCATAGCGATGTCCAGAACCTCACCTGCATCAATCTGCCGCATGGTGCTGCCATCATAGGCAATGACCGGAAGAAAATTGATAAACTCCGCTACCTTTTTTTCCGGGTTTCCTTCGTCAATGTTCAAACGGCAGCTGTAATCGGAAATCTGTTTGAGCGCTCGGTCAAGAGCAAAGTCAAACACATAGCATTCCTTTTTGACGATTTCTTTTTTGCCGCCGTCCGTTGTGATTTCCCACGGGCTTTGCACACGAAACGCCGCCTGAAAATAGGTTTCCGGGCTGGACAGATTGCGCAGCATAAAAATGCCTGTCCATGGCTTGACTGTAACGCCCGTTGTCAGTTTACCGCAGGAGAGAGTGATCGTCTTGCTCTCCAATGGGTCACGCATGGATTTTTGCACCGGCTCCAGAGCTGCTGCGCCAATTCCAGCGCCCGTACCCGCACAAACATTGATGGTGTAATCATGATAGAATGTATTCTGCTTCTGCATCAATAGATTTTTCATCGCATAGCAGGAAGCCACATTGGGGAGAAACCAAAGTGTATGCTGCAACACATTCAGTAAGCGCACATCGGCATACGGCATGGCGGGCTTTTTGGCACCCAGCTTCAAATCATCCACACTGGTTTCCAGATACGCACCCCGAATCAGATCCAGCCACTTCTGTACCTCATTTTCATAGACAAAGCGAGCCTCCGCCCCTTTGCCTTTGGCAGAGAAAAAGACATTCAGGTCAAACTCGTTGAACTCTCCCTGCATGGCGATCTGACGGATGCTATCCGGGATGCGGTAAGTCATCATCACCATGCGTGGCAGTGCTGCATAGGGATTTCCGTCACCCTGCCAATTTGCCTTTGCCCGCTGTTCATCCGAGTATGTCCAATTGTAAATCTGATCCTCGATAAATTCCCCGGAATTCAGCGCCCGAAACGGCGTACCGGACAGATACAGATAATACATGGTTGTGATGGGGAGGAACGTTTCATCGTAGGCGTTGCCACGGTCATACGTATCCATATCCTCGCTGTCGTAGCTGTCCTCGTCCTCCTGCTCAAACAGCTTTTTGGCGGTATCTTTCCATGCTCCGAAGTGGTACTCGTCAAAGATCACCAAATCCCAGTTGGTGGCATGTACCCACTCGTTTTTAGCCTTGATGCCGCCGGTTTCCTTATTCACTCCCAGATAGTCCTGAAAAGAGCCAAAGCAGACGATGGGACGGGACTTGTCCGCTGTTTCATAGGTCAGTTCCGTGTTGCGGCTGATAAATTGCCAGCCTTCAAAATCAATGTGGCTGTTCAAGTCCTCCTGCCACGCACTGACCACAGCCGGCTTGAAGGTCAGAATCAGAATCCGCTTGAATCCCATTCTCTTTGCCAGCTCATAGGACGCAAAGGTTTTGCCGAAGCGCATTTTGCAGTTCCACAAAAACTTGGGATAGCGTGTAGAGTCCTCCGCATAAGCACTCTGAAAATAAGCGGCGGTTTTGTCCACGGCTTCCTGCTGTTCCGGACGCATGGAGAAGCTGTTGACCCGGTTCTCCACATTGGCAGTATGGTTTTTAACGGCCAGCACCGCCGCCCGCACATCGTCTACGGTACAGCGAAACCATTCGCCGCCCATGCCGGCAATCTGCTTGCGCTTCAGGGCACGGTGAACATCATGGTCCGTGAACGAGGAACCGTCCGGATACATGGCACTTTCCCGGTAGACAATGCGGTAAGGAACGCTACCATCCGGTCGTTTGGTGGGGTACTGCTGGGCCACACGCTTGTCCACATCGATGGCGGTATACCCCACCTTTAGAAGCCCTTGATACTGTGGGTTGGTGTCCTCGTAGGCGTATATCATCGGGTGAGCATTGGGACGTTGTGGGAAAAAATCAGTCGGCACAATAGTCACCTTCCAAACCATCATTAATTATCCGCATCAAAAAATCATGGAGTATTTTACAGCTATCTTCCACCAGTACTTTATTTCTATCAGTCCTCATACTTTTTGAGCCATGAAAAAGATTGCATCGAACTTGATAAATCTGCAAAAACAATTTTACTGTATCGTCTTCTTCATTTTTTATATAGCTTTTAACATCTCCTTTTTTATCATCTCTTACCGGACATTTCCATTCTTGATTCAAGGATAAGAAAGGATGATAGTCATCCCACTTAGAAATCTTTTTTTCTACATACGCCTTTACACGTTCATATTCTTTATTCTCGTCTGTTTCTTGATTGTATAGCCAATTGAAAGCAACGAAATAGCAAAAAAATTTGAATATATAATTTTCTTCTTTGTCTCCTCGGTCAATCCATTCTTTTACAAATTCAAATTCCATTTAGTTCTGCTCCTCTTTATCGAAATCCATCGGTCGAATCATGCTTTCGATGAAAGCAATTTCTTCGTCTGTTAAGTCGTATTTCTCGTAGAGTTCTTCATCTGTCCACGGTTTGGAGAAGTCTTGCATAGGAACATATGAATATACACTCTGCGACATGCTTTGATCAACTTTTCTTACTCCCACCATCGTTCTGAAAAACTTGGTCGTCATATATGACCAACAATTCATCATTTCTTGTTCTGCTTCAAATAGTCCAATAACAAGAAATGTTTCTGTACAAGCTTCATTTGGCCCTGCAAAAATTGGGGTAGAAAAAGTTTCTCCTAACATGCCTGTCCCTTGATTTCGAGACATAAACATTTTATATTTTGCTATATATTCTCTCTTGGGAAAAGGATAAGTAGCGGAAACATATTTTTGGACTCTTTTGTTTTTTTCTAAGCCATGAATAATAATATCTCCTTCTTTATATACATCCCTTACACTTGGCAAATTATATTTTTCGGAGTTTTTAAAGAAGTCTCCTCGTAAGCCGAAAGGTCTCATTGAAGAAACTATCGACATAAATGATGTTTCGCCTTTTTCACGTACTTTTTTATATATTGCCACAAGATTATTGTTTCTAATAAATATATCACATCCATTCTCTAACATAGGTCTCGTAGCAGTGGATGTTATTTTACCTCGTTCATATGTGTTGATTGTACAATTTCCAGAATAGTCTCTATCCCACAAGAAGTAATTAACGCCACCCTTAATTTTTACACCCGGAAAGCAATCTGAAGCATCAGGGTAATCACAAATTACTTTTATCCGACTGTCGTGCAACATGGTGTTTCTGAAACTATCAAGTCCTCGGCCACCTGCAAACCATCTGGACGGAGTAATCATAGTTAAATAACGAGGCTTGAGTTTTTTTGCTTGCTCGATAAATCTGTGATAAATTGGAATAGCACTTGCTTGTGCACCGCCATCACTCAACTGATACGGCGGATTGCCGATTATGACATCAAATTTCATCTTAAATATCTCCTCCGGGTTGATCGTATGTATCCACTCATAAGCATGGGTTTCCAGCTCATCCCCTCGCTCGTATTCACTCTTGGATGCACCGCAGAACTGGCACTTGCCGTTCTGCCAGCGGTGCGGGATCCGCTTGTATCGGATGTTGCCGCTGGTGTCCTCAAAAAGCGTGATGGAATACTTGCTATTGGGATACTTGGAACAATACACACTTCTTCGGGAGAGAAGGCTGGTCAGCTCGGTGATTGCAATGCCATACAGCTGCTTGTGAAAAATGTGGTCGATGCGTTCCTGCAAATCCGGGATTTCCTCTTGTAAGCCTTCAATCAGGCGTTTGGCAATTTCCCGCAGAAACACCCCGGACTTACAGGCCGGATCGAGAAATGTTGCGCTGCTGTCATGCCACAGTTCTTCCGGCAGCATATCCAGCATCCGGTTTGCCACCTCCGGCGGCGTGAATACCTCATCGTTGGACAGATTCGCCAGACAGGTGAGGACATCCGGGTTATACATACTGCTATAAAAATCACTCATAATCCTGCACCCTCCTGTAATCGGTCAACGGATATTCCCTGATGGGCGATGGGATAAATGCCTGAACTTCTTCGTCATACTCCCAGCCGATCATGAAAATATTCATCTCTTCCTCGTGTCCGCTCAGAAGCTCATCGAGTGCAAAATCACGGCGCTTCATCTGATTGCCTGTAACAAGGCTCCATTCTGCAAAAACAATGGGGGAACCGTCAGCTTGGAGCATGGTGAGCGCATCTCCGCACAGAATGTTTTTGCGTAGGATAAACCGCAGCGCTTCCCGGCACTGTTCATTGGCCTGGGCTTTGGCATTGGCGGTATATTCCTTGTCCCAGATGTCAAACAGCCGCTTACGGCATTCCTCTACGTTATCCCCCAAAATGTCAACTCCGTACAGGCTGGTCATTGCCAGTACCGAGTACCGTTCATAATCAAAGGGACTTTTCCCATAACGACTTTTTACCACTGCCAGCTTCCGGCGGAGAACTTCCGCAAGAAAATTCCCATTTCCGCAGGCTGGTTCCAAAAATCGACTTTCAATCCGTTCTGTTTCCTGTTTTACAAGGTCGCACATGGCTTTTACTTCACGCTCGGCAGTGAATACCTCGCCGTGATCCGCCACACGCTGCCTTGACTTGACCTGTCGTTCTGCCATTTCTTTACACCTCATATATTCATGCGCTGACAGAAAGGCAACCACCTACAAGATGGTGTACTTTTTCGCAGGGGCATTTTCTGGTGTTTGAAAAGTGGCAAAAGAGCTTTTGTTCACAGATTTTGTATGGAAAAAGCCGGTGTTCTGTGGTATCATTTTCTTAAAGCTAAAAAGCAGGCATTTTACAGAAAAGTACACAATCCTGTAAAAATACCCGCTTACAACAACTTGGCTTTTTCGTAAATCTCCGCACGATAGCGGAAGGTGGAAAGCGGCATCCCACACAACTTAGCAGCAGCTGTTCCAGTGATTTTTCCATTTTTCCATTGCTGATATAGATGATGGAAGTTTTCTGGTAAAGGCGCTGGGGGTCTGCCGAAGCGGACACCTCTTGCTTTGGCTGCGGCAATTCCTTCTGCTTGGCGCTGTCGGATATTGGTGCGCTCGTTTTCTGCCACAAAGGACAATACTTGCAGCACAATATCGCTGAGGAATGTCCCCATCAGGTCTTTTCCCCGACGGGTATCCAGCAGCGGCATATCCAGTACCACAATATCGATCCCTTTTCCCTTAGTCAGTATCCGCCATTGCTCCAGAATCTCAGAATAGTTACGCCCCAGACGGTCGATGCTCTTGATATAGAGCAGATCGTCTTTTTTTAGTTTCCTGACCATTTTCCGATACTGAGGACGTTCAAAATCCTTACCAGATTGCTTATCAATAAACAAATTTTTCTCCGGGATAGAAAGTTCTTTCAGTGCAAGAATCTGCCTGTCCTCATTCTGTTCTCTGGTGCTGACACGGATATATCCATATAAATTTCCCATGACGTTTCCCTCCCTTTTCCCGACCGGGAAAACAGCTCCCGCACCGGATATGTTTCATTTTCTATGGTACTGGATACTTCATGCTCCTGAATAAAAAGACTGTGAAAATGCCGGGTGCAGACCCGGCATTTTCACAGTCATCTCCCTATATCAGGCACTTTCCTTTTCAAGCTATGGCGTCTCCTACAGTCAGGTATGGATCGGCAAAAGGAGGCCATGGAAACGCGTCCATTTCATAAAAAAACCGCTTGGCGAATGGAATCCATCCGCCAAGCGGTTTCAAGTGTCTTATTTGAATTTATCGATGATTTTATCGAGCCAGGAGCTCTTTCCTTTATACTGCGCGCAGTCCTCTCCCATGAGGTGGGCGTAGTTCAGGAGGGCTTCCTTCTGCTCTTCCTTCAGGCGCTTCGGTACGGTGACTCTGACTTCCACGTACAGATTGCCCTTCCGGCTGGACTGGAGGTGCGGCATGCCTTCGCCGATGATGCGGAATCGGGTACCGCTCTGCGTACCGGCGGGGATCTTGAGCTCGACCTCTTTGTCAAGGGTCTTGACCTTGATGGTACTGCCAAGAGCGGCGACCGGGAAGGTGATGTCTACGCTCTTATAGAGATCATCCCCGTCACGCTCGAAGTCCGGATCGTCTTTCACGTAGATGTATACGTAGAGATCCCCCTTCGGACCACCGCGCTTGCCTGGCTCACCCTCGCCGGAGACGCGCATGCGCACACCGGTGTCAGCACCAGCCGGGATATTCACTTCGATGGTCTTTTTCACGCGGATCGTACCGGTGCCGCGGCATTCGGAGCATTTATTCCGGATGATCTTGCCGCTGCCCTGACAGTGCTGGCAGGTGATGATATTCACCATCTGTCCGAAAGGACCATTCCTTACCACGCGCTGCTGTCCGGTACCGTGGCAGTCGGGGCAGGTCTCGACGGAAGAGCCTGGCTCTGCACCGGTGCCATGGCAATGGGTACAGGTATCATTCTTCGGTACGGTGAATTTCTTCTTGATGCCGGTCGCTGCTTCGCGAAGGGTGATCTCCATATCATAGCGGAGGTCAGCGCCCTGCTCCGGGCCATTGCTCCGTCTGCGTCCGCCGCCGGTGAACATGTCGAAAATATCACCCATGTCGAAGCCGCCAAAGCCTCCCTGACCGCCGAAACCGCCAAAGCCTCCCTGTCCGAAGCCGCCGTAGCCCGCGCCGCCGCTGGCAGCCTGCGTGAAGGCATCGTGTCCGAGCTGGTCATACTGCGCTCTCTTGTCCGCATCGGAAAGAACGTGGTAGGCTTCATTGACTTCCTTGAATTTTTCTTCCGCGGCTTTGGGATTGTCTTTATTCAGATCCGGATGGTACTTGCGTGCCAGCCGGCGATATGCTTTCTTTATTTCATCGTCTGAGGCGCTTTTATTGACGCCCAGCACGTCATAGTAATCTCTGCTGTCTGCCATTCTTTTCTATCCTCAAAGAAATTAGAATGCCTCAAAAGGTCCTGAAGGCTCCGCTCTCTTCCCGTTTTCTGGAAATCCGTAGAACCTTCAGAACCTTCTGAGTTTCTCTATGATGATCCCCCTTGCAGGAGATCAATTATTTCTTGTCGTCGTCTACGACCTTGTAATCGGCATCGACTACATTGTCATCGGCTTTCTTGGCACCTGCCTGAGGTCCCTGCTGCGGGCCCTGCTGAGCGCCTGCCTGCTGCTGTGCCTGCGCCTGCTGTGCCTGCTGGTACAGCTTTTCGGTGAGTTCATGCAGCGGCTTGGTGAGTGCTTCCGCATCGGCTTTGATCTTCGCGGTGTCATCGCCTTTGAGGCTTTCTTTCAGGGCAGCGATGGCGTCATTGACTTCTTTGACCTTGGCAGCATCTGCTTTGTCGCCGAGTTCTTTGACCGTCTTTTCTGCCTGATAAATCAGCGCTTCCGCATTGTTCTTGGCTTCGATGCCTTCCTTACGCTTCTTATCTTCTTCTTCATGCGCTTTTGCGTCGTCCTGCATCTTCTGGATCTCTTCATCAGAAAGGCCGGTGGAAGAGGTGATATCGATCTTCTGTTCCTTGCCGGTGCCGAGGTCTTTCGCAGAGACGTGGACGATGCCGTTCGCATCGATGTCGAAGGTGACCTGGATCTGCGGTACGCCCCGTGGAGCCGGCGGGATGTCGGAAAGTTCAAAGCGGCCGAGGGTCTTGTTGTCCGCTGCCATCGGACGTTCGCCCTGCAGGACATGAATGTCTACAGATGGCTGATTGTCAGCTGCGGTGGAGAAGACCTGAGACTTGGAGGTCGGGATGGTGGTATTTCTCTTGATCATGGTCGTGAAGACACCGCCCAAGGTCTCGATACCGAGGGACAGCGGGGTGACATCGAGGAGAAGGACGTCCTTGACTTCGCCTTTGAGGACGCCGGCCTGAACAGCAGCGCCGACAGCGACGGATTCATCCGGGTTCACGCCCTTGGATGGTTCCTTGCCGAATTTATTCTTGATCAAGGTCTGTACTGCCGGGATACGGGAAGAACCGCCGACAAGAAGGACTTTATCGATATCACCGACGGAAAGGCCTGCATCCTTCATCGCAAGGTCGATCGGTTCTACCGTCGCCTGTACGAGGTCTTCGGTGATTCTATCAAATTCTGCGCGGGTCAGGGTCGCATCGAAGTGGACCGGCTGACCATCGGAGTCGATGGTGATGAATGGCAGGTTGATATCCGTGCTCATGACGGAGGACAGCTCGATCTTGGCTTTTTCGCCGGCTTCCTTCAGTCTCTGGTTCGTCATCGGATCACGTTTCAGTTCGAAGCCGTTCTGTGCTTTGAATTTTTCAGCGATCCAGTCCATGACGCGGGCATCGAAATCATCACCGCCGAGATGGCCGTTGCCGTTGGAGGCTTCGACTTCGAAGACGCCATCCGCCAGATTCAGGATGGATACATCGAAAGTGCCGCCGCCGAGGTCATAGACGAGGAAGCGATGTTCTTTGCCGTCTTTGATCTTGTCGAGGCCGTAAGCTAAAGAGGATGCGGTCGGTTCGTTGATGATACGAAGGACATTCAGCCCTGCGATCTTGCCGGCATCCTTGGTCGCCTGACGCTGTGCATCGGTGAAATAAGCCGGGCAGGTGATGACCGCATCGGTGACTTTTTCGCCGAGATAAGCTTCTGCATCGACCTTCAGCTTCTGCAGGATCATCGCAGAAATTTCCTGCGGGGTATAGGATTTGTCATCAATGGTGACTTTGTAGTCGCTGCCCATGTGACGTTTGATGGAAACGATGGTACGATGCGGGTTCGATACCGCCTGGCGTTTTGCCAGCTGACCGACCAGACGTTCACCGGTCTTGGAAAAGCCGACAACAGATGGGGTCAGGCGAGAACCTTCCGCATTCGGAATGACGACAGGCTCGCCGCCTTCCATGACGGCAACAACAGAGTTTGTAGTCCCCAGATCGATACCAATAACTTTTGACATTTGAAATGTCCCCTTTCTTTCTATTTGTACTTACGAAATTTTATATAGAGAAATGGAATCGCAGAGCGTCCCATTGATTAGCCGTTATGTACGACCTGCACCTTCGCTACGCGGAGCACGCTGTCTTTGTACATGTATCCCTTTTGGAAGACCATGGCGACGGTTTCATCGTCCTTGTCATCGGCTGGGATCATCATGACAGCTTCATGGAAATGCGGGTCAAAAGGTTTCCCCAGCGCTTCGATTTCCTTCACGCCGAAGCCTTCTAGGATCTTGACGAATTGTTTCTGCAGGAGCTCGAAGCCCTGTACATAAGCCGCACCGCCTTCATCTTTTTTCATGTGAGCAAGCGCCAGCTCGAAATTATCCAGCACCGGCAGGAAAGCTTTCAGTGTTTCTGCGGTATGTGTATCCGCAGCTTTCGCTTCCGCTTCTCTGGTGCGGCGGCGGAAATTATCAAAGTCTGCCTGCAGTCTGACGTACTGAGAAAGAGCCGTAGCCAGCTTGGACTCCGCTACCTCCGCCTTGTTCTTGGCTTCTTCGGCGGTCTTCTTCGCTTCGCCGAGCTGATCCATCAAGTCATCTACGGGAGACGTTTTCTTTTCTTCTTTGGCTTCGGTTTCTTTCATCGGTTCTTCGACGTCGACTTTCTTCTTATCTTCCTTCATCCAGGAACCTCCTATGTTTTCCCTTTTAATAATAGATCCAGCCGCTGCTGCATGAAACGCATCATACCGACGATGCGGCTGTACTGCATCCG
>FR879614.1:25422-26560 GCA_000434475.1 Dialister sp. CAG:486
TCGGTCCTAAGACGGCCACAGAGCCGATGACCCGGCCGCCGGATGTGAACTGCGCTCTGACTACGGACAGATCCGAGAGCGACTTCATCGGATTTTCTGTCCCGATATGCACAGCGATAGGCTGATCGGAAGAGGAAAGAAGCATACTTTGAAGCATGTCTCTTTCCTCTAAGAGATTCAGTATATCCTGCATCTTTTCTACATTTTTAAACTCCGGCTGCTCGATCAGCTGCGAAGCTCCGCCGGCGTAGACCTCCTTCTGCGGGCTCACAGCCTTTTGCAGTGCCTGAAAGACCGACAGATAGGGTGTCAGATCCTTCTCTACGTCTCGCTGGAAGGAGAGGATCATCTCTTCATCCGTATGGCCGATCTCCCTGCCATGCAGGAAATGATTCAGCTTATCCGCGAGGAGCTGCATCTCGTCGAAGGAGGATCCTTTCGGAATATCCACCACCGCATTCGATACATCGCCCTGATCCGTCACGACAAGGAGGATCGCCCGCCTGCCATCAAGCGGAAGGAAACGGACATAATTGAATTTCTTTTGCTCCGCAGAAGCTGCGACCGACAGCGTATGCGTCAGCACCGCTACGGCTTTGGCCATATTCCGGAAGATCTCTTCCTGACGGTTTACATGATCCATCAGCATGTGGTCGATCATGTGCTCTTCTTCCGAAGAGACCGGAGCAGGCTGCATCAGCCAGTCCACATAGAAACGATATCCTTTGATCGAAGGGATGCGCCCAGCGGAGGTATGCGGCTGCTCAAGATAGCCTTCATCCTCTAAGTCCTGCATCTCATTTCGGATCGTCGCGCTCGATACGCCCAAGTCATACTTCCGTGCGATCGTGCGCGAACCGACCGGTTCGGCCGTGTCTGCATAGTCCTGCACCACCGCCCACAGGACACGCCGTTTTCTTTCATTCAGTTCATTCACACCATGTCCGGTGCTTTCTTGATTGATTCTACGTGCCATATGTATCACCTGAATTTATTAGCACTCATTATTCCCGAGTGCTAACTTATGATATTAGAATAGCATTCACCTATGGGAATGTCAAGGATATTTTCGATTTCTTCTGAAAAAACGGGATTGACGTTAATTCTCAAAGTAAGTGCCGGATTAGCGGTAAAAGTA
>FR879615.1 GCA_000434475.1 Dialister sp. CAG:486
CTTATTTCTTCTTGCCTTTGGTCGGATCCACGATGTGAATCAACTGAATGACGAAAGCGAGGAAAATCAGCACAGCGAATACAATGACCATGTTGGTAATACAAATGGAAAGCGGGCCTGGAGTATCCATGAATGAATCCACCTTTCCTTGTTAAAAAAACGGAATAAAAAGGATCAATGAAAGGAGGAAGGCGAGGCATACCAAGCACTACGTAAGTGCAGGCCCCGCCGCCTCTTATTTCATTGCTGTTTGATCATCAGAATGGCCAGAAGATCGGGATAATGATGACGCAGGCGATCCAAGAGATGACGCACATCGGAACGCCGACTTTGACGTAATCATTGAAAGTAAATCCGCCAGGGCCAAGTACGAGGGTATTTGGCGGAGTAGCCATTGGAGTTGCGAATGCCATGGAGGCTGCAATACCAAGAGCCATCAGTACCGGTTTCGGATCACATCCGATGTTCTGCGCGATGGAGATACCGATCGGCGCAAGCAGTGCTGCGGATGCGGTATTCGACATGAACTGGGTAAGAACATTGGAGATGAGGAAGAGGACTGCGGTCAGAACGTATGGGTTCGGATTCGCGCCCATCATGCCTACGACGGTGTCAGCGATCAGCTTGCCGGCGCCGGTCTTTTCCATAGCGGTAGCGACAGAAAGCATACCGGCGAAGAGGAAGATCGTTACCCAGTCGATACCGGCGTACGCTTCTTTTTCTTTCAGGCAGCCGGTGATGACGCAGAGGATAGCGCCGGTGACTGCTGCGGTGTGCAGCGGAACAGTCTTGAGGTCCAGAGCCATGCAGACAACGACGCCGATCAGGATGAGACCGGAGATCCACATCTTGGTCTTGCTCTTCGGAGCATTGTCATCAGAAGCACCAGCTTCTTCTTTCGCAGCTTTGACGGCTTCTTCATCCATCTCACCAGCAGAGTGGTCAGGGAGGAAACGACGACCTACGAAGAGGGTGTAGAGAACGATGATAATAGAGAGCGGAACGCCGATGAATGCGAATTCAAAGAATCCGAAGGTCGGAAGTCCTGCAGCAGAGAGAGCGCCGGTAACGATGACGTTTGGCGGAGTACCGATCATGGTGATGGTACCGCCGACGTTAGCAGCGATAGCCAGAGGCATCAGCTGTTTGGAAGCCGGGATCTTCGCTGCCTGGCAGATACCGATGATGACCGGCATCAGGCAGGCTACTGTACCGGTGTTCGAGGAAACAGAGGACAGTACGCAGGTAACGATCATGATGGCTGCCATCAATGGCAGTTCATTGGTGCCTGCTTTTTTTACGACGGCAATACCGATCGCTTCGGCAAGACCGGTCTTAAACATAGCAGCGCCGATGACGAACATACCGCCGAAGAGAACGACGGTGGAATTGGAGAGACCTGCGTAAACCTGTTTCGACGGGAGTACGCCCAGAATCCCCAATACAGTACATGCAGCCATAGCGGTGACAGCCAGTGGAATCAGTTCGGTAACGAAGAGAAACGCTGCCACAGCCAGGACACACAGTGTGATAATGGCTGGATCCATAATGGTTCACCTTCCTTATTGGATGGCTTCTCCCGCCCTTTCATCAGATGCATCTGAAACAGCAGAGAAAAGCTTTCCGGAAGACTTCAGAATCCTATGTGTAAAGATATATAATTGCTGAAATCAATGAATCCCGAAACGTTTTCCGGAGATCAATCCCTTGGCCAACCGGCTATCCTCCTTTCGCTCAGCCCCAGGGGAAAGGGCTCATATCCATGGTTTCCCGCCCGGTACTTCCATAGGCATCTATGATTATTTTACTTATTTTTGAGAGTTTTGCAAGAGAGAAAAAACAGGAGCCCAAACAAAATCTCACGATTGTTCTAAATTTATTTGCTGAAATCATCGTCCATTTGGCGCTTTTTATATCGGTATCTATGCATCAGAAGATGGGAATCGAAAGCAATAATGTGTTCTTTAACCCCCCAAGACGTCCGATTATATCGCTATCTATGCACTTTTTAGATATCCCTCCATCTCCTCCCCTCGATTCGCACTTCATGGAACGGCAGCAGCGGAAAATATCTGTCAAGCCTTCCATAAAAAATGAATTAAAAAAATTCTATAGCAGTATATAGATCTGGGATCGAAGATACAGGATCGCTTCTTCATCTTTTCGGCAGACGGTTCGTGGGCGCAAAAGTCACGCTTCGCCTTGGTCTTAGGAAACACTATCCTTCCCCTTTCTGCGACCCGCAGATCCTCTATGCGTTTCCCCACGCCGCGCCGGAAGCGCCAAAACAAAAAAGCCCCGGCGGGAGCCGGAGCTTTTTATAGATCTTACATGCCGAATGGCCAAACGATCGGGATGACTACGAGGCAGACGATGAGGGAGATCACGCACATCGGAACGCCGACCTTTGCATAGTCGTTGAAGGAGAA
>FR879616.1:0-11959 GCA_000434475.1 Dialister sp. CAG:486
TTTTTGTGTTCATGGAGCTATTATTTCACAGCCCCTTTTTATGTATCTTTCAAGAGAGCCTGATGTCTCCTAGTCCCCCAGTCACTTAAGTCCCATAATCCCTAGCTACTAGTCACCAGTCACTAGTCACCAGCTACTTCTTCTCCAGATATCTCCGTTTCAGCTGTCCGCAGGCAGCCTGGATCTCGTCGCCCATCTGCCTGCGAACGGTCGTGCTCTTGCCGTGTTTTTCCAGGATCTCCTGAAAGATCTTGACATCCTTCCAGCTCGGCGGATACAGCTTGATATGCTCGGTGCCATTGATCGGGATGAGATTGAAATGGCAGTTCATCTTCCCCACAAGGCGGCAGAGCTCTTCCGCATTTTCGCGGGACGCATTCACATCCTTGATGAGGATGTACTCGAAGGTCACGCGGCGGCCCGTCTTCTTGAAGTACCGGTGCGCAGCAGCGACGACATCTTCGATCTTGAAATGACGGCTCGATGGCAGGATGCGGTTGCGGATCGTGTCATTCGGCGCATGGAGGGAGATCGCAAGCGTGATCGGAAGTCCTTCTGCAGAGAGTCGATCGGTCATAGGAAGGATGCCGCAGGTCGAGTCGATCGATCATAGGCACGATGCCGCAGGTGGAGAGCGTGATATTTCTGAGGCTGATATTCAGCAGTCCCGGATCGCTCACAAGGCGGATGAAGCGGAGCACTTCATCATAGTTCGTGAGCGGCTCGCCCGCCCCCATCAGGACGATCGAGTGGATCGGCGCATCGAAAAGTTCTCGGAAGGCGTAAACCTGAGCAAGGATCTCGCCCGCGGTGAGATTCCGTTCCAGACCGTTTCTGGTAGAAGCACAGAAAATGCAGCCCATCGCACAGCCCACCTGCGTGGAGACGCAGATGGAATTCCCATAGACATGGTGCATGCAGACTGTCTCGACGAGTGAACCGTCTGAGAGTTTCACGAGGAGCTTGGTCGTATCACCGTCATTCGATGTGATATGGCTCATGATCACAGGCTTCTCGAGTACGGCATTCTCTTTCAGCCATTCCCGCATCGGCCCCGGCAGCTGGGTCATATCGTCAAAAGAAAAAATATAGCGGCGATACAGGTAGTCCTGCAGCTGCTTGGCTCTAAATTTCGGGAAGCCATGGCTTGTGATCCATGTTTCCATTTCGGGGAGACTGTGTCCCCAGATATTCCAGGCCATAGAGGCTCCTTTCATGAAATGAGATTTGCGAAATACAGGTGCGCGGCATGGCCGCCATAAGCGGGAAAAGTGACTGATGACTGATCACTAGTCACTTGAGGATCCTAATCCCTAATCCCTAGTCCCTAGTCACTAGTCACTAGTCACCAGTCACTAGCCCCTCTTTCCCAATTTCGCCACGAAGAATCCATCACTCTGTGCCTGATCCGGCCAGATGGTGAGCATACCCTTTTCGGATGCGCCAAGGCCTTCCAGCTGGAAATCGATCGGCGTAAATTCGGGATGATTTCTTAAAAACTCGCTCACGATGTTTTCATTTTCCGCCTCATTGAGCGTGCAGGTACTATAGACGAGGGTACCGCCCTTCTTCACATACTTGGCCGCCTCTTCGAGGAGGGCCTTCTGCAGGGGCGGAAATTCGGCGAGATCTTCTCTGGTTCTGCGCCAGCGGATTTCCACCTTGTGCGACAGGACGCCGAGCCCTGAGCAGGGCGCGTCGAGAAGGACCTTATCATATTTCTCATGAACAGCGGGCATGGGCTTCGTCGCATCGCGCGCTCCTGCGTGGATGATGGTGATGCCTTCCTTCTTCGCATTCTTTTTGATGAGGGCGATCTTGTGCGGATAGAGATCCCATGCATCGATCGAGCCCTCATTCCCCATCATTTCTGCCATCTGTGTGGTCTTGCTGCCAGGTGCCGCGCACATGTCGAGAACCGTCTCCCCCGCTTTCGGAGAGAGGACTTTCACCGGCACCATAGAAGAAGCCGACTGCACATAGGCGAGCCCTTCCTTCAGGAATGTGCCAAAGAAATGATTCGCCCCACTCTTGATCGTGAAGCCTTCCGGCAGATAGGGGATGGGCGCAGCTTCGATCCCTTTTTCTGAGAGGAGTTTCTCGAAGTCAGCTGCCGACTGCTTCAAAGGATTCACACGGATGGTCATCGACGGGATCTCATTGAATGCAGAGAATACGGCATCCGCTTTTTCTACGCCCCAGGCGTTCTGCCAGTCTTCGATGAGCCAGCGCGGCTGGTTATAGGTGAGCGCATCATGGAGGAGCGCATCCTCTTTTCTCGAAGGGATCCGGAAGCTGTCTTTTTTACGGAGGAAATTCCGAAGGACGCCGTTCACGAAGCGGACATTGCCCGGATGCGTCACCTTCTTGGCGATCTTGACAGACTCATTCACCGCAGCCGACTCGGGGATGCGCGTCAAAAAGAGCAGCTGATAGAGGGAAAGACAAAGAAGGATCCGCACGGAAGGATGCAGCTTTTTCACCTTCTGCGTCGAAAGCTTCCCGATGATCCAGAATAGGTGATTGTATTTCCGAAGGACGCCGTAGACAAGCTCTGTCAGAAGGTGCGCCTCCTCGGCCTTGAGCGGGTACTCTGCGAGGATGCGTTGGAGCACGATATTGCTATAGGCGTCTTTTTCAAGCACGTCGTAGAGCGCCTGATAGGCAAGGCGGCGCGCGGACGGTACGGGCTTAGCAGTCGAATGTGTCATTGACTTTCACCTGATATCCATTCACAAAGTCACCGGCAGCCATTCTCTTGTGGTTTTCCGGCTGCAGGGAGGAGATCGTAAGCGCTCCCCTTCCGCAGGCGATGGTAAGGCCGTCCTTCGTAGAAATGATGGTCCCCGGTGCTTCTTTACTTTCCCCATCGCTGACCTCGGCGCGATGGATCTTCACACGTTTGCCGCGGAAGAAGGTATACGTCCCAGGATTCGGATACATGCCGCGAATAAGTGCGTCAAGTGTTTTGGCATCCTTCGTCCAGTCGATGCGGCCCATCTCTTTCGTGACTTTTTCCGCATAGGTGGCTTTTTCATGATCCTGCGGCGTGGAGCGTGCGAGCTTTTCCGGAAGATCCTCCAGGACAGAGATCAGAGCCTTTGCTCCCATCTCTCCAAGCGCCTCGAAGAGCTCCCCTGCCGTCATATGAAGAGGGATATCCATCTGGACAGTCTCCACGATATTGCCGGTATCCATGCCCTGATCGAGCTGCATGATCGTGACGCCGGTCTTTTTCTCTCCGTCGATGATGACACGCTGGATCGGAGCAGCGCCGCGATACTTCGGAAGAAGCGAGGCATGGACATTGATCGCGCCATAGGTCGGGATATCCAGCACCGCCTTCGGCAGGATGCGGCCATACGCGATGACGACGAGGAGGTCCGGCTTCAGCGCTTTCAGTATCTCCACCTCCGAAGGGTCTTTGAAGGAGAGCGGCTGGTGGATCGGGATGTCGTGAGACATCGCAAATGTCTTCACCGGAGAATAATTGATCTTCTTCCCGCGGCCATTGATCTTATCCGGCTGTGTGTAGGCTGCGACGGGCGTATAGCCATGCTCCACCATGGCAGAAAGAGCAGGCAGACAGAAATCGGGCGTGCCCATGAATACGATGCGATAGTTATTCTTCATCTTTTGGTCCTTTGTGCAAAGAAATGGCTTTTTCAATAAAAAGAATCCCGTTCAGATGATCTGTCTCATGCTGGATGCAGCGTGCCAGGAGGCCGGAGGCTTTCTTCACCTTCTTCTTACCGTGGATGTCCTGATAGCGGACGATGACGCGTGCATAGCGTGTCACTTCCCCGAAAAGGCCCGGCACGGAGAGACACCCCTCCGAGTCCGTCGCCATCTCATCACCGTCAGGCTGCCATTCGGGATTGATGTAGGCTTCGAAGCCGCTTTCTCCGTCATCTGCGACAAAGATGCGCTTGGAGACTGCGATCTGCGGCGCCGCAAGTCCCACTCCGTTTGCTTCATACAGCGTTTTCTTCATATCAAGAATCAAAAATTTCAGTTTCTTATCGAAAGAAGTCACAGGCGCTGCGACCGCTTTCAGGATCGGGTTTCCGGCAGTAATAATTTCACTCAAAACGGGATCATTCCTTTCGTTTATAAAATAGTGGCTGGTGGCTAGTGACTGGTAGCTAGGGATTAGGCTGTCGAGTTCAGGGTTAGCCGTGGGGCGTGCCGTCCCTTGATTGCGTTTGAAAGCTTTGCTCTCTAAGTTATATGAGTGAGGAGTGGTGGTGCCCGAAGATGGAATTTCAGTCACCAGTCACTAGCCACTCCTAATCCCCAATCCCTAGCTACTCATCCCTGCTTTCAAACTTCAGGGTTAGCCTCTGGGACGGGTCGCCCTTTGATTTCGTTTGAAAGCCTCGCTTGAATTAGCAATGAGAAATGAGAAATGGTGGTGCGGCGCATAAAATTATGGAAGCGCCGGGGAGGTTTGAAGCTAGCGATTTTCTCGTATCGCAAACCTAATCCCTAGCTACTAATCCCTAGTCACTCAAGGTTCCTCATTTTACATCGGGTCTACATCAATAATTATATCATTTTCTTCAAAGATCGGAGACTGTCTCATGGCAGATTTCAAAGAAGAAAGTGTCCGCCCTTTGATGAGGATGGAAATGTAGTACATATTCCGCACCCTCTTGATCGGCTCATCGAAGGGCGGCGTGAAGGTGGTAGGCACTGCGAGCTGGGGATTCACCTGCAAAAACCAGTGATAGATGCGGTTTGCTTTTTCCGCCGCCGTCTTTTCCTCTTTATGAAAGCAGGTGATCTTCATCATACGGGAAAAGGGCGGGTAATTCAGCAGGCGTCGGTACTCGATCTCCTGCCGGTAGAATCCTTCATAGTCCTGCCTGGCCGCCGCCTGAATGACATAGTGATCCGGATTATACGTCTGGAGCAGGACTTCCCCCTGCTCGCGGCCGCGGCCCGCACGGCCCGCACACTGGGTGATGAGGTTGAAGGTCTGCTCGGAGGCAAGGTAGCTTGGCATATTGAGCGGCCCATCTGCCGAAAGGATACCGACCGTCTGCACGCCGGGGATATCATGTCCCTTGGCCACCATCTGCGTGCCGAAAAGGATATCTATATCTCCACGGCGGAATTTTTCCAGAATTGTCCGCGCACTGTTCTTCTTCTGCGTACTGTCTACATCGAAGCGCTGGATACGTGCTTCTGGAAGTGCCTCGTGCAAGTCCTCCTCGACATGCTGCGTACCACGCCCGAGGTAGAGGATCTTCCGGCTGTGGCACTTTGGACATTCATGGGGCAGCG
This sequence comes from Dialister sp. CAG:486, assembly GCA_000434475.1. GTDB lineage: Bacteria > Bacillota > Negativicutes > Veillonellales > Dialisteraceae > Dialister. The sequence continues at coordinate 5,290 of FR879616.1, forward strand.
GATGCACTGTCTCGCAGTAATGGCATTTCAGTTGCGCAGTGTCTTTGTGATAGACCAAAGAAACATCGCAGTTCGGACATTTGAAGACATAGCCGCAGTCAGCACACATGAGCGTCGTCGAGAAACCGCGGCGGTTCAGAAGAAGGATGGACTTCTCTTTCCTTGCGATGGTCGCCCTGAGCATCTCCACCATCGGATGCGACAGCGCCTCCCCGGTGGGATCACCCTTGAGGTCATAGATATGAATGGCGGGAAGCTTCGTCTGAAAGACGCGGTGCTTCATTTCCACAAGCTCGATCTTTCCCGTCTTCGCCGCATGGTACGTCGCGATCGAAGGCGTCGCGGCGCCGAGGACGATCGGGCAGTGGTAGATTTCCCCCATCATCTTGGCCGCATCACGCCCATTGTAGCGGGGCGTCTCCCCCTGCTTGTATGAGGAATCATACTCTTCATCGACGACGATGAGCTTCAGATGACGGAAGGGCATGAAGATCGCCGAACGTGAGCCGATGATGATCGTACTCTCGCCATTGGCGATGCGCTGGCGGTTGTTATAGCGCTCGCCCTTGCTAAGACCGCTGTGAATAAAGACGACCTTATCCCCTAAGAGTGAGGCGAAGTAGGATGTCATCTGGCTCGTCAGAGCAATCTCCGGCACCAGGATGAGTGCAGATCCGCCCCGTTCCAGCGCCCTCTCCGCGGCGCGCAGGTACACCTCTGTCTTCCCGCTCCCTGTCACCCCCTTCAGGAGGATGCCTTTGAATGCTTCCTGATCGACGGCTTTGGAGATCACGGAAAGCGCCTGCTGCTGCTCTTCCGTCAGCGCACGATCCTTCCGTTTTTCCTGCTCATCAATCAGAGAAAAGGTCTTCTTTCTTTTATAAAAGACCTTTCCATAGCCGGAAAGGCAGAAGGCCTTCACGACGCTCGAAGAAAAGCCCTTCTCCGCCGCCTCCCGAAAGGACATCGGTCCTTTCTCCGTAAGCACCTGCCACAGGAGCGCCTGTTTCGGACTGCGCCGCTTCTGTGCCTCATCGGGCACCTCATTCGGCGCGAGCCATTTCTCCAGCGGCTCCTTATGCACGGCAGAAAGCCGCTCCTTTCGGACAAGCCAGGCCGCCTTGACGCATTTCACGAGATCACTTCCAAGAAGGGTTTTCGCATCTTTTTCCGACAGACTGTCGACCGAAGGATCGATGAGCCCGCGAAGCTCTGCCTCCATCGGCACACGCGCCCAGTCGATCGTATACTCGGCCTCAGTCAGGATCCCCTTTTTGTCGATAAAGAAGAGGCGCAGCGCCTCGATCAGCATACACATATAATAGGAAGACAGCTTCCTCGCAAGTGCGAGCATTTCCTCCGTGAACCACGGGAAAGGATCGACCAGAGAACGGATGGGAAGCAGCCGATAGGAGATCTTCTCTTCCTCCTCGCGGCGCACCGACAGGATGATTCCCTCCTCCGTGCGTCGCGCAAAAGGTACGACGCAGCGATAGCCCACGTCCGCTTTTCCGAGAAGCGCATCCGGGATCCGGTAAGAAAAGGTGCGGTTCAAGTGCTTCGACGGCCGATTGATCAAGACCTCGGCGATGGAAATCAGCATGACTTCCTCCTTTCGGCGCAAAAAAAGAGAAGACACGAGAATATGTCTTCTCTATTTTAGCATATGAAGGAAAGGGGTTTGGGGTTAGCCCGTGAGGCATGCGGCCTCTGGATCAGGGATGAACGCTTTCCTTGAATGAGGAAGTAGGAATGGTGGTGGCGGCTTCGCCGAGATCGATGGCTCATGTCGCAGCTGTTCTGGCATTCATTATCTCTCATACGACGTTTCTCGCCGCTCAGGATGACGAAACGGGGCGATGCCCGCTTTCGGTATTCAAACCGCAAATCTCATTTCCCTCGGCCAACCTCCTGCCCTTCCTGAGGAAGGGGGGTAGATGCATCATCAGCCTAATCTCTAGCCACTAATCCCTAGTCACCAGTCACTACTCACTCGCAGCGCCTGTAAACCTGTTATTCTCAGATTCCTGCTTCTTTCTTCAGCACTTCCGCTTTATCGGTATGTTCCCACGGGAGGTCCACATCGGTGCGACCGAAGTGACCATATGCCGCAGTCTGCTTGTAAATCGGGCGGCGGAGATCGAGCATATCGATGATGCCGGCCGGACGCAGTTCGAAATGTTTACGAATGAGTGCGACGATGGCTTCATCGGAGATCTTGCCGGTGCCGAAGGTATCGACGAAGATGGAGACCGGACGTGCGACGCCGATGGCATAGGCGAGCTGGATCTCGCAACGGTCAGCAATGCCAGCAGCGACGATATTCTTCGCTACATAGCGAGCTGCATATGCTGCAGAACGGTCGACTTTCGTCGGATCCTTGCCGGAGAATGCACCGCCGCCATGACGGGCCATGCCGCCATAGGTATCGACGATGATCTTACGGCCGGTAAGACCGGCATCCCCCTGCGGGCCGCCGATGACGAAACGGCCGGTCGGATTGATGAAGTACTTCGTATCCTGCAGGAATTTGGCCGGAATGGTCGGTTCGATGACATGTTTCACCATATCATCATGGATCTCCGCCTGGGTGACATCCGGGTCATGCTGCGTGGAAATGACGATGGTATCCACACGGACCGGCTTGCCGTCTTCATATTCGACAGTGACCTGCGTCTTGCCGTCCGGACGGAGGTAGGACAATTCACCGGATTTTCTGACTTCTGCCAAACGGCGTGCCAGGCGGTGTGCCAGTGCGATCGGCATCGGCAGATATTCCGGCGTTTCGTTCGATGCATAGCCGAACATCATTCCCTGATCGCCTGCGCCGATATCATACGGGTCGGCTTCATTGGATTTGGCTTCCAGAGACTTATCAACGCCCATGGCGATATCCGGAGACTGCTCATCGAGTGCAATATTGATCCCTACGCTGTCAGCATCGAAGCCATAGGCAGATGTGGTGTAGCCGATGTCACGAATGGTATCGCGAATGACTTTCGGGAAAGCAATGTGCGCCGTGGTAGTGATCTCACCGAAGACATGTACCTGTCCCGTGGTGACGGTCGTCTCACAAGCGACACGGCCATTCGGGTCCTCTGCAAAGATCGCATCAAGAATGGCATCCGAGATCTGGTCACAGATCTTATCAGGATGCCCTTCGGTAACAGATTCAGAAGTAAATAAAACTTTTCTGGACATAGTGTTCCTCCTCAAAAAACGATGGGATTCTATGGAAAATCATTTTGCCATGGAAATACCGCTCCAATCACAGGATCGGTGTTTCCCTAAAACTAAAAAAGCTCTCCGCGCAGGGAGAGTCCAGTCTCTCATCTGCCAGCTTGCGCTGTTGGAATTAGCACCGGTTCCATCGGAATGGTTGCTGCAGCTTCCTTGGGCCAATCCCTCTGCTGCTCTGGATGAGTGATATTTAAATCGAAAATTATTGTAACATAGATATGCGCGTTAACGCAATAGAAAAATTCAAGTTCTAGGACTGAGGTTGTGTTGGTTTGGCAAACATATGTTACACCATACTTGGTGAAATCACGGAGTGTATTTTGGAGAGATTTCCATCCATGTGGACGCAATGGAGGGAGTCTCCAGGGTATGAAACTTATCAGAAGTATGCTAAAATAAAAAAATTAACTACCAGACACATTCCAAATAAATACAAGGAGGTGTTCGAAATGCTGGCAATGTCTGATGTCAACATAGAACAATTTTTTCCAGTATTCGCAAAGACCGGCGTCCCTGTTGCTTTTTTAGTACCTACACCTACTGGCTATGGCAAATCAATTATGGATGCAACAGGACCTGTTCGTGAACTGTTAAAAAATGCAATGCTCCATGATTACGAAGCACAAGGGCAAGGGCCGGAACATAAGGTCATGGTTGAAAGCTATTTCGTTTATCCAGACCATACACGAGAAACAGCGGCTTCTCTTTATCGCCCTGTTACAAAAAAGGGTGATCCCCGGATTTGGTTTAAGAATTTGAGAAGCTATTGTAGCCCTTGCAACTTGCTTGCCCTTATTACCATAGAAAATCGTATTTATGTAATTAACCTTTCCAATTCGATGATTACTTCCTCTCTTTGGCGCAAAGGATATGTATATGATATTTTGCTTGAAGCAGCTCATAAGGATCAGTTAGTAGCTCATGAGCTTTTGCAAAAAATTCAGGCAATCCATAATCAAGGATTCTTGCCATCTATCACTCCGGGCGACCCAGGTGTTGGCGATACTCTTGAACACGCTCTGGGTATTGAACGAAACAATTCAAGAGCACCTGACTATAAGGGAATTGAACTCAAAACCACTCGTTTAACTCGTAATGGTTCTTCAAGACAAATCACTCGCTCAACACTGTTTACTAAGGTTCCTGATGTGGGAATGACTTATCGAGAAATTGTTGACCACTATGGTAAAATACAGATTCCGAGAGGAGATACGCTTCCTCGGTTGCAACTCTACGAAACATTTAGGGTATCAAGACCAAACGCATACGATTTAGTTCTTGAAGTTGACCAAAACAATGACCAATTACGGATGCTCCACCAAGAAGAAAAACTTCGAAAATATGTGTCCGCTTGGTACCTTAACACACTAAAACAAACACTGCTCTTAAAACATCACGAAACTTTCTGGGTCAAAGCGGTGTCAGAAAATAGAGAGGGTCGTGAATGGTTCAGATATGATAGGATTCTCCATACCAAGAATCCAAATACATCTCTGCTTGCACCGTTGCTTGAGGCGGATAAAATCACCGTTGATTTGGCGGCGCATTATAAACCTGATGGAAAATGGAGAGACCACGGTATGCTTTTCAAAATGATGCCAGATGACCTTCCTCTTTTGCTTGGTAAGCCAATCGAATATGACCTTACTCGTCCATAAAAATGAGGGTAGTCCTAAAAGGGCTACCCTCATTTTTATAATACCTTGATAATTTCAAGTGCAACTGCTTTGGCTAAAAGTGGTGGTACCGCATTGCCAACCTGAGTATACTGAGGAACTTCTTTTCTGCGAAGAAGTCCTCCGGTTGTCCGCTTTCCTAAGAATTCGAAAGAATCATCGAATGATTGGCATCTTGCCATCTCTCTTACGCTGAACGTTCTCGGTTCCCAGGGGCTAATATAATCATCTGCAATCGTTAAAACGGTAGCAGATGGTTGATCCGGTGCCCATCTCTGTCGAATGTTCTTTTTGGTAAGCAGAATCTCAATTTGTTCTTTTGTCGCTCCAGGGTGTTTGAACAAATTGACAACTTCTTCAGCATTCATCCCAAACTTATCGCAGCAAAGAGCGATAAGGGAAAGCTTGTCAGAAATATCAATACCTTTTTCCATTACTCGCCGTTTGAGATAAGTTCCTGTTTCTCCGGGCATAAACAGTTCAAATCTTTCTTTCACGATGTCTGTTTGCTTCGATAGCTCACTACAGGTAATCAACTTGGAAGCAATCGGCTTTCCGTCAATACCAGGAGTACGTCCATTGATACTATCCATCTGATACTGAGTTGGGATAGGATTAACGCGGGCTCTTTTTTCAGGGTCGGTAATAAGGTCGCCAATGGCTTCAAGTAATGTTACACGATTTTCAGGCTTTACGGTTGGCTCGGGGTATTGAGGAGGGGTAAGCCCTTTACGATATCCCATGAAAATGATTCTATTTCTTCTTTGGGGAACACCATAGTCAGCGGCGTTCAAAATTCTTGGTTCAAGTGTGTCATATCCTATTTCCTTCAACTCATTACGAAGAATATCCGGAGTAACGCTTCCATCTGGATACGCAATTCCCGTAATACCAACATACCCCATAAATTGCATATCAACAAAACCCTCAACATTTTCAAGAACAATGTATTTAGGCTTAACCTCATTGATAACACGAACATATTCTCCAAAAAGCATATTTCTCGGGTCTGACTTATCTCTGCGTCCAGCCCTCGAAAAGCCTTGACAGCTTGGCCCTCCAATAATCAAATCGATTTCTGGGATTTCGTTGTTCTGAAAAACTTCTAATGCTGCAATATGCTTACGGATATCATCACCAGTAAGGTCTCGGATGTCGGAACGCTCAAACCAGGTGTTTTTTCCTTGAATTAAACCGAGTTGCTCGTGCCGGTGCTTGTAGGTAACTTCAACCATGTCGCTGATATCTGAACTAAAGAGAATATGAAATCCTGCTTGAATTAGCCCCTCTGAACAGCCGCCTGCTCCGCAGAATAGATCTACTGCATATGGCATATCCACAACTCCTTTCCAATTTATTATGAATAAATACTACCATACACAGTCCCAAAAATCCAGGGCTTTTTGCATGGTAGTCCTAAATTATTCTATCATATTGTGCCTTCAAAATCCAGGCCTGATATTGCTGATTTTTTTACTACCGAGAACACTATCAATGGCTGTATATTGATAGAAGCGTTTTCCTTTGATAAAGGTTTCTTTTGACGAATTAACTATATCACAAGGATATCTCGCTTTTTATGTTTTCAATGTGTATCACATGTATTGTAATCCTAGAAAAATTCAAGTTCTAGGAATGAGTTAAGCGGTGAGGCAAAAAGGCAGAGACTATCTGTCCTTGATCCCGAAACCCTATCCCCGACCATGAACATGGACTGTCCGTTTCAAGAGGCTGAAAAGTGCGAAAAGGGGCGC
>FR879616.1:12012-42277 GCA_000434475.1 Dialister sp. CAG:486
CGCGCCCCTCTTCCTTTTATAATGACTTTTTATAATGACTTCGCAGCACACTTCTGCCCAGAGACCAGACTGCCAGGTCTCTTTCATCACAGGTCACGAGACGATCATCCACAAAGAGAGCTGCTCCATTTCCTACATATAGAACAGCAGGGTATCGATAATAAATACCGGGTACAGGATCAGTATCGCCCAGCCGATATACGCGAAGAAACCGGGCATCTTGATGCCATCCTCTTCCGCGATCGCCTTGATCATGAAATTCGGGGCGTTGCCGATATACGTATTGGCCCCCATGAAGACGGCACCTGCGGAGATCGCTTCCAGCATGAGCGGAGTGACCGTGCCGACGGTGGTCGCGATACCTTCGGTCGCGCCGAGGCTCGCCGCAGTCTGCAGGAAAACAAGGTAGGTCGGGGTATTATCCAGACAGGAGGACAGGAGTCCGCACACCCAGAACATATGCCACGGCTGATCGATACCAAGCTCTGTGCCATGGACTTTGAGAAGCACGAGCGCCGGGATCATGGTGATGAAGATGCCGATGAAAAGAACACCGACATCGATCATCGGCGCCATGGAGAAAGCATTCGCCTTATGGATACGATATGGCGTAGTGTGAAGAGACAGGAAGGAAGCCAGAAGGATCAGTGCAATCTCCACGATCGTCGCATACGGGAATACGATGTCATCAAAGACTGCTACCCCTGCCCCATCCTTGAAGAATGGTACATATTCCGGCAGGAAACCATTGGCGACGACGCCGATGATGATGATGCCGATGTAGAGAAAATTGCGCTTCCCATCAATGTGGATCAGCGGCTCGCCTTCTGCCACCTTGATCTCCTCCGGCATGCGTCCTGCCGCCAGATCCTTTTTGTAATAATGGCGATCCATCAGGTAAAAAATGGCAAAAAGGATGACCATATTCACCAGGAGGATCGGCGTCAGCTTGAATGTCCATGCAAAGGGTACGCCTCGCTGGAATCCCATGAAAAGCGGCGGATCACCGAGCGGCGTAAGACACCCGCCCATATTCGCCACGAGGAAAATCAGGAAAACCATGATGTGCGAAACATGCCAGCGCCATGCATTGATGCGAATCAAAGGACGGATGAGCAGCATCGCAGCTCCCGTCGTACCGATCCAGCTCGCCATAAGCGTCCCGACAAGAAGGATCAGCGCATTCGTCTTCGGTGTGCCCGCCAGACGTCCGTCCACCATGATGCCCCCCGCTGTCGCGAAAAGGCCAAATAAAAGTATGATGAAGGGCACGAAGTCCAGCAGCACAGCTTCCAGAAAACGCTCGAGGCCTTCCTGCCAGCCGTAAATGTACGAGAACGGGACCAGAAATGCGACACTCCAGAACAGAGCGACCCATTTTTCATTCTTCCGCCACCACAGGCCATTCACCAAAGGCACGAGGGCTACCGAAAGAAGCAATGCGACAAAAGGAATGATACTCCAAAGAGGCAGCGACATATTCACCGCCTGATGCACCGCTTCTTGAGCAGATACCAAGGGAGAAGACCCCGCAGTCAGCAAAATGGCGTACGGAAGTGCTTTGAGGGATCGACGCATAGTTTTCACCTTCCATCAAGATTATGAGTGGGGAATATACTTTTCATTATACCAATCATTAGCGCACATGATTATTATTTATTTGTCTCCATTTCAAAGCTATATCATAGTCTGGGATTTATGCTTTCTGAAAGCGCGTACGTATACCGCGTGTTATCCCATAGATTATAAGTTATGTCTGAAGTATCATATATGATATATATGTAAAAATATAGATAACATGCAAAAACCGCGGCTCGATCGAGCCGCGGCGAGAATGAACAGATAAGGAAAGAAAGGAAAGTCAATAAGCTCTTGCGCCAGAGGCGATCGGCTGATGAAGATGCGTCTATAGGAGGCGCTCGATCACCGAGCCCCGATCACTACCACTAGAGGTAGAATAGCAGCGTATCAAGGATGAATACAGGGAAGAGAATTTCGAGCGACCATCCGATATACGCGAAGAACCCGGGCATATGGATATGGCTGTCTTCCGCGATCGCCTTGACCATGAAATTCGGAGCATTCCCGATGTACGTATTCGCTCCCATGAAGACAGCTCCCGCAGAGATCGCTTCCAGCATGACAGGCGTCACGGTGCCGACAGAGGTGATGACCCCGGACGCTGCCCCGAGGCTCCCTGCCGTCTGCAGGAAAACAAGGTATGTCGGTGTATTGTCCAGGAAGGAGGAAAGCGCCCCCGTGATCCAGAACATCTGCCATGGCTGATTGATGCCCAGTGCAGAGCCATGCGTCTCAAGAAGGACCAGTGCAGGGATCATGGTGACAAAGATGCCGGAGAAGAGAACAGCAACCCCTTTGATCGGATTCATGGAGAATTGGTTTTCCTTATGAATATTGGGAGGCGTGGTATGGATAGAAAGCTGGGCAGCCGCAAGGATCAAAATGATTTCTACTAAAGTGGAATACGGGAAAACGATCTCCTCAAAGATCGGGATCCCTGCCCCATTGGCAAAGAACGGAAAGGCTTCCGGCAGGAAGTTATTCGCCATGACACCCACGATGATGAGCAGAATGTAGAAGAAATTCTTTTTGCCATAGATCTTGACCAGCGGCGAATTATCATGGAGCTGCATATCGCTTGGCTGACGCCCAGCAGCCAGCTCTTTCTTGAAGTAATGGCGATCTATGAAATAGAAGGCAATGAAAAGAAGGATGAGATTCAGCACCAGGATCGGGAAGAGATGAAACGTCCATGTGAAAGGCACACCGCGCTGGAAGCCCATGAAAAGCGGCGGATCGCCAAGCGGTGTGAGGCAGCCGCCCATATTCGCCACAAGGAAGATCAGGAAGACCATGACATGCGCCTTTTCCTTGCGCCATTCATTGACACGGATCAATGGACGGATGAAAAGCATAGCCGCACCCGTCGTGCCGATCCAGCTTGCCATGACCGTCCCCACGAAAAGGATCAGCGAATTGATGATCGGCGTCCCGGCAAGCTTGCCATGGATCATAATGCCGCCCGCCGTCGCATACAGACCATACAGAAGGACAATGAAGGGAATGAAATCGAGCAGGATCGATTCCAAGAGACGATAGATCCCTTCAGAAATACCATACGCATACGAGAATGGTATAAGGAAGAAGAGCGCGCACCCGAGCGATACCCACTTCGTATTCTTCGCCCACCACAAGCCATTGATCAATGGGACAAAGGCCACTGCGAGCAGCATGACAACGAATGGGATGACGCTCCAAAAGGGAAGCGACTGATTCACCGCCTCATGAAAGACTTCATCCGCAGAAACAGCTGGAATCGAGCCAGCGGTCAAAAGAATGCTATAGAAAATACCCTTGGTAAACTTGGACATGGGACTTCACCTTCTGAATGAATGCTTATGATTTCCGAAACGACATAGATGTCATAGACAGGACTGATAGTCAGATCAGACTTATCCACCGGACCCGCAAACCATTCGTTTTTGATACCGGAGATCGATCCATCGTATCATTCTAAAATGAAACGCTTCATTTTTAATCGCGAATTCATCATGTAAAGCAGTCATGGCTTTAGAATAATTGATGACTCTTCTCATGCTGATTCCCCCTTATCCGTGCTTTTTGGAACAATTTCAATTATAGCACCATTATCTGAAATGTTTATTATTTATTCATGTCAAGTTTTTATTATTTCCATAGATTGCAATTCATATTTTCAACTTTCCTTCTCCTTGTGTCATTAAAACAAATGTGTAATCTATGAATACGGCTTCCTATAAAATATAAATATACACTTTATGGTTATTGTATATACAGCCTATCGTCAACGGTCGTCTTCCGGTTGACTTATCCATTCCAAAAGACCCTCACCCAATAAAAAAACACGGCATCCTTTCGGATACCGTGTTTTTAAGGACATTGCTTCTTAAGCTGTATCAGCTTCTTTAAGGAAACACTGATTAAATCGTTGTCAGATTGCATTCTTGGATTTTTATACAGAGCGAGGAATCATCTGACGCGAATAGCAAGCTATTTAAGGAAGATGATGACGAAGCCATGTATAAAAATCCATATGAAATTCGACTCTGCGATTTAATCAGCGTTTCCTTAAAATGTATGCCGCAATAGCAGGTACACCAAAGCGCCGACAGCGGCCGTACAGGGGATCGTCATGACCCATGCCGAGACCATCTGGTAAGCGACACACCAGTGGACAGCGCGGAACCGCTTCGCCCAGCCCACGCCCATGATGGAGCCGGTGACAACATGCGTGGTCGATACAGGGAGATGCAGCATGGTCGCAGAGAAAATGATAAGGGACGAGTTCAGATCTGCCGCAAGACCATTGACCGGCTGCATGCGGAAGATCTTATTTCCGACAGTACGGATGATACGCCAGCCACCGACACTGGTACCGGCACACATCGCCGTCGCGCATGCCACTTTGACTTCCCACGGCACCTCGAGCGCTCCGATATAGCCGCCCGACAACAGTGCCAGCGTGATGATGCCCATCGACTTCTGCGCATCATTCGAGCCATGAGAAAACGCCATGAGTGCTGCCGATACCATCTGGATGTGACGGGAGATATAATTCACGCGCGACTTCCCTACATTTCTGAAAAAAACATAAAGGAGCGTCATGATGAAATAGCCCATGCCAAGAGCCACGATCGGAGAGCAGACGAGGCCGATGACGATCGTCAACACCCCGGCAAGGTGGATCGCGCCTGTGCCGTAAGAGATGATGACTGCACCGATGACACCGCCGATCAGTGCATGAGATGACGAGGACGGCATCCCGATACGCCAAGTGAATAGATTCCAGAAGATCGCAGAGGCAAGCGCCGCGATAAGGACGACAGAGTCGACCATATGCGGTGAGGTGACGATCTCCCCGCCGATGGTCTTCGCCACCCCGGTAGAGATCATGGCGCCGACAAAGTTCAAAAAAGCAGACATCATGATCGCTATCTTGGGACTGAGTGCGCGCGTCGCCACACAAGTCGCGATAGCATTGGCCGTATCGTGGAAGCCATTGATAAAATCAAAGCAGAGTGCCAAAATGATAACAAGCCCCACAAGGTACATATCAGGCATATTTCATGACCACCTCTTTGATCAGGTTTGCTACTTTCTCCGCCCGATCGCAGGTGTCCTCCATCGCTTCCATGATCTCCTTCCAGCGAATGATCTCCATGACATCGTGACTGCCATCGAAGAGATCGGAAATAGACTGGCGATAGATCGCATCCCCTTCGCTTTCGAGCTGATTCAGCTTGCGGGCACGCTGACCGATCTCGATCTCATTCTTGTCGATGTCTTTCAAAAGTCGGAAAAGGACGATCAGCTCCTCAGCCATTTCGACCAGGATATCCGCCATGCGCACCGGCAGCTTCGAGCCAATGCCCGCATGATACAGCTTCATGGAAAGCACGACATCCTGAATATCATCGACACAGTCATCGAGTGTGGAAGTCAGCATAAAAAAATCTTCCCGATCGATCGGTGTGATGAAGACATGGCGCATCTTCGCTGCAATGTCATGTGTCACGCGATCTGCCGCATGCTCCAGATTCTTCACTTCCTTCGAGTATTTTTCCAGCTTCGTCGGATCCTGCAGTACCTCTTTCGCCATCAGAGTGCCTTTGTGGAAATACTCTGCATTCGTCACAAGGAAATCGAAAAACTCTTCATGCTTATTCACCAGACTGAACATAACGTCTAACGTCCTCCGTTTTACCAAAAACATACGTATGTCTTTATGATATCTTATGAATGTAAAGCCTGTGTAAAATCCTTGACAAAATCTTCAACTTATCGAAAATCATTTATCTTGATTATAGCTGAAATCATGCGTTTTTTGAATGGGTTCATACAAATCTAATTGTATCTCAGGAAAAAGGTAATCTCAGGATTAGGGATTAGTAGCTAGGGATTCGGAGTATCAAGTGACTGGTGACTAGTGACTCGTGAGTGGAATACTACTTTCGGGCATCGCCCCATATATACTTGCGGCGGAGCCGCCACCTTCATTTCTCATTTCTCATTTCTAATTTCTAATTCGCGCATAGTTCTCATTCATAATCAGTGGACGGAGCCACCCCAAGAGCTCCCCCCTCCCCTTGACAGAATATCGATAATCATCTATACTGTCTATAGATGAGAAATTTCTCATCCCCTTCCACATTCTAGGGAGAATGTGGATTCTTTATGTTTGCAAGTCCTACGAGTGTAAAAGGAGGAATTTTACCATGGAAGAAGCAAAAGTATTAGAAGAAATGAAACGCCTCGCCGGCACACAGACGGAAAAAAACCTGCGTGCTGCCTTCGCCGGAGAATCCCAGGCTCATGTGAAATACAACCTGTTTGCTGCAGAAGCGGAAAAGGATCCGTCCATCTCCCGCCAGATCGCTGATCTTTTCAGAGAAACCGGCGCCAATGAAAAAGCCCATGCCAAACTGTGGTTCTGGCTCGTCGGTGATCTCAAGAAGACCACCGCAGAACACCTGAAAATGGCCGCTGCCGGTGAAAACGGTGAATGGACTTCCATGTATCCGGAATTCGCTGCTACCGCAGAAAAAGAAGGCTTCCCGCAGATCGCTTTCCTGCTCTCCAAAGTCGGCGAGATCGAAAAGCAGCATGAAGCACGCTATAAACTGCTGCTGGCTAATGTCGAAAACGGCCAGGTCTTCAAGAAAGGCGAAAAGAAACTTTGGATGTGCGCTAACTGCGGCTACACCGTAGAATCCGTAGAAGCACCGGAAGAATGCCCGGTATGCGGCCATCCGCAGAGCTTCTTCGCCATCAAAGCGGAAAACTACTAATAAGTCATTAAGGTAAGTCATCAAAAAGCCCCCGACATTCTTGCAGGGGCTTTTTGATTGGGATTCAAGGTCAGCCTGCACAGCGTATCTCCCTTTGATTCTGAATGAAAGCTCTACACGCCAGTGAGAATTGAGAAGTATTGGTGCGGCGCATAAAAATCAGAAGCGCCGCAGAGCTTCATATAAGGAAACTACGAGAGAACGGGCTATCCCCCATTTCCTTTTATCCCATCACACATGGTGAATGCCACTTCCCCGTATCGTCATTTCGAGCAAATGCGAGAAATCTTCCTTGCACGCCGGTAAAACGATGACCGTAGGATAACGTGAAGCCAATGATCCCAAGCGATTTTTACGTAACCGCCTGCATGCTGAATACCGCTGCAGCGTGGAGATCTCTCGACTACGCTCGAGATGACTATACGAGAGAACGGACTATCCCCCATTTCATCCATCACGCACGGAGAATGCCGCTTCCCCGTATCGTCATTTCGAGCGAAATCGAGAAATCTTTGTCATCCGCGAGCAGGCGTTTCCCGCACACTTGCATGAATGCGACTGACGATTTCAAACAATGGTTTGCATACCGCCAGTGCCCTATCCGCCCTTTGGGCACCTTCCTCTAGAGGGGAAGGCTGCGACGCGAGAATACCATCTTCTAAAAAAAGGCGGCGAAGCCACCACGAGAGCCCTGAACCTTGAACCTTGAACCTTGAACCAAATGAAAGCAAAGTAAAAAGGGGCTGTGAAGAAATGAAGATTCATTTCTTCATAGCTCCTTTTTTTTTACCATCTTATTTTCTTCACAGCCCCTTTCAAACAGAGCCGTATTACCAAAGTCTGACAGCCGGTTTCTTATCCGGTTCACCGAAGCGGTGAATGGTATCTACAAAACGGACTGTACCGGTCTTGTAGCGGAGGACCAGCGTGCTGGTTCTGGCGCCGCCGCCAAAGTAGCGGACGCCTTTCAGCATCGCGCAGTCGGTGATCGCCGTTTCCGAGAAGATGCAGTCATCGCCTTTGACAAGGTCATCTAAGGTCAGAACCTTGTTCGGATCGGTGATGCCCATAGCATGCAGACGGCGGACTTCTTCTTCCGTGTGCGGAAGAAGCTTCGCCTGCATATCACCGCCGAGACATTTCAGACCGACAGCGGCAAGGACGCCTTCCGGCGCACCGCCGGAGCCGAGGACCATATGAATACCGCTGCCCTGAATGCCGCAGTCGATGGACGGTACGACATCCCCATCGGTGATGAGACGGATGCGTGCACCGGCTTCTCTGGCTTCGCGGATGATGCCTTCATGTCTTTCACGATCAAGGACAACAATGGTGAGATCAGAAATCTCACGATCCATCGCTTTCGCCACACGGGTCAGGTTTTCAGTGACAGATGCATTGATATCGATGCACCCCTTCGCTCTCGGACCGACGCAGATCTTCTGCATATACATATCCGGTGCGTGGAGCAGGCAGCCCTTCGGTGCAATAGCAAGGACCGCGATCGCGCCATCTTTGCCCTTCGCTACCAGGTTCGTCCCTTCGACCGGGTCGACAGCGATGTCGACCTCTTCTCCGCCCTGACCGACTTTTTCGCCGATATACAGCATCGGTGCTTCATCGATCTCGCCTTCGCCGATGACGACAGTGCCGGAGACTGGTGTCTTGGCAAACTGCTGGTGCATGCCGTCTACCGCAGCCTGATCCGCGCCTTCCTTATCGCCTGTCCCCATCAAACGACCAGCCAGAAGTGCAGCCTGTTCTGTGATTCTTACAAATTCCATTGAAAGTTGTCTGTTCATTGTATGCCTCCACAATAGTATACTTTCTCTTTCACAGTTATCGTTATTGTATCATACTTATAGAAATAATGTAGTATACACTTTTCGTTTTTAGAAAATTCTAATAATATAAGGTCGTTGGATGCGGGATGTAGGGTTTGCCCCTTTGGAAGTCTCTCCATAGATACGGAAGGCCAAGGGGAGCAATGCGCGCGTCCGCATACGCAAACAGGCAATGCTCGAAGGCGGCAAGTCACCATACAGCCGATCCCCGGCCACTAATCTCTAGTATATTCTATCGCAAACTGATGCATGAGGCGGATGAGGCAGTCATTCGTCAGAAGGTATGCGAGGTCCTCTTCCGTCTCGATCGTATAGTCCCACTGTTTCAGGAATCGGGAGAAAGCCCTCTGGATCCTCCGCTCCGATTGACCCATTTCCGGCAAGACCAGCGAATAGGAGAGCCCCATGTCCAGCAGTACTTTCAGCATGACAGGGCGGAAATGGTACTCCAAAAAGCAGCTTTCTATCCAGAACTCATGCAGCGTCCTTTGAAAACGCGCGGTGAGAGGCATGAATCTCAGGTACAAAGAAAGCCCATCACTGACCCCTCCCCAGAAATCAGCAAAGGCGACATCATAGGCCCCATCCTTCTGCTCACGAATGAAATCCATCGCATCCGCTTCGATGATATGGATCTTTTCCTTATGCGGAAACTGCGGCAGAAGGTGTGTCTTGAAGAGAGAGATCACGTGGGGATTCATCTCCACCACCGTGACAGACTCCACCTCTTTCTTTTCTGCCGCCATGAAGGCATAGTAGCCCAGGCCAAGGCCATAGGTGATGACCTTTCCGTGGGCGCGCGCCAGCGGCTCTTCCATCGACTCGATCTCACTCATGACGACACTCATCCACACCTGGCCGTTTTCTCTGATGACAGGAAAAGCGACGCGCTCATCAAAGAAACCGATATCCGCATAGCCAAAAGGCCGCTTGGCCGAATAGCCCCGATGATAGGTCTGGAAGAATTCCCCGCCAAGATAGTCGGTCGTCCCCAGCTCAATCGCCCCCGACTTCGCTTCCGGTGCATGCACATGGATGTAGTAGGGATTCTTCGTCACCAAAGAGGCGTCATAGAAATGGGTGTGCTCTTCGATCTCCTTCATCAGCGCCTTCCACAGGCCTTCCGGATCATACAGATCACAAAGCGCAGAGTATGGGATGAGGCCTTCCGGATCCTCCCAGATATTCTCGATAGCGTCATCCACTGTATCTGTGAATCCGATATCGGCCGCCGCACGGATCCGCTCTTTATCTGAGAGCCCGCGGTCGAGATCATTCACGCAGAGGTGGTCTGCCACCTCTCCGAGCATGATATCCCCCGCCGTCACAGACAGCAGATAGGATTTTAACAGTTTGCGAAGCGGTCTGGTGAACGCTTTCGAATTGGAAAAATGCATACATATTCTCCTTCATCAATTACAAGAGGCTCACGGAGGGCAAAACGCTCCACAGGGTCATTTCCTCCGAAGTACGATCTCCGGCGCATAGCTGTGAAGCTCTTTGCGCAGCGTCTTATCAAGGATCTTGACTTTATTCATAAATCTTCGCATGACGAACGCATTCTCGGTAAGACCGCTCTGAGTCGTCACCCTCTCACACTCATAAATGGCTGCCGTACACTGGATACGCTCAAGCATGAGACTCGCCGTCCCCTTCTCGTTCAGCACCAGGAAAGACCAGTCTTTCCCCGCTTGCATCCGGGGAAGATCCTCGCCGATGTATACAAAGTGATAGAAAAATGGTTTTTCTTCCTCCTGCACGATCTTCCAATGGAGTCTTCGTGCGATCTCATAGATCTCCTCCATCCTGACAGGACGGAAATCAGCCGATATCTCAGCCATACAGCCTCCTTTTTATACATAGCCGGTTTACCAGGGAAGCCCTTCCTTAGCTGGCTCCGCTCGCAATCGTCATGCCCATGACTTTTTTCGCTCCCGCGCGCATAAGCTCATGAGCGGCCGCCTCCATCGTAGCCCCCGTCGTATAAATATCATCTACGACAAGGATCGTTTTCCCTTTCACATCCATAGACCGCGCGATGTGAAAAACACCTTTGATATTCTGAAAACGCTCCTTTCGGGATAAGAGGGACTGCGTGTGCGCACTGCGGATGCGGAC
Organism: Dialister sp. CAG:486; assembly: GCA_000434475.1. GTDB lineage: Bacteria > Bacillota > Negativicutes > Veillonellales > Dialisteraceae > Dialister. The sequence continues at coordinate 22,823 of FR879616.1, forward strand.
GAGTGCATCCGGCTTGTAATCATAGCCTGCTTCCTTCATCCACGCGGCAAACATCAGATCCACTTGGTTATACCCGCGCCATTTCTTCTTCTGAAAAGACAGCGGGATAGGGATCACCAATCCGCACTCCCCCATCCTGTCCCACCAGGGAAAGCGGGAAAGGAGCGGCGCAAAGACGCGCTTCCTGCTGCGCCGCCTGCCATACTTGATCTGTATGATGCAGTCCCGGATCGCACCTGCATAGTCGCAGCAGGTATAGCAGCCCGAGAGGTGGTCGGTGAAAGAGGAATTGAGGAGCCTCGGATTCCAGATCTTACGGAGGCACGCCTCGCACCACTGCACGTTCGGATCGACCACGCGTCCGCAGCCCGGGCAGCAGGTGGGGTAGAGTGTCTCCAAGATATCAGTGATAAGACGCATGGCAGGGTCCTTTCTGGATTAGCCCGCAGGGCGTGCGCTCCCTGATTGTGAATGAAAGCTCGACGCTCTAGTTAGGAGTGCTGGTGCGGCGCATAATAATTGAAAGCGCCGCAGAGCTTTCAATATATGGTATTCACGAAAGATGAGAAACCTGCGAACCATTTGAACCCTCAGAACCTGTTTAAGGAAACACTGATTAAATCGTTGTTCGATTTGGCTCTTGCATTTTCATGCAAAGCGAGGAATAATCCGACGCGAATAGCGAGCTATTTAAGGAGGGTTATGACGAAGCGTTGCATAAAAATGCATGTCAAATCTGACTCTGCGATTTAATAAGCGTTTCCTTAACCTATTAGGTTTCGAAAAAGGAGATAAGTATAGTCTGCTTTCAAACTTGTGGTGGCGGCTTCGCCTCAAATATATATGGGACGATGCCCGAAGGTCGGCAGATAGCAGGTTTCCCATTTGCGGTTTCCTGACATCGTCTGTTTGACCGCGAATGACAAAGATTTCTCGCTTACGCTCGAAATGTCAATACGAGAGAGTCTGATGTCTAACGTCTGATGTCTCCTAGTCTCTTAGTCTTCGGTCACTTGAGGCACCAAATCCCTAGCCACTCATCCCTAATCCCTAGCTACTAGTCACCAGTCACCATCTACCAGCCCACTGATGACTATCCTTCCGTTTCTCCCGTCAGGAGCGGAAAGAAAAGGCTGTATCTTCGTCCGGTCTCTACGGTATCGACGGCTTTTGCCAATGCTTCTTCCGTCGTGATCAGATACGTGGTCTTTTTCGCACGGGTGATTCCTGTATAGAGAAGATTTCGCTTCAGCATCATGCGCTGCGTCGGAAGGAGGACAAGGATGACGGTATCGTACTCGCTGCCCTGACTCTTATGGACCGTCGTCGCATAGGCGAGCTGCAGATCATTTCTTTCCTCTTTTTCATAGACGACTTCCCGGTCATAGAAGCTGACAGCGATGCGCTTATCTGTCACAGACCAGACAATGCCGACATCACCATTATAGACACCCTTGTCATAGTCATTCCGCTTCTGCATGACCTTGTCGCCGACAAAGAAATGATTTCCCGGTGGGATCTGCTTCTGATGCACCAGCTCCTGAATGGCATGATTCAGATTGTCCACCCCGCACCGGTCACGATACATGGGAGAAAGCACCTGCAGTGCCATTTTCTCCTTGCTCTCCCCATAGTGCAGCGAGCGGCAAAGGCTTATGACCGTATCGAAGGCTTCCTCTTCCGACCAGACCGGAAGGATCTTGAATTCCCCGCCTTCGTCCGGGACACACATATTCCCTTCCCGGATGAGCGCCGCATTCTCGATGATGCCGCTCCCTTCTTTCTGACGAAAAATATGCTTGAGCCTTGTGACAGGCACCTTTTCCCAGGCGATGATAGATTTCAAGGGCGTACCCGGTCCTACCGGCGGGAGCTGGTCGACATCGCCGACCAGAATGAGGCGTGCATCTTCTTTCAGCGCAGACAATAAATGATAGAAAAGGGAAATATCCATCATGGACGCTTCATCGACGATGATGAGGTCTTCTTCCAAAGGATCGCTTTCATCCCGCGAAAAGACCGTCCCGCCGTCCTCACGTTTTTCCGCCTCGAGCGCTTTATGAATGGTATCCGCATCCATGTGGCTCGCGATCGCAAGGCGCTTCGCCGCGCGGCCTGTCGGTGCCATGAGATGGACTTTCAGATCGTGCTGTTCGGCCGCCGTTATGATGGCCCGCACGAGTGTCGTTTTCCCTGTGCCCGGCCCGCCGGTGATGACGAGGACGCGGCTCTTCATCGCCTCTTCGACGGCTTCCTTCTGCTCTTCTGCCAGCGTGATATGATTCTCTCTCTCAAATTTCTCGATGGCCAGTGCAGCCGTTCCGAGTGACTTCTGGTGGCAGAGCATGCCTTTCAGGATATCAGCCGACTGCGTTTCCGCTTTATAGAGAAAATCCAGGTACACATACACCGTCTTTTCATAGGTCAGAGACGGCAGAAGGCCTTCCCGAATCGCAGACTCGATGCCCTCCTTGATGATCTCGATGGAGAGATGGAGAAGCGGCACGGTATTTTTCGCCAGCGAATCGATCGGCACACAGCTGTGCCCCTGAGAAAGCGCCAGTCCCAGCATATACGTCACGCCTGCCGTGATGCGCTCGCAGTCATTCGCCGCTACGCCCTGATCCATGGCGATGCGGTCGACCTCAAGAAAAGTCATTCCGGCTATGTCTTCCAGCATACGATAGGGTTCGTGCTGAAAGACGGACTTGATATTCGCTCCGTAACGCTTCTGCATATCTGCCGCATATTTTTCGGGAATAGCCAGTGACTGGAGATACATGATGATCTCCTTCAGCCCGGAAATCATCTCGTAGGATTTTTTGATCTTCTCGAATCCTTTCGGCCCGATGCCCGGGACTTCCAGAAGGGCATCGATATTCTTCTCGAAGATATCCATCGTCTTCTTGCCAAAGTGTGCCACGATGCGGCGCGCCATGGTCTCACGGATGCCATCGATCATCCCCGATGCCAGGAAATGAATGATATCCTCCGTTTCCTCCGGCTTCACCATCTCCAAGCTCTTCGCGGAAAACTGCACTCCAAAACGGGGATGCTTCTGCCAGCACCCCCGCATGAGTATCTGTTCGCCGACGTATGGGCCTCTCCCATGGTATGTGGCGCAGGCCAGCTTGCGGCTTTCCTTATCTTCGATCTGAAAAACGCAGAATCTGCCATCATCGCTTGCATAGATGCATCGTCTGACGGTACCTCTGAGTTCTTCGATCATTTTGTCTCCCCTTGTATCAGTTTCGACTGCAGCTTTTTGCTGATATCCATCAAGAGCTGGTACCAACGGATGAAATCAGGGCGGCTGCTCACATCTTCGATGAGAGAAGACAATGCCTCGATATTCTTCGCTTCCCTTTCTGCATCATAGATCGGCTTGTGCGCTTTCAGCTTATACAGGGCAATGCCTCTCGACAGCTCCAGCCGCTTCTCAAAAAGCGCTGCCAGCTCACTATCGATCCGACGCACCGAAGCGCGCAGCTCTTCCAGTTCTTTTTCGTCCATCTGCGCCTCTTACTGGTTCTTTTCATGAAGCTCTGCCAGAATCTCCATGACCTTGGCTTTGCATTCTTCATACGGCACTTCAATGGTCTCACCGCTTCGACGCAGACGGATCTCCACATTGCCGGACTGCTGCCATTTCTTGCCGATGGTCACACGGACCGGATAGCCGATGAGGTCAGCATCCTTGAACTTGATGCCTGCTCTTTCATTGCGGTCATCAAGGACCACTTCATCCGCTTTTTCTTCCATCGCATCATAGAGCTTCTTTGCCGCATCCATGACTTCTTCCGATTTATTATTCGCCGGGACGATGACCACTTCATAAGGCGCGATCGCGACCGGCCAGATGATGCCGTCGTCATCGTGATTCTGCTCGATGGAGGCAGCCACCGTACGTGTGACGCCGATGCCGTAGCAACCCATCACCATCGGGTGCGACTTGCCATTGTTATCGAGGTAGGTCGCCCCCAGCGCTTCGCTGTACTTGGTCCCGAGCTTGAAGACCTGTCCGACTTCGATGCCCTTCGTGATGACGATCTTGCCGCCGCAATGCGGGCAGACATCGCCTTCCTGGATCTGGCGGATGGTATCCACCTTCACATCACCGAAATCGCGCGCCGGATTCACATGGATGTAGTGTTTGTCCTTTTCATTGGCCCCGCAGCAGGCATCCTGCATTTCCATGACCGTCTTATCACAGATGATGTCGAAATTCTTCACCTTTTTAAGGCCGATCGGGCTGATATAGCCAGCCGTCAGACCGCAGCGTTCCAGATCTTCTTCCGATGCCATATCCACATTGATCGCACCATAAATATTCTGGAGCTTTACTTCATTGACTTCATGATCGCCGCGCACCATCGCAAGGACAACGGTATCATCGAGCTTGTAGACGACCGCCTTGACGGACTGCTTCACATCCGCATTGAGGAAGTTGCAAACCATCTCGATCGTGTGCTGCCCCGGGGTTTCTACGATCTCTTTTTCCTTGTCATTCCGGATATCGCAGGGAATCGTCTTCGGATCGACCGCTTCAATATTCGCTGCGAAATCACAGTCTTCGCAATATACGATATCGGCTTCGCCGGAATCTGCCAGCACTTCGAATTCATGAGACGCATTGCCGCCGATCGCGCCGGAGTCTGCGATGACCGGACGGAATTTCAGTCCGCAGCGGGTGAAAATGCGCCAGTATGCATCATACATCAGTTTGTACTGCTTATCGAGACCTTCCTGATCCATATCGAAGGTGTAGCCATCCTTCATGATGAATTCGCGGCTTCTCATCAGGCCGAAACGCGGACGCTTCTCATCGCGGTACTTGTTTTGGATCTGATACACAGAGACCGGCAGCTGCTTGTAGGACGAGGTATCCATGGAAACGAGCGTGGTCACCAGTTCTTCATGCGTCGGAGCCAGGCAATAGTCTCTGCCGTGACGATCCTGCAGCTTGAACATTTCCTCTCCATATACGGCCCAACGTCCCGTCTTCTGCCAGATCTCCGACGGCTGTACGATCGGCATCAGGATCTCCTGTGCGCCTGTCTTATTGATCTCCTCACGGATGATCTTCTTCACTTTCTCAATGGCGCGGAAAGCCAGCGGCAGGTACGCATAGGTACCATTGGCGATCTTTCGCATCATGCCGGCTTTCAGCATGTACTTATGGCTCATGACGACAGCGTCGGCAGGCAGTTCTCTCAGGGTCGGGCTATATAATTTGGATGCTAACAATGAAATCTCCTCCTAGACATGAAATGAAGATCTATATTTTCATTTCGGCAAATAGATTTCTTCTATTATATAGCTTTTAGAAAAAATTTGCTATGAAAAAGTAATTCGGGATGCACAGCTCCTCCGGCATCGTTATCTTTTCTTTGAGCGAAGCCTCCGCAATCAAAAAACGGCCTTCCTTTCGGAAAGCCGTTTTTGATTGCGGAAGAGACATTATTTCCAAGCCTGCTTCATGATGTTTTTGTATTCATTGTTCAGATGATCGACGATGACATCGAGGATGACACGGACGATTTCTGCGTCAAAGCTCTCGTTCGTGCTCGGAAGGCACGCATCGAGGAAAATGCTGCCGTCTTCTGCTGCTACATACTTGAAGACCTTGTAGCTGCGATTCAGCTGGTTCAGGTATTCGAGAAGGGCGAGCTTATTTTCATCTTTCAGGAGCTGGCTTCCGATCTGGACGCGGATGATGGTGTAGATGGTATTGTCTGTGATGATGCCGAGCGGAATGGTCTGTCCTTCGACCTTCAGGTTCGACTGGAATACAACGGTATCTGCGTCATCTTTCATTTCATTTTTGACGAAAAAGTCCATTTTGTTTGCCTTTGTGTAGGCTTCGAATTTCTGGGCTTTCAGGTTGACTCTTTTTTCTTCTGCCATGATGCATGACCTCCAAATAGAAATGAGAATTTTCTTAAAGCTGTTTCTATTGTACCTTGTCTTGCAAAAGATTGCTAGTGGGAGAATGGGAAAGTGATACGGATCCACGGGAGCTGACGATCTGCCTTCCCGATAAGGAGAACGCTGACCGTGCGGAAAAGCAGCAGATATTCGGCATCGACTGTCCTTCATTTGCGGCGCAGCCGCCGCTATTTCTCATCCCGCAGTTCTCATGCAAGCAGAGCTTTCATTCGGGATCCATGAGAAAGCCCTACCGATTCAGGAACGACCTTCCCAGCCCTTGATAGCCGACAAATTCGCGAAGCAGCGAATGATCCGGCACCAGCGATGCATCCAGCTCACGGAAGGGCGCGAGAAATTCCAAAAGGCGCCGGGCTTCCCCATAGGCAGGGCTATCCTTGGATATTTCCTCTAAAAACGGCTTTACGATCCGTTTCAGAACAGGGATCTCATAAAGAAGTGCGGAATTAAATACAATGTCAGCGCGTCCCTGGAAGTGAAAAATGTTCCGTTCTTCTCCTTTACGGACGCCTGGCCAGGAAGAGATCGTCTTTTCCGGAGGGTTTCCGCGGAACTGCATATCTCTCACCATACGGCGAAGAAGCCGCGTGTCCGAGGTCGATATACGGTTATGGTGGTTAATGGTGATCTGTGTCAGTGCGGAAAGGTAGATATGCATGCACTGGTAGCCGGGGACAAAATAGGTGAGGCGCGGATTCAGTGCATGAAGCCCTTCCACAAGGATCGGCTGCCCCTTCCCGAGCGTCACGGGCGGCGCATTCCACTCCTTTTTCCCAGTGATGAAATTGAAAGTCGGAAGCCGCACCGGCTTTCCTTCCAAAAGTGCGGTGATATCTCCTTCGAAACGGTCCAGATCAAGCGCGTGGATATCTTCCCAGTCTTCCCCCTGCATTTCGCTTCGATCGCGGAAATAGTCATCCAGCGAGATCATGACAGGATGCGCCCCATTCACCTGCAGGTGGACGATGAGACGCTTCATGAAGGTGGTCTTGCCGGAGGATGACGGCCCTGCCGTACAGACGAGACGAATTCTGGGCTTCGCCTCACAGATCGTATCTGCAAGCTCTGCCAGCTTTTTCTCATGCAGCGCTTCCGCGATAGAGATGTAGTCGAGAATTTTACCATTCTCGATAGAAGCATTGAGCTGCGCCAGATTCTGGCAGCCGATAAGCTCGGACCAGTTCTGGCTTTCGAGGAAGACCTTCGCAAAGAGCGGGTCCTCTTCCTCATCCTGAGCCAGATGAAAATCCTCATCCGGAAGGCGCAGCAGAAATCCCGGCGCATAAGACTTCAGCGCAAAAAGCCGCACAAAGCTCATATCCGGCAAAAGAGGGCCGAAGAAATAGTCGATCACACGCCCGCACTGGTCGACATTGATCGTATTCCCGGCGAGCTCACCTGCCAGCTCTGCATCCTCTTCCCGCCCTTTGATGCGAAGGAAGGCCATCGCACGTTTCTTTCCGACGACGAGCTTGGTGATATCGCGTCCCTCTTCGGAAATTTCACGCATCCGTGCCGCCAGCCGATCCAGCTCCTTCTTGAGCGGTACATGACCGTCTTCGAATTCACAGTACAGCGATTTTCCCAGCGAATGCTTCACGAGGACATCTGCCCCTTCTCCATAGATCTCTTCCACAGCACATACGAGAAGCATGATCGCACTTCTCACATACGCCTGGTGCGCTTTTGGCGCCGAAAGAGGGATCCATCGCACATCTCCGCCGGAGGGAAACGGTGTCTGGAAATCAAGAAGCTCGCCATCCATCTCTGCCAGCACCGCCGCCTCCTTCCCCCTTGTACCGCGGACCATATTCCATAAATTTTGCGGTGTCGCACCGTCAAAAAAGTCAAAACTTCTGCCTTCACAGGTGATATGGATCATGGAAATCAGCTCCTTTACCGGATTACTTCAGGAAAACACAGATACCATTTGATCAGATTTCATGGGGTAAGTTTGGAAGCAGGGATGCGTGGCTAGGGATTAGGGGTACCGAGCGACTGGTGACTAGTGGCTTGAATACTACTTTCGGGCATCGTCCCATATATATTTGCGGCGAAGCCGCCACCTTCATTCCTCATTCCTCATTCCTCATTCCTCATTCGCGCAAATCTTTCATTCAGGGGCAAGGAGCGTTACGCCCTATAAGCCACCCCTCTATGGCCTCATTATAGCCGTTTTTTAGACCTGCGTCACCACGATATGCGGCAAAGACAGGTGCTTCAGCTTCTCAAAGCCGACATTCCGAGCCGCTTCCTCTGCGGATACGGGCATCGGCTTTGGAAGCGCGCCTGCATAATACAGAAGGAGTCCGATGATATCAGAAGGCTTCTTGCCCTCTGCCTTCATTTCACGAAGAGTGAGACCTTTCTGACGCTTCGAGAGCCGGACCCCCTCCGCATCAACGAGAAGAGGCAGATGTCCGTAAGTCGGAACATGGGCAACTCCCAATTTTTTCAGCAGATAGAGCTGATAAAAGGTCGAGGAGAGAAGGTCATTCCCCCGGAAAACATGCGTCATCCCCATCGCTGCATCATCGACGGATACGGCGAGCTGATAAGCGACCATGCCATCTGCACGCCGAAGGACAAAGTCATCGATGCCGGGACGGAGCACGCATGTCTCCTCTCCGCAGAAAAGATCTCTGAAGGACATGCGGCTTTCCTCCATACGAAGGCGCCAGGAGGGCGCCTTCCCCTTTTCTCTGTCCGCGACTTCTTCCGCACTCAGACGGCGGCAGTGTCCATCATAGACCGGCAGTCCCTCTCCTTCATGCGGCGCAGAGGCGATGCTGTGGAGACGGGCACGGCTGCAGAAGCAGGGATAGACCTCCCCCGCTTCTTTCCACCGATCCATGATTTTCTGATAGAGAGGAAATCGGAGACTCTGGACGGGCGTCCCATACGAATAGCTCCCGCCGGGGCCTTCGTCGTAGGAAAGACCCATCCATGCGAGGTCTTCTTTGATCCCCTCTATGTATTCCGCGTGGCTTCGCTGCCGGTCGATGTCTTCGATACGCAGCACGATCGCCCCTCCATGCTGGCGTGTCCAGAGCCAGTTCAAAAAAGCGACCCAGATATTCCCAAGATGCATATATCCCGTGGGGCTCGGCGCAAAGCGGGTACGAATGGCTGTCTGCATAGCGTCTCCTTAGGAAAACACAGATCCCATCATTGTCAGATCACATCAGCGTTTTCTCAATGATACAAAAGGAGGCTCAAGCATTTGAGCCTCCTTGGTGGTAAAAATGATAAGGGATCTGGGGTGAGGTGCAGCGGGCTTTGCAGGTACATCGCAGATGAAGCAGGCAAATACCATCTCAGAGAGATCTCCTGCCGCCTTCATTCCTCATCCCTGATCTGACTTACTCCGGCATAGAGAGGACTTTCCTGAAAAGTGCCTTATCCCGCTGGATCTTTTCCTCGCTTCCCATGCAGCAGATGTAGGGATCATCGATGATGCTCTTGACGAGCGGAGCAAGAGCACGGATATCCTTCACTTCGCAGGAGATGATCTCGCTGCGGATCCGCATACGGTCTTCTCGGGTATTGCCATTCAGGTAGTGGAGCATCGCACGCTCGCCCTTCATGGACGGGGTGAGCTGGATCTCATCCGCTGCCATGGTACCGATGACGTACTTGGTCATTTCACGTTCGGACAATTCGAGTGTTTCCAGATATTCCGGAAGGTCTTTGTACGTCTCGAGCGTTTCCTTCAGATTTGGGTCACGGTATGAGCAGAGAAGGGACGTACCATCGCGCAGGAACTGTGTGAAAGCGCCATACGCACCGCCAAGGACACGGACTTTCTTCCAGAGGTACTCATAGCGAAGGATGGTTTCCATGACACGAAGCGTGCCGGTATAGGTAAAGCCATGATCGCGGAAGTTGCCGCCTTTGGCCACGTACTGGACCTTGCCGGAGGTCAGGAAGGCTTCATTGATCTCCTTGGCCGGGAAATCGAAGAGATGGGCTTCCTTCTTCTCCCCTTCCGGCATATCACCCAAGATGAGGCCGAGGCAGCGATCGACAGCCTGCTTTTCTTCCGCTTCGCCTGTAGTGGCAAAGAACATATGGCTTCTCGTGAAGATCTTCTTCGCGACAGCCGAGAGCTTCTCGGCGACTTCCTCTGCCTGACCGTCATACGTCTTGACAAGGTCTGCCAGGAAATAGTAGAACGTCATGCCGGCCTGCTCAGAGAACTGTGCCGTCTTGGAGAAATAGGATGCAAGGCGTCCCATGGTGAGATTATGCCCACGGGAGAAGGCGGTCATATCCCATTCCGATTTTTCTTCCAAGAGAAGCTCCTTCAGCCGTTTCGTATCCCGGAAGGATGTATGATTGATGACTTCTCCCAGCAGGTCCATGAGCCGTTCAGCCTTTGAGGTGAGTGCTTTGCCTCTTGCGACCATGAATGGCTTATATTTCGATGCGTCATTGATATCGCCGATGCAGGAGATCTGGAAGCTGATGCCGCCGGTATACGCATTGGAGATTCGCGCAAGTTCTGTGTAGCTGTGCTTTTCCGTATCCAAGCTGCGAAGCATCCCGGCAAGGAGGACGGCATACGGGATCTCTTCCTCGGTGAGGTCATAGAGATCGAAATACATTGTGACGTAGGAGATCCCCGTCGTGTGAATATCATAGTGGAAGTGGCGGATACCGGAGATGGTCTCTTCTTCAAGCACTTCCTCCTCGATCTCCCGTTTCAGGTCTTCGCGGGACAGGAGCGGAATGGTCTTCAGGGCTTCCTCCGTTTCCATGGATGCCTGACGCTTCTTCAATGCTTTGGTGGACGCCATGATGTCTTCGAGCTGCTCGTCGGTGAGACTCAGCTTGTACGCAGCGAGCTTTTCTGCCGTTGCCGCATTATTCTTCTCCGTCAGTCCCTTTTCCGGCTTCATGGTGATCAGGACTTGATGCGGATTCTTGATGACGTACTTCAGGAGAAGGCTTTCGAAATAGCCATTCTGGATCCCTTCGCGAAGCTCTTTGATGTCATCGATATAGCGCAGTGCCGCCATCGGGTCACGGTCATAGAGCCAGAGATCCATCGCGCGCACGCCGTAGAAAAGTCCTTTCGGACGTCCCTGATAATCGTTTTCACGCGAGGTGAATTCCGTACGGTTCAGTGCGGCATCGAGCATATCCTTGTCGATGCCGTCAAGAGCGAGCGTGCGCAGCGTCCCGTCGATGACCTGGGCAAACTGCTCCTGCTTCTCCACTTCCGAGCCTGTCACCTCGATGGTCCAGACAGGCTGCTTGTAGCTGTCACAATAGCCGCCGGACAGGTCGCTTCCAAGGCCGGCATCCATGACTGCTTTCTTCAGCGGTGCGCCATCCATATCAATCAGGACATAGTTCAGAATGCGGAAAGCGAGCGATTCCTTCGTAGACATATGGTCGCTTGCTGCGATGTAGAGGGCATGGATGGCCTTCCCCTTTTCGCTTTCCTGTTCTGCGATCCCATACGGGCAGGTCGCCGATACCCTTTTCTTAAAGCCGGACTGCGTGCGGACGGCCGAGTCCACATTGCGGCGGGGAAAAAAAGACAGGTATTCCTCATCGATATAAGCCAGCGTCTTTTCGATAAGACAGGTATTCCTCATCGATATAAGCCAGCGTCTTTTCGATATCCATATCGCCATAAAGGTAGATATAGCTGTTCGACGGATGATAGAAGCGTCGGTGGAATTCAGTAAATTCCCGGAAAGAGAGCATCGGGATGACTTCCGGATCCCCGCCGGACTCCACGCCATAGGTATTATCCGGGAAGAGACGCTCTGTCGCACGGTCTTCCATGATGGCTTCCGGCGAAGAGAGCGCACCTTTCATTTCATTGTAGACGACACCATTGTACGTCAGCAGCGCCTCTTTGTTTTCCAGCTCATAGTGCCAGCCTTCCTGCATCAGGATCTGCGGATCCTTGAGGCAATTCGGATAGAAGACGGCATCGAGATATACATCCATCAGGTTATGGAAATCGACCATATTGCGGCTGGCGATCGGATACATGGTCTTATCCGGCCAGGTGATCGCATTGAGGAACGTATTGAGAGAGCCTTTCGCGAGCTCGACAAAGGGTTCCTTCAGCGGATATTTCCGAGAGCCGCAGAGCGTCGAGTGCTCCATGATATGCGGCGTACCCTTGGAATTATCCGGCGTCGTGCGGAAACAAATATAAAAAACTTTATTATCATCGTCGCTGTCCAGATACAGAAGACGGGCACCGCTTTTCACGTGCTCCATCAGGTAGGCATCGGCATTGACTTCTTCAATATGGGACATGCGGCTGACACGAAATCCGTGCACCAGGTCTCCATCATTCCATTTCATTTGATCTCTCCTTATCGGTTGCTGATAATTGTTGCGTAAAAAGGTGCCAAAGGCTGCCCAAGCGGCTTTTCCCCATGGTGCAAGCACTCCGCAGTGCTTGATCCTATATAAAAATCCCGGGATGAGCGCTGCCAATGAGTGGATCCGTATTTCCTTTCCCTTTGCATCTTTTTCCTTTCGTTCACAAGAAAAAGCGCAGGAAATTCCTGTGCTTTTTCCACAAGCATCTATTTATTATTTTTCGTCCTGCGGGAAAAATTCATCGTGAATCGCCTGTACAGCTTTGGTCAGGTCTTTTCTAAGGATGAGGCAGGAAATGCTGATCTCCGAGGTGCTGACGATATCGATATTGATACCGGCTCTGCCAAGTGCGCCGAACATACGGGCAGCGACTCCCGGTTTGCCGAGCATGCCGGCACCTACGACAGAGACTTTGGCCGTGTCGTCATCATAAATGACTTCTTCCACTTTGCCATCGTCTCTCATCTTATCAAGGACTCTCTTGGCATCTTCCATATCCGTATCATCGATGGTGAATACGATATCCGTCTTGTCGTCATTGGAATTTCTGACGCTCTGCACGATCATATCGACCGTGATATTGTCTTCTGCGAGAGCGGAGAAGACGCTGTATGCCACGCCCGGCACATTTCTGAGTCCCAGTACCGCAATTCTAGCTGCATGAGCATCCTGTGCCACGCCTCTGACCGTTTCGTTCAAACCTTCCATACATACCTCCCGGATAATCGTTCCTTCATCATTCGTAAATGTGGATCTGACATGGATCGGGATGTGATATTTGATCCCGAGCTCGACGCTGCGAGGCTGCATGACGCCAGCGCCCAGACGTGCCATTTCCAGCATTTCCGTATTGGTAATTTCTTTCATCTTATGTGCATTCTTCACGACACGCGGATCTGCAGAGTATACGCCATCCACATCGGTGAAGATCTCACACATATCTGCATGCATCGCACCTGCGAGTGCCACCGCTGTCGCATCGCTGCCACCGCGGCCCAGTGTCGCCACATCGCCATTTTTCATGAGGCCCTGGAAGCCTGCCACGATGACGATCTTGCCTTCTTCCAGCTCCTTGAATACCCGCTCCGGCTTCACATCATCGATGGTCGCTTTGCCATACGCCCCTCCGGCAATGATGCCTGCCTGCGGGCCTGTGAGCGATACAGCAGGAACGCCAAGCTTTCTGAAAGTCATCGCCATAAGAGAAATGGAGATCTGCTCACCGGTAGCCAGCAGCATATCCATTTCACGTCCATGATTGATGTCCGATACCTTCGAAGCCAGTGCCAGGAGATCATCGGTGGTATCGCCCATAGCCGATACCACGATCACGATCTTGTCCCCCGGCTTCCGATCGCGAAGCACACGGTTTGCAATATTCAACATTTTTTCCGGTGTCGCAACAGAACTTCCGCCGAATTTTTTTACATAAAGTGACATTTACATCCCTCATTTACGAGTAATCTAGGAAAACAAAGTCTGCCTTCCCGCTGGAGCAGCCATCGGATTCGTCCGCGCTCCTTCTATACTGTGAAAAGTGTAACATGGAAGAGGCGGCATGTAAAGAAGATAAATAAAAAAAGAGGTACAGGTTTCAGCGCAAAGACTAAGCGACTAAGAGACGGAAGAGACTGATAGACTAAGAGACCTTAGATGTCTGATGTCTAAAGTCTCTTAGTCGCTTATCTGAACCCGCCAACCCTAAACTAAAATCCTCTCCCCCGAAACGGGGAAGAGGATTTTACATGACTCACTATTCATCTTCTTTTTTCTTTTTCTGCGCTTCATACAGGGCAAAGTATTTCCCGTGCCTTGCCATCAGTTCGTCATGGCTGCCACGCTCGATCAGGCGTCCGTGGTCAAGAACGTAGATCACATCCGCATTTCTGACGGTCGAGAGACGGTGTGCAATGATGATTGTCGTGCGGTTTTTCGCAAGCTCATCGAGTGTCTTCTGTACTTTCTTCTCCGTCTGGGTATCAAGGGCAGATGTCGCTTCATCGAAAATGACGACAGGCGGATTCTTGAGGAAGACGCGAGCGATGGCGATACGCTGCTTCTGCCCGCCGGAAAGCTTCACGCCGCGCTCGCCGACCTTCGTCTCATAGCCATTCGGAAGCTGTCGGATGAAATCATCCGCCGCTGCCAGACGTGCAGCCTCTTCGATCTCCTCTTTGGTCGCGTTCTCACGGCCATACGCGATATTCTCTGCGATGGTATCCCCGAAGAGGAAGACATCCTGCTGCACGATACCGATCTTTCTTCGGAGATCCTGCTGGCGGAACGCGGAAAGCGGATGTCCATCCAGCATGACTTCGCCTTTTGTCGGTTCATAGAAGCGAAGCAGCAGGCTGACGAGCGTACTCTTCCCTGCTCCCGTCTCGCCGACGAAAGCCACTGTCTTTCCGGCAGGGATCTCAAAGGCGAGATCATGCAGGATAAGATGCCCCGGATCGTAACCGAAGGATAGATCCCTGAAATCAATATCCCCTTTCACATGGGAGAGCATGACAGGCTTTTCCGGATCTTCGATGGACGGCTCGGTGTGCATGATCTCTTCGAAACGGTGGAAGCCGGCCATGCCGCGCTGGTACACCTCAGCGAGGATCGTCAGACGGAAGACCGGGCGCATGAAGATATTCACATAGAGAAGGAATGCGACGAAATCAGAAAGCGCAAGCGTTCCCTCATTGATCATCCATCCGCCGGCCAGGATCACCGCTACATTGATGAAGTTGGTGAAAAAATTGATACCACCGGAGAAATACGCGATGAGCTTATTCGAGGCGAAACGGGTATCCCGGAGCTCTCGGCTCTTCTCTTCAAAACGATCCAGCTCGAAGGCCTCCTGAGCAAAGGCCTTCACAAGGCGGATGCCGGAAAGGCTTTCTTCTACGCGGGCAGAGACTTCCCCTGCCTTCTTCCGGTTCTCACGAAAGGCGAACTTCATCTGTTTATTCACCTTCACGGTGTGAATGCTCTTCGCAATAAGCAGTGCGCCGATGAGGAGGGCAAGCTGCCAGTTCATGACGAACATCACGACCAGCGTCCCCGCCATGATGACGCCGCAGAGGAGAACATCATTCGGTCCGCGGAAGGAAAGCTCACTGATCTCTGTCACATCGCTTGTGATACGGGAGAGCAGCTGCCCTGTTTTCTCATTATCGAAGTAATGAAAGGAGAGCTTCTCGATATGAGCAAACAGATCCCGTCGCATGTCGTGTTCGATGGACGCACTCATGACATGCCCATAGTACTGCACCGCATACTGGATCGCAAAATTCAGGATGTACAGGACAAGAAGGATCCCTGCGCCGATAAACAGCCGATGCATATCCCCCGCCGGCAGTACGTCATGGATGAGTTCACGGACCACGACCGGAAAGATCAGATCCAGTCCGGCCATGACAAACGTCCCTACGATCACCCAGATCAAAATGTGCATGTAGGGACGATAATATTTCATAAATCTTCGTATCATAGTATCCTCGTAACTTTCAATAAAAAACAATTTGTTTTTTATTATAGCGCAAAGGGGAAGGGGGTTCAAGGTTAGCCCACGGACCGTGCCGTCCCATTGACTGCAGTCGAAAGAGGGGAAGCGGGTTCTATGGGGGAGGTGCGGCGCATAAAAATCAGAAGCCAGACATCAGAAGTCAGAAATTTGAAGTCTCCAAGTCTCTTAGTCTCTTAGTCTTCTACCTGAACCCATCAACCTGAACCCCGAACCTTTTTACTTTTCCCGATCCCAGATGTGCAGCCGATAGGCTCCGAGTAGATCTCCTTCAGCCGTGACAGCGGGGACTTCGATGCCAGCCACGTAGCGGCCATCGGAGGAGATCGCAAGTGTCTGGAGCGGTCCCTTCGTATGGTACTCATTAAGAAGAGTCCCGTCAGAAAGACTGATGACTGCTGCTCCATGGGCTTTGTAGTCATGATTTCTTACATTTCTGCCGATCGCCAGCGCAGCTACATCACCGGCGACCCCGATGGCTTCGATCTCTGCGGGCGCAGTATAGCGGAAGAGATACCTCCCGTCCCTGTCAAAGCCATAGAGACTGTTTCCTGATGGATGAATGACGGGCGCCGGCAGCTGCCAATTTTCCCGATTGAATGTATTGATGGTACCGAAGAGGACTTTGTCTCCGGAAAAGAGCGCATCACGACCTGCCGCAAAGTAATAGCTGCCGCCGATCTCCATGACTCTGGAAATGCTGCGCTCCCAGATGGGACGCCCGTCCTCGTCACGAAGGAATCCGCGTCCATCACTCGCCATCACCGCGAGGTACTTCCCATCCTCCGAGTAAGAAAGACCGTTCCGGATCGTCGTGGTGCCGAAGGTCTCGACCGGCGGGATCTTTTCGGCATGGAGCAATGTCCCTGTATGGCTGTCAAGGACATACAGATTTTCATTATAGGTAAGGCCATCGGTCTTTGCCTTGTCGTAATTCGCTGTCGCAAAGGCGAAGCGACCGCTGCTTTCTGAAACAGCACCGCAATTCACCCACGCATCCATATTCTCTTTTGCTGGATAGCGCCAGCGCTCTTTCCCGGTCTCATCGAAGGAAATGATGCGGGAAAGGTATGTCCGCTGCCCCTTCTCATCAAGCGTGAATCGATAGAAAACCGCATATACATGCCCCGCAGCATCCGTCGATATATCGATGGCCGTCGGCTCGGACTGTATGTCCGCCTCATACCCTATGAGAGAGTCTCCTCGGAAGGTCCACAGCACATCGCCATTTTTCACATCCATGGCATACATCGTTCCTTCCGGACTTTTCTCCCCCGCATAGACGACCTTCTCATCCCGGCTCACTGCGATGCCACGGATGAGGCCTGTGCCGACAGAGTGACTCCACAGCTCCTCTCCCTTCTCATCGAAATGGATGAGCTCGCCATTCGCTGTACCGACGAGCCAGCCGCCGTCCGACTTCACGTAGAGCACCTTGCCGCTGTCAAAGCCCATGCGGTCATAGTTCCGCCCTGCCATGTCGCCTAAGGAAATCACATAGGCTGCGTCTGACTCTTTACCAGCAAAGATCTGCCACGGTGTCTTTTTCCCGGTCAGCCAGAAAAGAGCGCTCCAGGTCAGTGCAAGGAGAAAAAAAATGAGAATTGTTTTGCATCGTTTCATGTTTGGTCACCAGAATAGAGTTCAGGGGTTGCCTCTCATCCCTTGATCGTTTGCGAAAGAGGGAGGAGCGAGTTCTATGGGTTCAAGAGGTTCAAGGGGGGAAGCGCGGCGCATAAAAATCAGAAGCGCCGCGAAGCATATCTGCTTCAAACGCTAGACGTCAAATGTCTGATGTCTATCAGTCTCAAAGTCTATCAGTCTCCTCCAAACCCGCCAACCTGAACCCTGAAACCATTATAAATACATCTTCGCGCAGTCATACACCATGCGGAGCGCGCCGTAGTAGAAGCCCTCTTTGGAAAGCGCATAGAGGATCTTGGCACTGCCGCAGCCCACCGTGAAAAGAAGGAAGAGCAAAGAGACCCATTTTTCAGACGGCCGCCAGATGTCTGCCCTCCTTCCCTTGGCGAGGAAAAGACCGCGGCTCGTGACGGAAAGGGCCAGCGTCGCGGAACGGCGAAGGCAGCGGGCCAAGAGGGGCTTCACCATGTGCGGGATGTGCATCAGCACCTGATGCCGTCCCTTTTCACTGCCGCTTCGCAGCTGCAATGCGACCATGACTTCGCCTGCTTCCGCAGCAAGTACAGGGAAGAAGCGGATCGCCGTCACCAGCATGAAGGCGGCCTGCGGAGATAGATTCCACGAAGTGAGCCCCTTCAGCAGCTGGCGCGGATCGCTCGTCCAGCAGACGAGCAGCCCCAGCGTGATCATCGATACCGTACGCATCCCCTGGATGGCGCCGTAGATGATGCCTTCCCGATAGATATAGAGACCATTCGTCAGCGCCCCCAAGACAGGAAAGCCGGGAGAGATCAAAGTCACAAGGGGCGTCCGTGGATTCTGCGAAAAGAAAAGCGCCTGACTGGCGATCGATCCCCAAAGGCCCAATAGGATGAAGATCGCGAGCACCCGCCACTTATAGAAGGGCGTCTTTCCCAGGAAATGAAAAACGAGAGTCAGCGTGAAGAGGAAAAAAAGCGTCCTGGCATTGTCCACGATGATCATCATCAGCGCATAGCAAAAGAGGAAGGAGAGCTTCGTCCGTCCATCGAGACGCATCAGGAAAGAATGGCCATCCCCGCCCTCCCAAAGCTGTCTATAGGACATGATCCATCACCTCTTTCACAGAAATACACGGCTCGATGCCCAGCATTTCCGACAGTGCCAGCATGGGCGGGAGCGCCAGGCCGCCTTCCTCCATCAGCTTTTTATCACTGAAGATCGTATGCGGCGTGCCGCTTGCGAGGAAGCTTCCCTCTTTCAATAGGAATACCTGATCCGCCAGCTCGCCTGCCAGCTCAATATCATGGGTGCAGAAGAAGATCGTCCGTCCTTCGGAGGCCGCATAGCGGAGAAGTGCTTTGATATCCGACAGGCTCTTCTGGTCCTGCCCCGTCGTCGGTTCGTCGAGGAGCAAGAGGTCATTATCCTTCCTTGCGAGCATCGCACCGAAGACGACACGAAGACGCTGCCCCTTGGACAGTGCCAGTGGAAAATCATGACGGTAATGCCATACATGCAGACGGCGAAGAAGGCGATCCAGCTCCTCTTCCGTGATGGTTTTGTTATTCCACGTCAGCTCATCGATGACAGAGTCCGTAAGCAGCATGAGATCTGCCTCCTGCCGCATATAGCCGATGTGATGGCGCTGCTTTTCAGCCGGCTTCCCAAGGAGCAGGATCTCTCCCGATGTCGGCGTATCCAGTCCGGATAAAAGGTTCATCAGCGTGGATTTCCCTGCCCCATTGAAGCCCATGAGCGCATTGATCGTCCCCTTGCGGATCGCAAAAGAGAGTCCGTGAAGCGTTTCCTTCTTCGCGCCCTGATAACGATAGTGGAGATCTCTTCCCTCGAGTACCACGGGTGCATGGCTTTCTTTTTTCTCTCGCAAGATATGCGGCGCAAAGGAGATACCGTTCTTTCGGATCTCCTCCGCCGTCTCTTTCACATGCCCCGAAAGATAAGGAAGGTGCAGGAAGCGGCCGAGCTTCACCGCCTGCGGCTCCCCCCCCCCC
>FR879616.1:42297-46599 GCA_000434475.1 Dialister sp. CAG:486
GCGGCTCGCGGAGTCCATAGGCCTCCGTATCTCCGAGCGCTGTCCATGCCCCCTCTGTCGCTCCGTCATAGATGAATCGTCCTTCATACATGCAGCAGAGGCGGGGAAAATACCGCGCCAGCTCATTCACACGGTGCTCCACTACGAGGATCGTCATATGGTCTTCCCGATTCAGGGAAACCAGAAGCTCCAAGAAATCTTTGACGCCCTTCGGATTCATCTGGCTCACCGGTTCATCCAAGATAAGAAGCTTCGGATGCGTCACAAGGATCGAGGCCAGCGCCAGACGCTGCCTCTGCCCGCCGGACAGCGCATGGATACTCCGCGCCTCCATACCGGAAAGCCCCGTCTTCGCAAGCGCACGCCGGACCTCTTCCCGGATGACAGACGGATCCTCTCCGCGGTTTTCGAGGGCAAATCCGACCTCGTCAGCTACCGTCATCGCAAAGAGCTGGTCATCCGGCGTCTGATATACCGTGCCTGCCAAAAGTCCGATATCTTCCGCGCTCATCTCTGTCACGTCCCGTCCATCGAGAGAGATCGTCCCCGTGAGCCGTGCTTCCCCCGGTTCCAAAAGCCCCGTGATACTCTTGATGAGCGTCGATTTCCCGCAGCCGGAGCGCCCCGCGATGAGGACCATCTCACCTTCAGCCAGTGATAGATCCACATGCGAAAGAGTATCCTTCCTGCGCGATACGTAGCGGCACGAAAGATCCCTGATCTCCAGTATCATGTCCCCATCACCTGCTTCAAGCGGCTGCCGATGCGATACCCCATCCAGCTGCCGAGTGTACTGTACAAGAGACCATTCATCAGCATGTAAAGCCCGATGAACCAGTCTGCATAATATAACCGATAAAAGAACATCAGCTGTTCCATATTCACAAAAGTGATCCCCGCATCACAAAGCCCGATCAGGAAGGAGATCCCCATCGCGTAGAGCGGCGTCAACTCCTTCTTTCGATAGAAACCTGCGAGGTAAAGCGTCGTTTCCAAAATCACGATGGACACCGCACAGATCAGGATCCCCACCGGCGTCACGCGGCCAAAAAGTACCGCCGAGAGCATCCAGCGCATGAGGAAAAAGAGCGCACAGACCCCCGGCCTGCGGAAAAGAACCAGTAGCGAGACCAGAAGCAGGTACTGCACGACCCCTGAGAGAAGGCCCGTCACCAGTCCGGAAAAAGGCCCTAAGAGGACATGCAGGAAATCTCCCAGAAGTGTCACCGGCACGACGACCCCGCCGAAAGCCATCGCCGCAAAGAGCGATACCGTGATATCCCCCTTCGCCCCGATGGAGAGGATGCAGCGCTTCAGTCCGCCGATGGACGCTGCCAGCGCGAGAAGAGAAAGGAGGGCAAAGCCGAGCGTCGCAAATCCCACGCTCCGCTTCTTCACAACGGTGAGCGGCAGCTCCGTCACACGCTCCGTCTCTCCGTCAAACAGCGTGAGGCGCAGCGCATAGTCTCCCTCTGCGATCGAGAAAGGATCCACATACAGCGGCACCACAGCGGTCTGCATTTTATGGCCGTTCAGAGAGAGCACGGCCTCACTTCGCATTTTCGTCCGGTCGAGAGACTCTCCCTCACCGGCTGCTGCGATGAGCCCGGGGCGCACCTCCCCCGTCTCCTTGTCTACGAGCTCAGCGCTCAGATGGATCGTCCGCACATCTTTCTTCGGATTTCTCATATCCAGAAGGAGGTACGTATTCGGCTTTGCCGTGAGCGCATCCCAGTCCACACCGCGCCCGCCCGTCAGGCGGTTCTTCATATTCTCCAGTGTCACATCCGGCGTGACGAGCGTATCCTTTTCCTGTCTCGCATCCCGCTCCCCGTCCTCATTCACTGGAAGCAGCACCGACTGGATATACCATGTCTGCGCTGCCTTCTGATCCTGCTCCTCTTCCTCCGGTCCCGCCGTGAAGGAGATCCGCTCCTCTTTCACGCTCTCTTTTGTCCGAAGGGAGACCGGTATCTCGTAGACACCTTCCCCTGCCTCTTCGCTGCATTTCACTGGGACCGCGAGGAACTGCTCGCCATAGTCCGCGGGAAGCGTCCAGTGGATACGCACCTCCTGCCCGTCCACCTCCCAGCCGTCTCCGGCGAGTGCCGTGAATCCCTCCGGCAATACCGCGGTGATCTCGGCGGCTTCCTCTTCATTGCCGAAATTCTGCACGGAAATATAGAGAAGCTGCGTGCTGCCCGCATGCGCCACGCCCGCCTCCTTCGTCAGACTGTAAGGAAACGACGCACGCAAAAGAGCCTCCCCGCGACATTCTGCCGGAAGAAGGCTGGTGAAAAGGGCGATACAAAGGATAAGAAGAAATCGAAATCTCATAAGAAGCCTCGGATAGGTGACTGAGTTTTTCATTAGACTATGGAAATTATAGCGGATAGCGGAAAAGTTCGCAAGAAAAAAGGCGGGCCATCCGGCTCGCCTATCCTTTTCCTCTCGATCAGAGCCGCTTTCCCACTCCGATCAGTACCCATTCACCTGGCTGACGACACGGAAATGTCCCACATCAAAGGCTTCACAGATGGCATTGTAGAAGGGTCCCATCAGCATGGTGCGGTAGATCTCCGACTTTACGATGATCATCAGACGGCCCTCATCATAGGTCACACGGATGACACCGTTTTCGATGTATTTGTCAAAATCCTTTTCCGCCATTTTTTCCTTGAGCTTCAGGAGCGCGTCTCTGGTCGGGCCTTCCTGATATTCTTCTCTTTCCGTGACGGGGATCCAGCGGATCTCATAGATCTTGCTGGTATAACCCTTGTCTTCTGCGGAATAACGTTTTCCTTTTTCCATTTCTTCCATGGCTCACACCTGTCCTTTACTAAAATTTTCTATATCTCATATATTATAGCATATCTGGGAACGAAGGAGACTAGGGATTAAAGGTGACTAGTGACTAGTGACTGGTGACTAGGGAAACACTGATTAAATCGTTGTTCGATTTGACTCTTGCATTTTCATGCAAAGCGAGAAATAATCCGACGAGAATAGCGAGCTATTTAAGGAGGGTTATGACGAAGCGTTGCATAAAAATGCATGTCAAATCTGACTCTGCGATTTAATCAGCGTTTCCCTAGGCCAAAGTATCTTCTCTTCCTTCCCGTTGAGAGCGACCATGAGACACCTACTTTATGAAATCTGAATCTGATATCTGAAGTCTAATGTCTGACGTCTCCTAGTCTCAAAAATCTCAAATAACCCCTCTCTCATGCAGACTGACATAGATGCCATCTCCTATGATGACATGATCCAGCACCACCATATCAAGGAGCTTCGCGGCCTTGGCGAAGGTCTTCGTCATCTCGATGTCCTCCTTCGACGGCTCCGGATAGCCGGAAGGGTGATTGTGCAGGAGGATGAGACCGTAGGCTTTGTAACGGATCGCCCACTTCATCGCTTCCTTGATGTCGACGGGCGTCTCATTCAGCCCGCCGATGGAGACCTCTTTGTAACCCAGAAGTCGGTTCTTCACATTGACAAAGGCGACGAGGAAATGCTCCTGCGTCTCGTGGCGGAGCCGCTCCATGAAAAAGGCAGAGACCTTCTCCGGCGTACTGAAATTCTCCAGCCTTCTTTTATCATATATATAGGTCAGACGCCGCCCGAGCTCGATCGCTGCACAGATGGTGACTGCCTTATCAGGGCCGATGCCTTTGATATCCGTGAGATCCCGCCAGTGAAGATCCTCATAGCCATTGATGCCCACCGTCTGCTCGAGCTGGTCCACGACATCCTGCGCCAGCTGCATGACGGAATACCCCTGCCGCCCCGTTCGCAAAAGGATCGCAACGAGATCCGTCATGCTGGCCATCTTCGGAGATTCCTGAAAACGCTCTCTTGGCTTGTCTTCGCTTCGCATTTCACGGATGAGCATCATCGTATCCTCACTTTACTGAAAATCCGGTGTTTCAACGGTCATTGATCGATCATCGGGAAACAGAGACCGCAGAGACATCTTCTCATCTTCCGGTCTCAAAACTTCTCATACAGCCACCACGCGACAAGGATGCCGAGGATGCTGATGAGATTCGGCGCAAAACGGATGCCGAAATGGATCTGCATGATCCCCAGATTCAGGGCGATGTTCTGTATATGAAAGATCTCATAGGTTTCCGTCAGGAAAGGCATGAGGCCGACAAGGTTCGCACTGCCGAGCACCTGCCCCAAGATGCCGCCGATCAAAGCACCGGCGGCTAAAAATAAAAGTAATGAAAAAAATCCTTTTGAAAATCGCATAGATTCCTCGTTGTTAAAAAAAGAAAAGGGTTCAGGGTTAGCCCCTTG
>FR879616.1:46707-52146 GCA_000434475.1 Dialister sp. CAG:486
GTTCAACGGGAGTGGTGCGGCGCATAAAAATCAGAAGCGCCGCGGAGTTTTGATGGCGCTTCGCACCGTCGTCATTGAAAGCATTGCCGAGAAATCTCTATTGCAATACGCTCATTGCCTGATATGAGGCAGCACCAAGACATCGTTTTCCCTCGGCGCATACACGCTGATTCCTGCAGTACAGTAGAGATCCCTCGGCTACGCTCGGGATGACGATTCCTGAGAATCCCAGCCACCCCTAATCCCTAGCTACTAATCCCTAGCTACTAATTCCTTAGAGACTATAGACCTGGAGACATCAGTCTTATGGTCTCCGAAGTCTATCGTATGATTTCTGACATCTTCCAGTCTCTAAGTCTAAAGTCTCTTAGTCTCCCTAGAACGTACTCCCCATCGCGATCTGTCCGGCGACTTTTTGTGTGAGAGCTTTGCCCACCTCGTCCTGACTGCGATACTGGTAAATGACGCGCCAGACGACGCCCTTCCGGAGGAAAATATATTCTTCTACAGAGAGCTCTACATTCTTGCCGCGGGCGGTCTCGGTGAAAGAGAAGGAAAGCTGCTGTGCCTTCACATCCCCCAAGATGATCTCCTTCTGCTGGGATCTCACATTTTTCAGATTGGGATTATCAGAGAGGATGCTCTTCGCCTCTTCCGCCAGCGTTTTTACATCCTTTCCTTCCCCCTCTTTTGTGCCGGTCACAAGGAGCTGCATATTCGCATTGTGTCCTTCTGCGTGGACCGTCTCCGCCTGACGGTCGCCGAGATCGACCTGCCTGCCATTGGAGATCAGCTCAAACGGCGTTGCCACCGTGATGGTCTCGCCGCCACAGTGAATGCGGTTCTTCCCGAAGGGAAACTGATCATCGATGCTGTTTCCGCAGCCTGCGGGCAGCATAGCGAGCGCCAGAAGGCCCAGAGACAGCGCCCATTTTTTCTGCCAATGATTATACATATATATCATTCCTTTGGTTGTAGTAGCGAGGTCAAACTTCGCTCATTGATTTTTCATATTATATCATAGAGGAGGGCAGATTTCCTGTTTCCGCTCACTTTTGTGATAGAATAGGGAAGACTCAGAGACCGGAAAGCTTTAGACGGCGAGATCTCAGATGTCAGGTGCCTTATGCCTAACGTCTGGCATCTGCCGTCTAAAGCCGAATGTCTGCCATCTCAAGATCTTACAATTTCTGAATAAGGAGTCCCCATGTCTACCACCTCTCCCCTCATCGGCATCACAGCCGAGTGGAATCCTTTTCATGCCGGTCATTCCGCCATGATCGATATCATCAAAAAAGCCTATCCGCAAGCCTCCCTCATCGCCATCATGAGCGGTGCGTTCGTGCAGAGGGGCGAGCCTGCCCTTTTTGATAAATGGACGCGCGCCGGATGGGCCGTCCGCTCCGGCGTGGACGCCGTCTTCGAATTTCCAGCCCTCTACGCCCTTCAGAGCGCAGACCGTTTCTCCTGCCATGCCGCCTCCATGCTCCATGCCATGGGCGTGAACATGATCGCCTTCGGCGCAGAATCTCTCACGAAGGATGAGCTTATAAGCGCTGCCGGCTGGGCGATCTCAGAGGACTACGAGCATCTCCTCCACGAAAGAATTGCGGACGGTCTGTCTTACGGAGAAGCCGCCCATGAAGCGATGGCAGCCGCTTTTCCGTATCTTGCCGACGAGCTTACGAAGCCGAACAATCTTTTGGGATTCCGCTACACGGAGACGATCCTTCGAAAGCACTACGACATGGACATCCTCGTCATCCCCCGAGACATGGAGCATCCCGTCTCCGCGACGAGTGCGCGGCGTGAACTCCTGTCTCAAAAAAGGACGGCACTTCTTTCTCCTCCGGACGCAAAGCAAGCCGCCAAGCTCATGGAAGAAGGCCACTACACGGATCCCGCCCGCTATGAAGACTGCTGCCACCTCCTCTCCCGCCTGATGCCCCGAGAAGCCCTGCAGACGACCGGGCTTTTCAAAGAAGGGCTTGAATACAAATGGGCTAAGGAAAGCCAGCGGATCTCCTATGAAGAAATGCTCGCCGCCACGAAGAGCAAACGCTATCTTCGAAGCAGTCTGAAACGCCTTGGCGCAGAGCTGCTCCTTTCCCCCACCGCTCTTTCCTCCCCCTTCCTCGCACCGCCCGCTCCCTCCTACGCCCGCCTCCTCGCACTCAAGAGAGAAAAGAGCGCCCTCCTCAGAGATCTTCCCCTCCCAATCATCACCAGCACAGCGAAAGCAATGAAAACGCTTCCCAAGGAAGCCGCCGCCATGCTCGAGATGGACATCCGCGCCTGCGATGTGCAGTCCTTCTGCCAGAAGGAAAAAATATACAGGAAGGGCAAAATGGATTTCTATACATCGCCGGTGATCGTGGACTAAAAGACTGGCAGACTGATAGACAGGAAGACTATGAGTCTCTTGGGCTCCTATTTCCTTTTCCTATCGTATTTCTTTCTTTTTTATGTTATAATGTTCAAGATATTTTCAAAAAAATGGAATGATTATACAGGGGAGGAAATGATATGGAAATGAGTGAAGAATGGAGCTGGCCGATCGCCCTGGCCTTCATCCTATATCTGGCAGGCATGATGTGCATCGGGCTCTACTACTCGAGACAGCAGAAAAATTTATCGTCTTACATCCTGGGAGACCGCAAACTGGGACCATGGCTGACATCCATGAGTGCGGAAGCCTCGGATATGAGCGGCTGGATGCTGATGGGACTGCCGGGCTATGCGTACCTGCACGGGCTCTCTGCCTTCTGGACAGGCATCGGCCTCATCATCGGTACATGGGCGAACTGGGTCCTCGTCTCCACACGCCTTCGTCACTATACGGAGGTCGCGAATAATTCGCTCACCATCCCGGACTATCTGTCGAACCGCTTCGAAGAAAAGAAGAACGGCCTGCGCCTCATCTGCGCCCTCTTCATCATTCTTTTCTTCATCATTTATACATCCTCCGGATTCGTTGCAGCCGGCAAGCTTTTCAATACCATCTTCGGTCTGCCCTACTTCGAGTCCCTTCTGATCGGCGCCTTCGTCGTCGTATTCTACACCTTTCTCGGCGGCTTCTCCGCCGTCGCTCTGACTGACCTCATTCAGGGAACGATGATGTTCTTCACCGTCCTCTATGTACCGGTCGCTGCGGCCATCGCACTGGGCGGCCCCGCTCCGACCATGGATATCCTGGCGAAAGAAGGGCCCGACTTCTTCTCCTTCTTCCCGAACTCCACAGGCATGGGCGCTCTTGCCATCATGATGGTCTCCTCCCTCGGCTGGGGGCTCGGCTATTTCGGACAGCCGCATATCCTCGTCAAATTCATGGCGATCTCGGATGCCAAAGACCTGAAAAAATCGACACACATCGCCATGACATGGGTCATCCTGTCTCTCGCCTTCGCCATCGCCATGGGCGTCATCGGCAAGGCATACCTCACGACCCCGCTTGAGAATGCGAATGCAGAGCGCGTCTTCGTCCTGATGGCAGAGTCGCTCTCGGCGCCTTTCATCACGGGCATCATCTGGTCTGCGATCCTCGCGGCCATCATGAGTACCAGCTCCTCGCAGCTGCTCGTCACATCCTCGGCGGTCTCCCGTGACCTCTTCCAAGCCTTCCTCTGCAAGGATGCCTCGGAAAAAACGCTGATCCGCGTCAGCCGTATCTCGGTCCTTCTCGTCTCCTGCATCGCCGTCTACCTCGGCTCGGATCCGAACAGCTATATCTTCTCCATCGTTTCCTACGCATGGGCCGGCTTCGGTGCCTGCTTCGGCGGGACCGTGCTCCTCTCCCTCTACTGGAAACGCATGACGCTCAAAGGCGCCTATGCCGGTGTCATCGTCGGCGGCCTCACCGTCCTCATCTGGAAACAGTTTGCCTGGTTTGACCTCTATGAGCTCGTCCCCGGCTTCTTCTTCTCCGTCATCGCGATCATCGTCGTGAGCCTCATGGATAAGGAACCGTCTGAAAGCATCAAGAAGACCTTCGAAAAAGCCCTCGCGCTGTCGAAATAAAAATAGAAAAACCGCTGCTGTGAATTTCACGGCAGCGTTTTTTTGCGTCCAAGCCTCGGGAAATGCTGATGCAGCCAAAGGATCCGTATTTTCCCTAGGGAAACACCGATTCAATCGCAGAGTCAGCTTCTACAAGAATTTTTATACATGGCTTCGTCATAGCCTTCCTTAAATAGCTCGCTATTCGCGTCAGGTTATTCCTCGCTATGTATAAAAATTCAAGAGTAAAATCTGACAACGATTTAATCAGCGTCTCCCTAGGAAAATTCGGCTTGCGTTTCTGTCTCTCCCATAGTATAATCGAATCATATCGAAATGAACCTAAGTCAATTTTAAGGAGGATATCATGAAAAAATTTGCACTGGTACTCGCCGCTTTCACTATGCTTACTGCGACTTCTGCGATGGCGATGGATTCCGCGACACTCCTCGCCCATCCTGACCGTTATCGCGTCATTCATGCAGACGATGAAGAGATCTGCTACGCAGACATGGAGTCCCTCTCCGGCATGCAGACGATGGATTTCCCGGGAAGCATCGAAAATGTAGACTTCACCCTCTACGTGGAAAGCCTCAAAAAGAACCCCAGCGACTATGACTTCGCGGATGGAAATCTCACGACCCGCATTCGTGAATTCAAGGTCAATCTCCATGCCGATAAGCGTGAAAGAGAATACTCCATGGATCACTCCCTCATCGCGATGTATGATGCGAAGGGCAATGCTGTCAGCAAGTATGACCACCTCTCTGATGTGAGGAAAAATCGCAAGCTCGATGCCGATGCAAAAGAGCTATATGTGAACCTGTCTCATGTGAGAAAATAGTGAGTGGCGAGAAAATCCTCTAGCCAAGTTCCGCCCCTTCGGACTGCCTCCTTCCTTTGGAAGGAGGCAGAATACTGCTCCCATTCAGAAGGCTTGCGATACGAGAATGCCGCCTCCCCACATTCGTCATTTCGAGCGAATGCGAGAAATCTTTTTCGTTCGCGGTCAAGCAAAAGTAGGAGGACTGCGGGTAACGGGAAGCACCGTGCTTCATACGACTTGAAAGCACGGTGTTTCATGCAAGCTGATTCACGCATGAAACAGATAATGGCAAACGAAAAAGATCCCTCGGCTCCGCTCGGGATGACGATACGAGAGCACCGCTTCTCTCACGTTTCCTTTCATCCCGCTGAGGGAGCCAACCTCCGCCCCTTTCTTGGGAAGGAGGGAGAAAACAGAGCTTTGGCATCGCCACTACGTATACTCTGCGGCGCTTCTATTTTTTACACGCCGCAACCAGCCCCTCTAAGCCATTAGCCTTCTAAGCCTCTTTCGCCGGCAATCAAGGAACGGCACGCTTTACGGACTTCGCAACCATCCCTGCATCCCCCAAAATAAAAAAGGGGCTGTGAAATAATAGCTCCATGAACACAAAAAAG
>FR879617.1 GCA_000434475.1 Dialister sp. CAG:486
AACACTGATTAAATCTGACTCTGCGATTGAATCAGCGTTTCCGTAAGTCCGATGGGGACGATTTTACTAGAGAGGTGCGTATCATGATAATGAAACATAGCAAAGCATGGAAAGCAGCTGCCCTTGGTCTGGCAGCTATGGCAGCATTCACCCTGGCAGGCTGCGGCGGCAGCGCTGACAAAGCGGCATCGAGCAAGCCACAGACGCAGAAAGAAAGCCCGCTGATGCAGAAGATCAAGAAAGAAGGCAAGCTCGTCGTAGGCACTGCGTCCGGCTACCCGCCATATGAATTCGTCGATACATCCGTCGGCGAAAAGAAAGTCATCGGCATTGATATGGAGCTTGCACAGAAAGTTGCTGACAAGCTTGGCGTCAAGCTGGAAGTGCAGGATATGAATTTCCAGGCGCTTCTGACCTCACTGACCAGCGGCAAGGTCGATATCGCCATCGCCGG
The DNA here is from genome assembly GCA_000434475.1 of Dialister sp. CAG:486. GTDB lineage: Bacteria > Bacillota > Negativicutes > Veillonellales > Dialisteraceae > Dialister. The sequence continues at coordinate 455 of FR879617.1, forward strand.
TATCAACCCAACTGATGAACGTAAGAAATCTATGGATTTCTCGAACAACTACCTGCCGACAGAACAGCTTGTCATCATCAAGAAGGCAGATGCGGACAAATATAAGAAAGTAGAAGATCTCTACGGCAAGACCATCGGCGTCCAGAAGTCCACCACACAGGAAGCTCTGGCAAAGGAAAAGATCAAGGATGCCAAGATCGTCGGTCTTGCGCATGTCCCGGAAGTCGTGCTCGAGCTCAAGCATGGTAAGGTAGATGGCCTCGTTGTCGAAGGCATCGTCGGTCAGCAGTATCTCATCTTCAATGATGACCTGATGTTCTCGGATATCAAATTCCCGAATGCCGTCAAGAACTCTGCGGCTGCCATCCAGAAGGGCAACGAAGATGTCCTTGCCGTCGTGAATGAAGTCATCAAAGAAAATACGGACAATGGCAACTTCAAGAAATGGACAGAAGAATACAGCAAGAAAGCGGTAGCGAATGCGGATAATAAGTAAGTAGAACCGTTCATCGGTAGTGTCACTTGGTAAGACGATTTTCTCTAGGGAAACAGTGTTTCCCTCGGGTTCAGGGTGAGTCTCTGGGGCTTGACGCTCCATGGGCTCACCTCTTATTTTTCTATAGTCAATCCCATGCTCGTATGTTATAATAAAACATCGATTTTTCCGATAAAATCAAAAGACTAGGAAAGAAGGATATGTAATGACTGATAAAAAGATCCCATTCAGCGATGAGCTGATCCGACAGGTAGCACAGCAGTATGGTACACCATTTCACATCTATGATGAAAAAGGCATTCATGACAATATGAAGCGTCTGCAGAAGGCCTTTTCCTGGAATCCGAATTTTCATGAATACTTTGCGGTGAAAGCGACGCCAAACCCGTGGATCATGAAGAGCCTCAAGGAGCTCGGCATCGGTGCAGACTGCAGCTCCATGGCAGAGCTGGTGCTTGCTGAGAGTGTCGGCATCACCGGTGATCAGATCGTATTCTCTTCGAATGATACCCCGGACGAAGAATTTTTGAAAGCGAATGACCTTGGCGCCATCATCAATCTGGATGATGTATCGAATTTAGGCGACATGGAACGTCTTCACATCGTCCCGGAAAAGATCTGCTTCCGCTATAATCCAGGGCCGGAGCTTGCGCGCGGCAATGCGATCATCGGTACTCCGGAAGAAGCCAAGTATGGCATGACCAAGGACCAGCTCATGACCTGTGTTGACTGGGCGAAGGACCATGGAATCTCCTACATTGGTATCCATACTATGGTCATCTCCGCGGAGCTCCAGCTCCCGGGCCTTCTCGGCACCATCAGCATGATGTTTGATCTTGCGAATGAGATCAAGAGAGAAAAAGGCATCACCGTCTCCTTCATCGACTTCGGCGGCGGCATCGGCATCCCCTATCGTCCGGAACAGGATCCGGTCGACCTCGAAGGCCTCGGCGAAGGTGCAAAGAAGCTCTTCGAAGAAAAGATGGCAGGCTTTGAAGATACCCGCATCTCCTTTGAATGCGGCCGCATGGTGACCGGCCCGTATGGCTTCCTCGTCACGAAAGCCATCCATTACAAGCACATCTACAGAGACTACATCGGTACCGATGCCTGCATGGCCGACCTCATGCGTCCGGGGATGTATGGCGCCTACCACCACATTACTGTCCTCGGCAAAGCAGATGCACCGAAGGACCACGTCTATGACGTGACCGGCTCCCTTTGTGAGAACTGCGATAAATTCGCCATCCAGAGAGAGCTTCCTGAAATCGAAATGGGCGACCTCATCGTTATCCACGATACCGGTGCTCATGGTCACAGCATGGGCTATAACTACAATGGACGCCTCCGCCATCAGGAGATCTTCGTCCATGAAGATGGCAGCATCCAGCAGATCCGCAGAAATGAGACCCTTTGCGACCTCTTTGCGACATTGGATTTCCCGGGACTTGCTGAAAATACGGAGAAGGTAGTGAAATAATAAAAAATATAGATTAGATCACGACGTCAAATCAGACAGTGTTTTAATTACTGCTTTTTTAAGGTGTTGCGGCATATGCTGCAGCACCTTTTTTATTGATTAAAACTGATATCTGTCTGCACACATTCCATAGGCATCCGTGAGAACTCATCAATGGCGGTATATGGATAGGAAGCGTTTTCCTTTGGCTTCACCAGTCAGACATGCGGATGGCACAAATTCTGGGAAAGAGAAACAGTGTCGAAAAAGCCGTGGGCGGAGGGAGCGTGGTACAAGCGGGTACTCAATAATAAGCCATTTGGTCAACATGCAATATGCTAAAACGCGTCCGATGTTTCGCAACATGCGAAGCATC
>FR879618.1 GCA_000434475.1 Dialister sp. CAG:486
AGAACGTATGGGTTCGGGTTCGTGCCCATCATGCTGACGACGGTATCAGCGATCAGCTTGCCGGCACCGGTCTTTTCCATAGCAGATGCTACGGAGAGCATACCTGCGAAGAGGAAAATGGTGACCCAGTCGATACCAGCGTATGCTTCTTTTTCCTTCAGGCAGCCGGTGACTACACAGAGGATTGCGCCGGTGACTGCTGCGGTGTGCAGCGGAACGGTCTTGAGGTCCAGAGCCATGCAGAGGACGACACCGATCAGGATGAGGCCGGCGATCCACATTTTGACCTTGCTCTTCGGGCCATCTCCACCTGCACCAGCTTCTTCCTTAGCAGCCTTGATGGCTTCTTCGTCCATAGCGCCAGCAGTCTTAGCTGCTACGAAATGACGGCCAATGAAGAGTGTGTATACGGTGATGATGAGGGAGAGCGGGATACCGATCCATGCGAATTCGAAGAAGCCGAAGGTCGGGAGGCCTGCCGCGGTCAGCGCGCCGGTAACGATAACGTTTGGCGGAGTACCGATCATGGTGATGGTGCCGCCGACGTTAGCGGCGATAGCAAGAGGCATCAGCTGTTTGGAAACCGGGAGCTTTGCTACGGAGCAGATGCCGATGATGACCGGCATCAGGCATGCGACTGTACCTGTGTTGGAGGATACAGCGGAGAGAATGATGGTGACTGTCATGATAGCAGCCATCAGCGGGATCTCGTTGGTGCCTGCTTTTTTAACGACGGCTACACCGATGGCTTCTGCCAGACCGGTCTTGAACATAGCCGCACCAATAACGAACATACCGCCGAAGAGAACGACGGTGGAATTAGACATACCTGCATAAACGGCCTTGGACGGAAGTACGCCCAGAATGCCCAGTGCAGTACATGCTGCCATCGCGGTGACAGCCAGCGGGATCAGTTCGGTGATGAACAGGAATGCTGCCACACCCAGTACGCACAGCGTAATAATAGCGGGATCCATAATTTACCTTCCTATGTGTTTCTGTAATGCCAATCAATTCGTAATGGGAAAAGAAATCAGCGGATTTCTTTTTCGGAAAGCATCGCCTGATGGCGCGATGCTTTTCTCGTCTTTCAATTATGGGTCATGCTATCTAAAGATGAATGCTATAATAATACCCTTTATGAAAAACGCTGCTCTTCCTACCTCTATCCTCCTTTCGTCCGAGCCGGACAATAATTCCGTGCGAGAATAAATTATATTCTCGTTGGAACGCCGAGTACTATGATACTAAAATCTGTATCATTTCACAAATATCCATAGCTAACATGTTATTTTTTAGGCAGGTATACTATGTATTTCGTCGGTCGTGTTCTTTCATCAGCCGCCCATTTTTTCAAATCAAGCGATACTATTCCCCTGCCTCTTCCATTGGCGATGACTGTTCTCTCTGATACTTTTATTTTCTATTATTTTCTCTGTTTTTTAATGCAATTTATCCCTTTCTAGCAGTAAAGAAACCAACATTTTGCCTTTTAGGTCTTCCCTTATTTTTTTGTTAGAAATATAGACTAAAAAAATAGATAGTATTTTTAATAAATGGAGTCCGTTTCCTATATAGAATTATTTTATAACAATTGTAAATAGGAATGATGTGCAGTTTCATATTTTAACGCTTTTCAGGGGATACCCCCCCCTCATTTTAAGCAGCAAGAGAGCCCTTTCCCCTCCTCCTTCGCTAAGCCTTTTATAGGAAGCACCGCCTACCGTCTTTCCGCGATACGGCGTTTCCCGTTTCTCGCTGCCAAACACTCGCCCTCTTGCCGCCAACGAAAAAGATCCCTCGGCTTCGCTCGGGATGACGATACGGGAAACGTGCTTTCCTCTTTTCTTTTACCTTGCATTGGTTATTCATCCCGCAGACCGTCATTTCGAGCGCAGCGAGAAATCTTTTTCGTCCCCTTTTTCCCACGACTCCTTCGCTAAGCCGTTTACGGGAAGCACCGTCCCCGCCTTTCCTGCGATACGGTATTTCCCATTTCTCGCTGTCGGGCACGCTCCCTTTTACCGCCAACGAAAAAGATCCCTCGGCTTCGCTCGGGATGACGATACGGGAAACGTGCTTTCTCAACACAATCTTTTCCCGATCTACGGAAATGCCCATTTCCCGCCTTTTTACTAGTTTATCTTTTATATCACGCTTATAATGAAATCAATCAACAGGAGGATACATATATGAACTACGTCTACATCTTAACTAACGCAGCACATACCGTCTTATATATCGGCGTTACAAGTAATCTTCCCAGACGCCTTTATGAGCATAAGCATGAGCTGATAGATGGTTTTACCAAAACGTACCACGTCCATGAATTGATGTATGCTGAGCCTTATTCGGATATACGTACTGCCATTGCGAGAGAAAAGCAGCTCAAAAAGTGGGGCCGACAAAAGAAAAATAACCTCATCACAGAGAATAATCCCGATTGGATTGACTTGTCCGCAGACTGGCTTTCATAACTTTGGT
>FR879619.1:0-521 GCA_000434475.1 Dialister sp. CAG:486
TCGAGCAGCGCTTTCATCCATAATCCAGAGGTAGCACGCTCCACGGGCTAACCCTGAACCCAACAACAAAAAAGCCGAGATGAGCAAACCTCATCTCGGCTTTTTGCATACGATTTATTCTTCTGCTAGCACGTCCTTCATGATGGCGACCGCTTTCTTCAGCTGCTCCATAGGGATATTGAGCGCTGGGAGGAGGCGGATCTTTTCTTTCGCCGTGAGGACGACGACGCCTTTGGCGAGGAGTTTTTCTACGATCGGTCCGACAGGCGCGACCGGTTCGATGCCGAGCATGAGGCCCATGCCGGCGACGGATTTCACGCCTTTGGCGCCTTCCATTTCCTTTTTGATATAGTCGCCCTTTTCCTTGACGGAGGCAAGGAGAGCGTCATCGATCTCCTTCAGGATGGAGACCGCACCGGCGCAGGCGATCGGGTTGCCGCCGAAGGTGGAGCCGTGGGTACCGTAGGTGAAGACGTCCTGCGTCTTTTCGCCGAACATCGTCGCGCCGATCGGAAGACCGC
>FR879619.1:563-20566 GCA_000434475.1 Dialister sp. CAG:486
CGCCGGGGCCCTTGGCGGTGGAGACGATATCGGGCTGTACGTCGAAATTCATGTAGCCGTAGAGCTTGCCCGTGCGGCCGTTGCCGGTCTGGACTTCATCGACGATGAGGAGGATGTCATGCTCCTTGGCATATTTGTTCACGCCTTCGAAGAAATCCTTTTCGAGGGGATGCACGCCGCCCTCGCCCTGGATGGCCTCCATCATGACGGCACAGACATTCGGATTCTTTTCACAGAGGTCGATGAAGGCAGGAAGGTCATTCGCCGGAGTATAGAGGAAGCCTTCGGTCAGCGGAAAGAAATTCTGATGGAAAACGTCCTGCCCGGTCGCAGCGAGCGTCGTGACGGTGCGGCCATGGAAGCCATTGATGAGGGTCACGATGACGTTGCGATCCTTGCCGTACTTGTCGATGGAGTACTTGCGCGCACCTTTGATGGCACATTCATTGGCTTCTGCGCCGGAGTTCGAGAAGAAGACCTTCTTCATGCCGGTCTTTTCGCAAAGCAATTCGGCAAGCTCTGCATCGGGCTTCGTATAGTACAGGTTCGAGATATGGTTCAGCGTGTGGAGCTGCTTTTCCACAGCGGCCATCCATGGTTCGTGGGCAATGCCGAAGATGTCGACACCGATCCCGCTGCCGAGGTCAATGTATTCCTTGCCGTCCTCGTCGGTGAGGATCGATCCCTTGCCGCTCACAAAGCAGACAGGGTAACGGTGGTAGGCATGTGCGATGTATTTCTGATCTTTTTCGATGGTATTCATATATAGGCTCCTTTGAGGAATGGTTCAATGGGTTCATGAGGTTCTGAAGGTTCAATGGGGGTGGTGCGGCGCATGAAAATATGGAAGCGTCGTAAATTTTAGATGAGCGGTACTCCCGTATCGTCATAAGGACCGAAGTGGAGGAATCTTTTTCGTTTGCGGTTAATTATGACTGTTAGAGGAAGGGAAATGGGAAACACCGTACTATAGGAAAGCTGGGGAAACGCTGATTAAATCTGACAACGATTTAATCAGTGTTTCCCTGGAAATACGGCGTTTCATGCATAGGGATATCGAGAGAGTTTTTCAAAGGAATACAACAAAGATTCCTCGGCTGCGCTCGGAATGACGATACGAGAGGACGATAGCTTCACTTACTTTTTCTCTCGAGGCTTGGCTTGGACGGAATCTCTAATCCCTAATCCCTAATCCCTAGTCATCAGTCACCAGCCACCAGTCACTACTCTACAAACATGGTCCCAAGGCCTTCGTTTGTGAGAAGTTCGATCAAAAGGGCATGGGGGACTTCGCCATTGATGATGAAGACCTTCTTCACGCCATCCTTGATGGCATCGGTGCAGGCATCGACCTTCGGGATCATGCCGCCATTGATGGTGCCGTCCTTTTTGAGGGCTTCTGTCTCTACGACAGTCAGCTTGTGGAGGAGGCTGTCTTTATCCTTCGGGTCTTTCATGACGCCGTCGATGTTGCTCATGAAGACGAGACATTCGGCATTCAGCGCCGCGGCGATCTTAGTAGCGGCCGTGTCTGCATTGATGTTGTGCGGCTGTCCATGGCTGTCGATACCGACGGAGGAGATGACGGGGATGAATCCGGCGGAGAGTGCGCTGTCGATCACGTCCGTGTCGATATGATCGATCTCTCCCACGAGTCCGAGCTTCTCGTTCTTGGTGTGGACCTGGATCATATTGCCGTCGATGCCGCAGAGGCCGATGGCTTTTCCGCCTAGGGCGCTAAGGTAGGCGACGAGGCCTTTATTGACTTTTCCGGCGAGGACCATCTGCACGACGTCCATGGTATCTTTATCGGTGACACGAAGACCATTCTCAAAGTGCGACTCGATCTTCAAAGCGTCCAGCATGGCATTGATGTCCGGGCCGCCGCCATGGACGAGGATGACATTCACGCCGATGAGATGGAGAAGAAGGATGTCCTGCATGACGTTTTTCTTCAGGACGGGGTCTGTCATGGCATTTCCGCCGTACTTGGCGACGACGTATTTGCCGGTATATTCTTTGATGTAGGGGACGGCCTGTGTCAGGATCTCCGCCCGAATGGCGTTGTCTGTAATCATATAGAGATGCTCCTTTGTATAGGTTCCGTGTTAGGAAAACGCTGATTCAATCTGACAACGATTGAATCAGTGTTTCCCTAGCTGCGGGCTCACACTTTGATCTTGTTTTTAGGTTCTGCTTTCATGAAAGACCGCTGCTGTCCATCTGATGACATCGAATGCCCGGAGGGTTTAAGGGTAAGGGTTTGGGGACATCCGGTACATTCGGTGCCAGCAGATGGACAGCAGGCTCTAGTGAGTGGAATGAGAAATGGCAGTGCCGGCTTCGCACGCAGACTTTGTGAGAAGTGAGAAGTCAGAAGTCAGGGGGCAGAAGTCTAATGTCTAATGTCTAATCCCTAATGTCTAATCCCTAATCCCTAATCCCTAGTCACCAGTCACCAGTCACCCGCATTTAGTCCACCACGAGCCCTGTTTCCGGAGGAAGACCCAGCATGATGTTCATGCACTCGATGGCAGCACCGGAGGCGCCTTTGCCGAGGTTATCAAATAGGGATACGACCTCAATGCGTTCATCGTTGCCGGTGATGTAGAGGGTCATGGAGTCTTTGCCCGCATTTTCATTGGCGGCGAGGAAGAGCGCATTGGTTTCCTCGGTCGAGAGCGGGGAGACTTTGATGAATTTCGAGTCCTTGTATTGTTTTTCAAAAATGGTATGGAAGTCTTCCAGTGTGATGTCGCCGGGAAGGCCGCAGGGGAGCTGGAGGAATCCGGTGTGGAAACCGACAGTGACTTCCATGCCGGCGTAGTAATTCGCGACGATGGGCGAGAAGAGCGGTGTCTCGCAGAGCTTGCAGACCTTCATGATCTCCGGAAGATGCTTGTGCTTCTGGGAGAGGCCGTACTGGCGGGGAGAGGTGAGCGGAAGAGTCTTTTCCTCTTCGTATTCCTTGATCATTTTTTTGCCGCCGCCGCTGTAGCCGGTGAGGGATACGATGTGGAGCGGGTAATTGATCGGAAGGATGCCTGCGTGGACGAGCGGATACAGGATAGAGATCGCACCGCTGGCGTGGCAGCCGGGGACGGCGACCTTCTGTGCTTGGCTGATGGCTTTGTACTGCTCGGAAGAGAGTTCAGGGAAGCCGTAGACCCAGTCTTCCTTGGTGCGGTGGGCCGTGGAGGTGTCAAGGATGCGGATGCCGGTGCCTTCGGTGGCTTTCACGATCTCGCGGGAGGCATCATCGGGGAGACAAAGGAACATGAGATCTGCCTTCTTGGCATATTCCACGATGGTTGGGATATCTTTTCTTTTTTCATCGGGGAGAGAGAGGAGCTCGATGTCGCTTCGGGAAATCAAACGATCGTGCAGTCTCAGGCCCGTGGTCCCCGATTCACCAACAATGAATACTTTCGGCAGTTTTTGCGTAGTCATAATGATTTCCTCCTCTCTTACTTTTCGATGGGATAGTCAGCAAAGGTAGCGACCATGACGGCTTTGATGGTGGGCAGGCGGTTCGCTGCTTCCTCAAAGGCGAGTGAGAATGGGGCTTCGAAAACGTCGTCGGTGACTTCGATGCCGTCCAAGCCGAAACGCTCGTAGATGTCTTTTCCGACCTTAGTCTCTGTATTGTGGAAAGCAGGCAGGCAGTGGCAGAAGACGGTGTCCGGATTTCCTGTGTTCTTGATCATGTCCACGGTGATGCGGTATGGCATAAAGAGCTTGATGCGCTCGCCCCAAAGTTCATAGGGGTCGCCCATCGTGACCCATACACCGGTATAGATGACATCAAGGCCCTTGACGCCTTCTACTGGATCGTCAGTGAAGGTGAAGGTCGCGCCTGTCTTCTTCGCGATCTCCTTGCACTTGGCGGTGAAGTCATCCTCCGGGAAGAACTGGGCAGGTCCGATGATGCGGAAGTCCATGCCGGCAAGTGCGGCGCCTGCCATCAGGGCGTGTGCCATGTTTGACTGGCCGTGTCCGACATAGGCATAGGAGATCTGGTTCAGCGGCTTTTTGAAGTGCTCCTTCAGGGTGAGGAAATTCGCCAGTGTCTGTGTCGGGTGGTCATAGTCGGTGAGACCGTTCCAGACGGGGACACCGGCTTTTTCGGAGAGTTCTTCGACAGCACTCTGGTCGAATCCGCGGAATTCGATGGCATCAAACATGGAGCCGAGCACGCGGGCGGTGTCGGCGATGGATTCTTTCTTGCCGATCTGGCTTCCGGTCGGGCCAAGGTAGGTGGTGTAGGCTCCCTGGTCACGGGCAGCGACTTCGAATGCGCAGCGTGTGCGGGTGGAGTCTTTCTCAAAAATAAGGGCAAAATTTTTGCCCTTTAATGTCTGGGCTTCTTTGCCTTCTTTTTTATCTTTTTTCAGCTGGGCTGCGAGGTCCAGATAGTAGGCGAATTGCTCGGGCGTATAGTCGAGCATCGTGAGGAAGGATTGATGTAAGACTGGATTCATGGTGGGATCTCCTATGGGGTTCAATGGGTTCAGGGTTCGGGGTTCGGGGTTAGTTCGTGGGGTGCCTCGTCCACTGATTGTGGATGAAAGCTTTGCTCGCCAGTTAGGAGTGAGGAGGCTCCGCGGCGCTTCCTTATTTTTATGCGCCACACCACCATTTCGCATTTCTCATTTCTAATTTCCCATTCAAGCGAAGCTTTCATCCGCAATCCACGGGCATCCCCCCCAAGGGGCTAACCCTGAACCCACTATTGATTCTCTTCCCTCAATGCTCGGATCACATTCCCTCTTCTCTCCCCCGCTCTCATCAGCATCTCGCCGATGAGGACGGCGTCGGCGCCGGCCTCTCGCATCTGTTTCACGATCGCCTCTGACATCATGCCGCTTTCCGAGACAAGGATACGGTCCTTGGGCACGAGCCTTGCCAGATGCTCGGTATTTTCCAGATGGATGGTGAAATCGCGAAGATCGCGGTTATTCACGCCGACGATGCGGGCCCCTGCACCAAGCATCCGCTCCATTTCCTTCTCATCATGCGCTTCTGCCAGGACGCCAAGGCCAAGGCTCTTGGCGTAGGAGAGAAACTCTCTGATCTCCTCATCGGAGAGGATGGTTGCGATAAGGAGGATGGCCGAAGCCCCTGCGAGCGCCGCCTCTTCGATCTGGCAGCGGTCGATGATGAAGTCCTTGCGGAGCACGGGAACCTTCACCTCCTGCGCCACCTTCTTCAAGTAAGCGATATCGCCTTTGAACCATTTCGGCTCTGTCAGGCACGAGATCGCGGAAGCCCCCGCCGCTTCATACTCTTTGGCAATCGCCGCAAAGGGGAAGTCCTCGCTGATCGTCCCCTTCGAAGGAGACGCTTTCTTGAGCTCGCAGATGAGGGAGAGCCCGTCACTTGCCAGATTCTTGTAAAACAGATCATCCGTCTGCGGCGTGAAGTGCTTCATTTCTTCATGCAGGCGGCCATAGTAGCCGTCCGCCTTCAGCCGCTCGATCCGCCGCCTGGTCTCGGCAGCAATGTCGTCTAGTATCATGGAAATCATTACTCCGTTTATCGGTAGAATCAAATATCATTCAAACGGGATAGGGTTCGGGGTTAGCTCGTGGGGCGGCTCGTCCACTGATTGTGGATGAAAGCTTTGCTCGCCAGTTAGGAGTGAGGAGTTAGGAGTGCTGGTGCGGCGCATAAAAATATGGAAGCACCGCAGAGTATAGATAGTGGCAATGCCCGAAAGTGGCATTTAGTCACCAGTCACTAGTCACTCGAGGCTCCTAATCCCTAGCTCCTAATCCCTAGCTACTAATCCCTCATCCCTGCTTTCAAATTTCGCGTGATTTATGTGATTTACTTATTCAAAGCCTCGATCGCCGCTGCGGCCTCCATCGTGACGCCTAAGGGGAGGATCGATTCATCGATGGAAAAGCTGGCATTGTGAAGGGCCGGTGTGCCCGGTTTGCCGGTACCGAGCCACAGGAAGGCGCCGGGGAATTTTTCCAGATAGGAGGAGAAGTCTTCCGCGCACATGGACGGGTACTGCGGCTGGGTCAGGTGCTCTTCACCGACGTAGGTCTTTCCGATCTCCTGCAGGAACTGGATCTTTTCCGGTGTATTGATGGTGGCGCTGTGGCCGCGGACGTAGTTCAGCTCCGAGTGTGTGCCGAACATCACATCGAGCCCCTTCAGGATCTCACCGAGGCGCGCTTCCATCTTGTCGCGCAGCGCCGGTGTGTAGGTACGGACGGTGCCTTCGAGGTAGGCATCTTCGACGCCGACATTGTAGCGTGTGCCTGCATTCATAAGGCCGATGGTGCAGACGACGTTTTCCATCGGGTTCATCTCTCGGGAGATCAGGGACTGCACGTCGATGATGAAGTGCGCGGCAGCGACCAGCGCGTCGGTGCCGTTGTGCGGCTGCGCGGCATGGGTGGATTTCCCTTTTACATGGACGTAGAAACGATCCGAAGCAGCCATGAGATTGCCCGGCTTCAAGCCGATGACGCCGACGGGGAGCTCCGGCCATACGTGAAGGCCATAGATCTCAGAGACATCATCGAGCTTGCCGCTTGCCGCGATGTGACGGCCGCCTCCGATCGCTGCCTCTTCTTCGGCTGGCTGGAAGACCAGCTTGACTGTCCCCTTGAGCTGGGACTTCATCTGGTTCAATACGGCGGCCGCTCCGAGGAGGATCGCCATGTGGCTGTCATTGCCGCAGGGGGGCATCTCGTCTTTATTCTTCTCATGGCCGCAGGCGTGCATCTTGCCTTTGTTCTTCGAAGCGAAGGGAAGTCCTGTCTGCTCGGTGACGGGTAGCGCATCCATGTCCGCACGGAGAGCGACGGTCTTGCCGGGCTGCTCGCCCTTGATCGTGCCAAGGACGGCAGTGCCGAAGAAGCCTGTCTCGAATGGGATGCCGAGCTTCTTGAGCTCTTCCTGAATGTAGAGGGAGGTCTCTTTTTCTTCACCGGAAATTTCCGGGTAGGTATGGAAATGGCGGCGCCATGTCACGACTTGTGGTGTGATCTCATTGACTTTTTCTTTGATTTCTTTTTCAAACATGAGTGATTCTCCTTTGAGGAAGAAAGCCGGTTTATGCATGTTATACAATTCTATTCATCTCTAAGAGGTTAGAATTTCTTGAAAATGTTGGGTAAAACGAGCCTTCTTCGTGAATAGCTTTAAATTGAATTGTGATAATTATACAACTAAGGGAATAAACATGCAAGAGGAATTTAGAATATTTTTTGGTACTGGTCTGGGAGATGGCAGCGGTTGGATCGTCCTTGCTGAGATGCTTTATAGCCTTCGAGGCGGATGCGCTAAAGCGCCACGTCTCACTTGAAAGGATAAGCTTTCTAAAGGAAGAGGCAGCGCACCGCGGTGAACGCCAAGGCGCTTTTCCATTTCCTTTCTGCAGAATATAGACGAAGTATGATATAATAAAGCCGCTATGCAGGCACCGAGAGAACGGACAATCGAACGAAACAGTCATGGGAGAGACGCTTGCAGCGTTCTCTTTTTTTATGCCCGGCCAGACGCCGGAAGATGCGAAATGCATGAGGGAATGGATTTCCCCAGAGCCTGCTATATACATACATATAATATATACAGTCAAAAGGGCGAAGAACGCCCGGCGTACCCATGAGCGCACAAGGAGGAGCTATGTACGACACATTCACAGAACTCGGCGTGAAGCCGGAAATTTTGAAAGCCGTAGAGGATATGGGCTTTGAAGAACCGACTCCCATCCAGAAAGCCGCTATCCCTACCGCGCTTACAGGGAAGGACCTGATCGGGCAGGCACAGACCGGTACCGGCAAGACGGCTGCTTTTGGCATTCCGATCCTAGAGCGGATCGACATTTCCGGGAAGGGACCGCAGGCCGTCGTCCTCTCGCCGACCCGTGAGCTTGCCATCCAGTCTGCGGAAGAGATCAACCATCTTGCCCAGTACCTGCCGATCCATGCACTGCCGATCTACGGCGGACAGGATATCGAGCGCCAGTTCAAAGCGCTCAGAAAGCACCCGAATATCATCGTCGCGACCCCGGGCCGTCTGATGGACCACATGAAGCGCGGCACCATCGACTTGTCTCATGTGCAGATCCTCGTGCTCGACGAAGGCGATGAAATGGTAGATATGGGATTCATCGATGACATCCGTACCATTCTGGCTGGCATTCCGGAAGAACGCCAGACCATGTTCTTCTCCGCGACCATGCCTGCCCCGATCCGCGAGCTGGCGGAAACCTTCCTGAAGGAACCGGAGATCGTGAAGATCAAAGCAGCGACTGTCACCATCGATCTCATCGAGCAGGAATACATCGAGCTGCCCGACCGTCAGAAATTTGATGCGCTCTGCCGTCTGCTCGACATGCAGGATCCGGAGCTTGCTATCGTCTTCGTCCGCACGAAGCGCCGCTGCGATGAAGTGACCGAAGCCCTGAAGAAGAGAGGCTACATGGCCGAAGGACTTCACGGAGACCTTTCGCAGCAGAAACGAGACACCGTAGTCCGTCAGTTCAAGGAAAGCACCATCGATATCCTGGTAGCGACCGACGTCGCTGCCCGTGGTCTTGATATTTCCGGCGTCACCCATGTCTACAACTTCGACATGCCGCAGGATCCGGAGATCTACGTCCACCGTGTAGGCCGTACCGGCCGTGCGGGACAGACGGGACTTGCGACGACCTTCGTCATTTCCAGAGAAATGGGCCAGCTTCGTGACATCGAGCGCGTCATCCGCCGCCGCATCAAGAGACGTGCAGTCCCGACTCTCTCTCAGGTCATCGAAGGAAATCAGAAGGCAGCCATCGAAAGTCTCTCGGATACCGCACAGGCAGGGGGGCTCGAAGACTATAGAGAAAGCGCCGAAGATCTTCTGAATGATGTCGACTCCATCTCTCTCGTCGCTGCAGCGATCAAGCTCCTCACCAAGCAGCCGGACGTCACCCCGGTCAATATCACCGAAGAGCTCCCGAATTTCCGCAGAAGAAGAGGCAATGGCCCGCGCCGCCGCTTCGATGGCGGAGACCGCCCGAGAAGACGCTTCCACGGGGAAGGCCGCGATGGGGCAGAAGGTCGTGATGGCCGCCGCTTCGACGGACGCCGCCGCCGTTTCGATAATAACAAAAACGGTCGCCGCGATAACCGCGGGAAGGATAATAAGGGCGCCCATGAATCGAATTTCAAGCCGTACTTCAGAGAAAGCAACTAAGAGAATAGCGTGGATCCCAAAGCCCCCCTCGAAGGGGGCTTTGGTGATGGGTAGCGGAGACCCTCTTCTCTCTGCCGCTTGCCGGAGCCGTTCCGTATTCAAACTTTCTATTGACATTTCCTCTAAGAGTAGTAAAATCAGATATACAATAAAAGAATGAAAGGCAGAGAACGAGAGAAACAGCGCCGGATGGTATAGAGAGCTGACGGATGGTGAAAGTCAGCGCAGAAGACGCTTCAGCTCACTCGGGAGTCTCAGGGATGATAAGTCTCTGACGCCGCCGGCGTTACAGGCAGGAAAGGCAAAGAACAGGACAGGATCGATCGTGAGAAAGTCTCAGAGAGCTGCTGGATGGTGAAAAGCAGTACCGGTCATGATGGATGATCATCCCCTGTGAGCCCCTTTTTCGAACGGAGTAGGGAAAGGCGCAGATCCGCGTTAGGGATGAATTGAGTATAATGTAGGGTGGTACCGCGCATGTCGCCCCTACTTCCGAAAGGAAGTGGGGGCGTTTTTTATTTGGTGAATTTTTTGACCACGCCCCTTTCCGATCGCGAAGTCCTGATCTCTGGAATTTCATTCTTTTATCATCAGGCAATACAGAAGACATCGTCTTCTTATTTTGAAAGGAGAGATTGCTATGGCAATTCGTTTTTCTGATGTACTCGAACAGATGGGTCCTTCCGACCTTGGTCCCCTCCTGGCTTTGACCGCGCAGCCGGATATCATTTCCTTCGCAGGCGGTCTGCCGGCTCCGAAGACCTTCCCGCTGAAGGAACTCACCGAAGTCGCTGTCAAAGTCCGTGAAAAAGATGGCGCCGGCGCTATGCAGTACGGTCCGTCCCTCGGCTTCCTCGGCCTGCGTGAAGCCATCGCTGATCGCATGAACAAAATGTACATGCCGATGGGGATGGAAAAGGTCGAAGCCAAGAACATCATGATCGTCACCGGCTCCCAGCAGGGTCTTGACATTACCGGCCGTGTCTTCCTGAACAAAGGCGACGTCGTTCTCTGTGAAAGCCCGACCTACCTCGGCGCTATCGGTGCCTTTGATTTCGAACAGCCAAGATACATCGAAGTTCCGACCGATGATGACGGCATCATTCCTGAAGAACTGGAAAAATATCTGGAATCCACCCCGAATGTCAAATTCATCTACGTCATCCCGAACTATCAGAACCCGACCGGCCGCTGCATGTCCCTCGAACGCCGCAAGAAAATGATGGAACTCGTCACCAAGTATGAGATCCCGGTCTTCGAAGACAACCCCTACGGCGATCTGCGTTTCGAAGGCGAAGAGATCGCTCCGCTCATCACCATGGATCCGAAACACCTCGTCATGTACTCCGGCACCTTCTCCAAGACACTGGCTCCTGGCATGAGACTTGCATGGATGGTCTGCAATGATGAGATCCTCGCGAAGATGGATCTCGTCAAAGGCTCCACCGACCTTGCTACTCCATCTGTCACCCAGCGTGAAGTCGCTATGTACATGAAGAACTATGACTTCGAAGGCCACGTTCAGGATAACTGCAAGCTGTATGGACATCGCCGTGACGTCATGTGCAATGCCATCAAAGAATACTTCCCGAAGGATGTCAAATGCACCTATCCGCATGGCGGGCTCTTCCTGTGGGTCGAACTGCCGGAAGGCTGCAACTCCCGCGACCTCTTCAAGTACGCGCTGGAAAGAAAAGTCGCTTACGTACCGGGCGATGCCTTCTTCCCGGAATCCGGCAAGAAGAACTTCTTCCGTCTGAACTTCTCCTACAATGACGACGATGTCACTGTAGAAGGCGTAAAGAGACTCGCTGATGCGCTCAAAGCGTACCTCGCTGACAAGAAATAATTAGAGGAATGCTGATCTGAAAACCGCTCCGAAAGGAGCGGTTTTTGCGTGGGAGAGAAAGCGGGGTGAGCGGGTTCAACGGGGGGCTTTGCGCTTGAAATGAAAACCTTTCGCCGCAGCCCCGTTGTAGAAATTTCGCTCATGCCCTATACTTACTATGTTGATGAGTGGGGACTAAGGGAAACATCTCATCTGAGCAGGCGCTTAAGGAAGGGCCGCGCCAAAGGCGCAGGATGGATCCCCGTGGCGGTAAGAAATCCATCTCCCTATGACTTGTTTCGTATCGTCATTCCGACTTACGGCGCTTCTATGTGATGATGCGCCGCACTACCCCCATAGAACCTATTGAACCTTTCAGGAGGCACTATGCCATTTACTTTGACCTGCCACGTGTGTGGACAGAAGCTCACCCTTTTCGATCTGGATGTGAAGAAAAGGAAGGGGAGTATCCGATGCAATCACTGCGGAGCCAAAATCAATTATGATCTGGACCAGAGAAAGATCCAGCAGTCCGGCTTCTGGGCGGAGCGGGAGCCCGCCTTTGATCCGCGGGCGAGAAACCGCCTCATGAAGCAGATCGAGCGGGAGGAGATGCGCCGGGGAAAGCCGGAGCCGACGGCCGCGGCGTCTGCTGCGGCGCACACCTTCGAAGACAGTCCCTTTGCCCAGGAAGCCGGCTTTGCAAAGTTTGATCTAAAGACCGGGACGATCGTGGGAGGCGCAGCGAAGGCAATAGAGCCGGCGGCGGGAAGCGGCAGAAGAGAGAGCCCCTCCCCGATGGATACAAGCCGGCGGAAATGCACCATCCGCGCGGTGGAGAGCAGCGCGGCATCTCTGCATGGATCCGAGCCGAAGAGCGAGAAGACCTTCACCGCGCCGCCCCGTGTCGTGACGAGGACTGCGCATCGGAATATGACCCTCGTCCGGCAGGTGCAGAAAGCGCAGGCCGTCAAGCAGCCCGTGAAGATCTCCCGCGTCCGCTCCTTCTGGCAGAAGGTGAAGAGCTTCTTCGCGTTTGGGAAGAAGTGACTAGTGGTTAGTGACTTGTAACTTGTGACTAGGGATTAGTAGCTAGGGATTAGGTTTTCGATACGAGAATACCGCTAATTTCAAACCTCTGCGGCGCTTCTGATTTTTATGCGTCGCACCATCATTTTGCATTTCTCATTTCCCCTCAAACCTCGGACTCCAAAGTTTGAAAGCAGGGATAAGTGGCTAGGGATTAGGAGTCTCAAGTGACTGGTGACTAAGAGACTAGGAGACATCAGACTCCCGTATCGTCATTTCGAGCGCAAGCGAGAAATCTTTGTCATTCGCGGCTTAGGGAAACGCTGATTAAATCGCAGAGTCGGATTTCATATGGACTTTTATACATAGCTTCGTCATCATCTTCCTTAAATAGCTTGCTATTCGCGTCAGATGATTCCTCGCTCTGTATAAAAATCCAAGAATGAAATCTGACAACGATTGAATCAGTGTTTCCCTAGCGATCGATGTTTGGAACTCCCAAACGGGAAACCTGCTACCCACTCACTTTCGGGCATCGCCCATATATTTGCGGCGAAGCCGCCACAACAACCCTGAACCCTGAACCTTGAACCCTTGAACCTTTGAACCTTTAATCCCTTAAACCCTCCCACCGATTGTGCTATAATATCTCCATTGACCAATGGAGGATACCGCTATGTTTACCTATAAAAGAAGAGTGACCTTTTACGAGACTGACGGCATGAAGGTGGTGCATCATGCGAACTACCTCAAGTATTTTGAGGAGGCGCGGGTGGAGTATCTGCGTGCGGGCGGGCTCGACTTGAATGAGCTGATGGAGGAAGGAATCGTATTTCCGATCGTCGAGGTCAGTGTGAAATACCTGAAGTCTGCCTGCTATGATGATACGCTCCTCATCAAGACATACCTTCGCCGCGTCGATCGCGTGCGGCTGGACTTCGATTATGAGGTCGTGCGCGAATCCACGGGCGAGCTTCTGACGACGGGGCATACGGTCAATACATACACAAATATGAAGACGGGCCGCATCGCGCGCATTCCGAAGGAAAAGATCGAAGGCCTTGTGAAGCTCTCGGAAGGAGACAGGATATAATGGATAACAGACCGATCGGCATCATGGACTCGGGCATCGGAGGTCTTACGGTAGCTCGCGTGCTGCATGAGACGTACCCGGAAGAAGGCATCGTATTTCTCGGAGATACGAAGAGAAATCCCTACGGCGAACGCAGTCGGGATGACATTGTGCGATTCTCCTTTGCCATCAAGGATTTTCTGAAGGAGCATCAGGTGAAGATGATCCTGATCGCGTGCAATACGATCTCCTTCAATGTGCCGCCTGCTTTTTTTGAAGAAGATATCCCTATCATCAAGATGAGCATGGAGGTGAAGGCGGCCGAGGACGCGAAGCGCTTCGCTGTTTTTGCGACGCCTGCGACGATCGCGACGCATGCACACAAGGCATATTTTCAGAAAAAATACCCGCAGCTGGATTTTGTGGAGGTCCCCTGTGACGGACTGGCGGCGGCGATCGAAAGAAATGCGGACGAAAATACCCTTTCTGCCCTTGTCAAACAGGCGGCAGAGGAGTATCATGCATTAGATGCAGACACTGCGATCTGGTCCTGCACCCATTATCCGCTGATCGCTGATGTATTCAGGAAGGTGCTGCCGAAGGTACGCTTCCTTGATCCGGCGCTCCCGACGGTGGAGACCGGCATGGACATCCTCCGCGCACATGACGCGCTGGCGGATGCGCCGCAGGAGAAGACCTTCTATTTCACCGAGGGCCTTGAAAATTCCGCACCGCTCGTGAAGAAACTTTTCGGCGACGTGAAGGTGGAAAAGGGAAGTTTGGAATTGTAAAGGAGGCAAGGTGAGCCTCTGGGCGGGGCGCCCCTTGATTACGATTGAAAGCCTCACTTGAATGAGAAATGTGAAATGTGAAATGCGAAATGCGAAATGGTGGTGCGACGCATAAAAATATAGAAGCGCCGCGGAGGTTTGAAACTAGCGGTTTTCTCGTATCGCAAACCTAATCCCTAGCTACTAATTCCTAGTCACAAGTTACTAGCGACTTTGAATACTATTTTCGGGCATCGCCTCATATATACTCGCGGCGAAGCCGCCACCACAACCCTGAACCCCGAACCCGACAACTGATTTATCATTTAGGAGTGTGACAAACATGTTACTGATCACGAAAATTCTGGCAGTCATCATCTTATTGATCTGCCTGGGATTCATTGCCTACTGGGCCATCGCCATCATCAAAGGCGACTGTGTGCTGAAGGTGATGAAGTCCAAGCGGACGCCTTTCCATGTGGAGTCCATGGATATGAAGAGCGTGACGCTCTCCTGCACACTGCCGATCAAGAACGTCGGCAAGCAGCTCGGCACCATCATGGATGCCTTTGTCCGCGTGTACCTGCCTTTTGAGCAGTACGATGAAGCCGTCGTCACGGCACACCTCACCGATTTCGATATGCCGCGTCCCGATGACTACTGGCAGGCCTTCATCTTAGATCCGGGCAAGACGAAGAAATTCCTCATCACCCTGGAGATCAAGGGCAAGGGCGACAGCATTCTCCATGACTTGGAGACCTTCCCGGAAATGGGAATGGATGTCATTTATCAGGTCGTCGCAAGAAGCGACTACTACTATGCGAAGTCCCGCATCGTTCTTTCGAAGGAAGAGCTCAGAAATGCGCTCTATGAATATAAAACGGAGGTGAGATAAATGGCAGAATTAGAACTCATACCGATCCACACCCGTATCCTGACCCATCACGACAACATCGTCGATGCCATTCTGGAATACGCCGGCGACAAGATCACCGACCATGACATCGTCTGCAGTGCAGAGTCCGTCGTCGCCATCACCCAGAACCGCTACGTCCGTCCGGAAGAGCTGAATGTCTGCTGGCAGGCCCGTCTCATGAACCGCTTCGTCCCGTCCGCAGGCTCCATGGCGAGCATCTACGGCATGCAGGCAGCCATGGATGAAGAAGGGAAATGGAACATGCTCTTCTCCTTCGTCCTCGGCGCTGTCGCAAAGCTCTTCGGCAAGAACGGCGTCTTCTACGCCCGCTGCCGTCAGGCATCTCTGATCGATGATGTCACCGGTACCATGCCGCCTTTCGACAAATGCCTCGTCTATGGTCCGGCGGATACCGACAATGTCTGTGAAAAGATCAAGAAGGCGACCGGCGCCTACGGCGCGGTCATCGCAGATGTCAATGACCTGAAACGCGCTGCCGTCCTCGGAAAGAGCCAGGGCCTTGACCCGAAACAGATCGCCAAGATCCTGATCGATAATCCTTTCGGCAATGACAACCAGAAAACACCGATCGTCATCATCAAGAACTTTACCGATATGATGAAGTGAGAAAAGGGGCAGTGAAGAAATGAATCCGCATTTCTTCACTGCTCCTTTTTGCTTTGCTTTCATTCGGTTCAGGGTTCAAGGTTCGGGGCTCTCGTGGCGGCTTCGCCGCCTTTTTTTAGAGGATGGTATTCTCGTATCGCAGCCTTCCCCTCTAGGGGAAGGTGCCCGCAGGGGCGGATAGGGCAGACATGGTATGAAAGACAGCGGGGATAAGGTTTCCCAGTCACTCCTATGAGAGCTGCAAGTCCCCCGCAGCAGAATGAAAGCGAAAATGAGACGATCGTTATTTCACATCCCTTTTTTCATGGGAGAAAGCCTTCCGGGAGCTCGAAGACCTCACGCTTTATGCGCCGCACCACATCGCCTTCCCCAAAGGAGCCGAAGCCGCCGCGTCATTCCCTCATTGCCAAAATCCCATCCGTGCTTTATAATAGGTAACATAAAAATTCGTACAAGGATGGTGCATTTATGCCACAACTTATAGATCTATCAGATGTTCAGGATTTCCACGCAGCCCGTTTTCTTATTTACTGGCTGATCGCTTCGGTCGTGGCCGTACTTACTGCCTACAGCATCAGCTACGAGCACAAAATGAAGTGGTTCCGTCAGAGAAAAGACAATGGCTTCATGGTGCGCCGCGGCGTGATGGGAAACTACAGTCTTCTCGGCGTGCCGCGCACGAAGGAGGGCTTTGCGATCACCTTCGGTATTTTTGCCGGAGCAGGCGTCATTTGGGCGCTGGTCGTCTTCGTCATTCTCCCGCTTCTGGGGTATGAGGTATAAACTGCATAGGATTTCCTGCGGATGGCACGGGGGCAGGGAATAAAGAACAGGACCTGGCATTGAAAAATGTCAGGTCCTGTTTTCGTTAGGAATTTGACTAGGAGACGGGGAGACTAGGAGACAGCTGACTTCTATCCTCCAGCCTTCGGGTATCGCCCTGTTTCGTCATCCTGAGCGGCGAGAAACGTCGTATGAGAGATAACGAATGCCAGAACAGCTGCGACCTGAGTCGAAGGATCGCAGCGCAGCCGCTGCCACAACCCTGAACCCGCTGCCTTGAACCAATTCCAAGCGTCTATCGCTTTTCACATAGTCCCAATTCATTATTTCAATATAGGAGGTATTCATGGAGAACTGGGAAAAAGTTTTAGAAGAATTATTCACCGGTGTCATGGGCATGTCCGACCCCACGGTCTGGGTCATGTTTGCCATCGGCGCAGTCCTGATCTGGCTCGGCGTAAAGAAGGACTATGAGCCTATGCTGCTCTTCCCGATGGGGGTGGGCTGTATCCTTGCCAATATCCCCGGGCACTTTGCGGTCATCCCGACGGATGGAGGAGAACCGGGATTTCTGTCTGTCCTCTATCAGGCGGGCATCGCCAATGAGCTTTTCCCGGTGCTGATCTTTATCGCGGTCGGTGCGATGTGTGAATTTGATGCGCTGATCCGTGCGCCGTACGTCATGCTCTTTGCCGCAGCGGCTCATTTCGGTATTTTCGCAGCGACGATGCTGGCGTCTGTCGTCGGATTTCCTTTCAACGAAGCGGCATCCATTGGCATCATCGGGGCAGCGGATGGTCCGACCACCATTTTCGTCGCGCAGAAATTTGCGACGAACCTTCTCGCGCCCCTGACCGTGACGGCTTTCTGCTATATGTCACTTGTCCCGATCATCCAGCCTCCGATCGTGAAGCTCTTGACGACGAAGCATGAGCGCAGGATCCATATGGCGTACCGCGAAGAGAAACCGGTATCCTGGACAGTCAAGTTCCTTTTCCCATTCATGGTCGTCCTCTTTGCAGGGATCCTTGCACCGATCTCCGTGCCGCTCATCGGTGCGCTGATGTTCGGCAATATGCTGAAGGTCTCCGGCGTCTGCGACTCACTCTCTGACACCGCGCAGAATGAGCTCTCGAATCTCGTGACCCTTTTCCTCGGCATCACGGTCGGTGCGACCATGACGGCTGAGAATATCCTCACGCTGGATGTTTTGAAGATCCTGGCGCTGGGGGCTGTGGCTTTCGTCTTTGATACGGTCGGCGGCGTCCTCTTCGCAAAGGTCGTGAACCTTTTCCTCAACAAGAAGATCAATCCGATGATCGGGGCATGCGGCATTTCCGCGTTCCCGATGTCCGGGCGTGTCATCGCGAAGATGGCGCTCAAAGAGGACCCGACCAATTACATCATCCAGCACGCGATGGGCGTCAATGTGGCAGGCCAGGTGGCATCCGTCGTGGCCGGCGGTCTCGTCCTCGCGCTGATTCCTGTCCTTTCATAAGGAGGCACTATGACAAGTATCGAATCTTCCATCATGCTGACGGTCATCGCATATCCCATGGTCTTCGTGGTCATGGCGGTCTTTGCGGTGCTGACATACTATCTGAATAAAATGTTCCCGGGGGACTAGTGGCTGGTGACTGGTGACTGGTGAATGGTAGCTAGGGATTAGGAGTGACTAGTGACTTGAATACCACCTTCGGACATCGCCCCATATATATTCGCGGCGAAACCACCACAACCCCGAACCCTGAACCATGAACCTCGAACTTTCTATTGTCTTTCTCTTCCCTGCCGTTTATAATACTTACATGATAATCATTCTCTAAAGGAGGCTTTATTATGAAAGAAACATATAGCAGAACCAAGTCTGTATGGCAGCGCATGGACGCCGATGAACGCCAGGCTGTCATGGACTATGGTGAAAAGTACAAGGCATTCCTGGACGCCGCACGCACCGAGCGTCTGGCAGCCGATGAGATCATCGGTCAGGCAGAGGCCGCCGGTTTCAAGCCGGTCTATGATATGGACTCCCTCAAGCCGGGCGACAAGGTGTACTGGAACCAGAAGGGCAAGTCTGTGATCCTGGCTGTCATCGGGGAAGAACCGGTGCATGCAGGCATCAAGATCGTCGGTTCCCACATCGACTCTCCGCGCCTCGACCTCAAGGCCAATCCGGTGCATGAGCAGGATGGCATCGTATATTTCCGTACACACTACTATGGCGGCATCAAGAAGTACCAGTGGACCTGCATCCCGCTCGCGCTGATCGGTGTCGTATACACGAAGGACGGCAAGAAGGTCGATATCAATATCGGTCTCAAAGATGACGATCCGATCTTCTACGTATCCGACCTTTTGATCCACATGGCGCAGGACCAGATGAAGAAAACGCTCGCAGAAGGCATCACGGGTGAACAGCTCCAGGCCATCGCAGGCACGAATGCCGAAGAAGATCTGAAGCCGAAGGAAGTCTTCATGAAGATGCTGAAGGATACCTACGGCATCGAAGAGGAAGACTTTGCCGCTGCGGAGCTCGAACTCGTCCCGGCGACCAAGAGCCGTGACGTCGGCTTCGACCGCTCCCTCATCGCCTCCTATGGACAGGATGACCGTGTCTGCTCCTATGCGAACCTCGAAGCGATCCTTCAGGCTAAACCGGGTGTCAAGACCCAGGCGGCACTCCTGACCGATAAAGAGGAGATCGGCTCCTACGGCAATACGGGCATGGAGTCCTCTTATTTCGTCAAATTCGTCATGAAGCTCCTCGCGCTGCAGGGCAAGGATGCCATCCTTGATTTCTATGAGACCATGGAAAACAGTGAAATGCTCTCCGCTGACGTGAACTCCTGCATGGATCCGATGTTTGCAGAGGTCTCCGAAAAGGACAATGCCTCCTTCCTCGGCTATGGCATCAATCTCACCAAGTATGGCGGCGCTCGCGGCAAGTCCGGCAGCAATGATGCGAATGCGGAATTCCTGCAGAAGATCCGCACCATTTTCAATGAAGCCGGTGTCTGCTGGCAGATCGGCGAGCTCGGCAAGGTCGATCAGGGCGGCGGCGGCACTATCGCCTTCATGATGGCGGACTGGGGCGCAGAAGTGGTAGACTGCGGCACCGCCATGCTCTCCATGCATGCGCCGTATGATCTCCTCTCCAAGGCAGATGCCTACGAGACCTACCTCGCGTACAAAGCATTCTTTGAAAGTAAATAAAATGTGAAAAGCGCCAAGCTCAGATGGAGCATGGCGCTTTTTGATTGGGCTCGGGGTTCAGGGGAGAAATAGGTTAAACGGGTTCTGAAGGTTCAAAAGGTTCACCGGTTTTTCATCTTTCGTGAACAATGGATATTTAAAATTCGCGGCGCTTAGATCCTTCGACTCAGTTCTCATATTTCAGATAAGCCATTCTTTAACATACGACGTTTTTCTCCGCTTAGGATGACGAAATGTGCCGCACCACCCCTCTGAACCCTCTGAACCTGTAGAACCCGCTCTCTCTTTCGTACGTAATCAAGGGACGGCACGCCCCACGGGCGAACCCTGAAGTTTGAAAGCAGGGATGAGTAGCTAGGGATTAGGGATTAGAAGTGACTAGTGACTGGTGACTAGGAGACTAGGAGACATCAGGCTCTCGTATCGTCATTTCGAGCGAAGTCGAGAAATCTTTCTTGCAGACCGCTAAACGAAGGATATTTGAAAGCAGAAATACGTAGCACCAAGGCGTCGTTTCCCTGCCGGTGCTTATGTGATACTGACCGCAGTGCAAGAAAGATCCCTCGG
>FR879619.1:20616-25496 GCA_000434475.1 Dialister sp. CAG:486
GACGACGGCGCGAAGCGCTATCAAAACTCCGCGGCGCTTCTGATTTTTATGCGCCGCACCACCATTCCTCATTCCTCATTCGAGCAGAGCTTTCATTCATAATCAGTGGACGGAGCCGCCCCCTAGGCTACCCTGAACCTCGAACCTTGAACCCTAAACCCATTCTCTGCTATACTGTACCAATACGACTCTTCGGGAAAGACCCGAAATGGAAGGATAGGAGGAAATCATGAGTCAAGAGAAAGACGTCCGCCTGGAGGATGTGGCGGAAAGCAAGGCCGAGCTGGATGACAAAGCCCGGAAGATGCTGGAGGACAAGGACGCAGACTCCCGCATGCGTATTTATGAAGGACCGCTCGGGAAGGCCATCATCGTGCTTCTCTGCGTGTGGACGGCGTTCCAGCTGTATTTCACGACCATCGGCGCGATCAGCGCGATCAATCTGCGTGCGATCCACTGTATTTTCTTACTGCTGTTTACCTTTTTGCTGTTTCCTACGTATAAGAAGGAGAAGCGCAGAAGGAAGCTGCCGCCGATCTGGGACTGGATCTTCATTCTGGGCTCCATCGGCTCTTTCACTTACCTGATCTTGAATTACACGCGCATTGCACAGACCGGCGGCCGTATTTCTGATATGGAGGTCGGCATCGCCCTCGTCGCGATCGTCTGCGTCTTTGAAGCGGCGCGCCGCGCATCCGGCAATCTTGCGATTCTCGCGGCAGTCTTTCTGGCGTACAACTGGTTTGGCGCATACCTGCCGGGCTATTTCGGACACAATGGCTTCACGCTGAAGCGCGTGCTCATTACCCAGTTCTGGGGGACGCAGGGCGTGCTTGGCACCGGTATCGGCGTATCGGCGACATACATTTTCCTTTTCGTCGTTTTCGGCGCTTTCTTAAAGCACAGCGGCTTCTCGAAATTCATCAATGATTTCTCGCTGACGCTTGTCGGCCGTACATCCGGCGGCCCGGCGAAGGTGGCGGTCATCGCCTCCGGTCTCATGGGCATGATCAATGGCTCGGCCATTGCCAATGTCGCAACGACCGGTACCATTACCATTCCGCTCATGAAGCGCACGGGCTACAAGAAGGAATTTGCCGGCGCTGTCGAAGCCGTGGCATCGACAGGCGGTCAGTTCACCCCGCCGATCATGGGCGCGGTCGGCTTCGTCATGGCGGAATTTCTGAATCTGTCTTACACCTATGTGGCACTCGCCTCCATCACACCGGCGCTCCTCTACTACGTCGGCCTGCTGCTCGCGGTCCACTTCGAGGCGAAACGTCTCGGACTCTCCGGCATCGCAAAGGAGAATATCCCGAATGCGATGGTCGTCATCAAGGAGCAGGGGCATCTGGTGCTTCCGCTCGTCAGCCTCATCGGGCTGATGTTTGCCGGCTTCACCCCGCTCTATGCGGCCGTGATCTCCATCTTTGTCACCATCGGCGCCAGCTGGCTTCGTAAGGATACCCGCATGGGCCCTGCCAAGATCCTGGAAGCGGTCGTCGAAGGGTCGAAAAGTGCGATCTCGGTCGGCGTGTGCTGCGTCATCATCGGCATCATCATCGGTACCGTCACTCTGACATCCATGGGGCTCAATATGGGCTACCTCATCCTGTCTATCGTACAGGGCGGTCACATTTACCTCGCAGGCTTCCTCGTCATGATCATGTCCGCGATCCTTGGCATGGGGGTCCCGGGCGTCGCTGCCTATGTCATCGTGCAGGCTGTCGCGGTGCCGGTCCTTATCAAGGCGGGTGCGCTTCCGCTCATCGCGCACCTCTTCTGTCTCATCTATGCCTGCCTGTCGAATATCACGCCGCCGGTCGCCATGTCTGCCTATGTGGCATCCGGCATCGCCGACTCTGATCAGACGAAGACGGGACTGTGGGCGGTCCGCCTCGGGCTCATCGGCTTCATCATCCCGTTCTTCTTCTTGGATAATCCGGTACTCCTGATCGGCGTCGATAAGACAGCGACACTCTGGGAATCTCTCTGGAGCATCTTCACCGCGATGATCGGGACTTTTGCTCTCGTGGCCGGTCTTGAAGGCTGGATCATCCGCAAGGCTGGCGTTATCGAGCGCGTGATCCTCATCGCCGTCTCCCCGCTGCTGCTCTTCCCGGGCAGCCTGACGGATATCGCAGGCATCGCAGGCATCGCTGCTGTATGCATCTTCCAGTGGATGAGAAGGAAATAGGGATGGGGGTACTAGTGACTGGTGACTAGAAATTAGTAGCTGGGGATTAGTAGCTAGGGATTAGGAGTGGCTGGTGACTAGTAACTGGGAGACATCAGCCCCACGTATCTTCATTTCGAGCGAAGTCGAGAAATCTTTTTTGCAGACCGATAAACGATGGATGTGTGAAAGCAGAAATACGTAGTACCAAGGCGTCGTTTCCCTGCCCATGCCGATGTGATACTGACCGCAGTGCAAGAAAGATCCCTCGGCTGCGCTCGGGATGACGCTACGGGAAAGGGATCCCCACAAGTTTGAAAGCAGAGATTTGGGATTAAGGAAACGCTGATTAAATCGCAGAATCAGATTTCATATGGATTTTTATACATAGTGTCGTCGACATTCTCCTTAAATAGCTCGCTATTCGCGTTGAATGTCTCCTCGCTCTGTATAAAAATCCAAGAATGAAATCCGATAACGATTTAATCAGTGTTTCCTTAAAAGTGACTAGTGACTGAAATGCTATCTTCGGGCATCGCCATTATTTATACTCGCGGCGCTTAGATCCTTCGACTCAGTTCTCCCGTTTCAGATAAGCCATTTTTTAACATACGACGTTTTTCTCCGCTCAGGATGACGAAATGCGTCGCACCACAACCCTGAACCCCCGAGCCCCACCTACCAATGCCCGCTCATTTATAGTATAATAATCACAACTTTATTATTCTCTGTGGAGAAGAGTAGGATAGAAGAAAGAGAGAGGGATCATCATGACAAAAAAATGGAAAAAAGCGATCGTGCTGTCTCTGGCAGCTCTGACCCTGACCGGAGCTCTGGCCGGATGCGGGGATGACAAGAAAGCAGCTTCCGGCGCGGCAAAACCGGCGGCCGGACAGACGATCAAGATCAATTTCCCGACGGCGGGAGCTTCGGGCGCGCTCTATGCAGTAGGCGCAGCGATCACGAACATGTGGAGCAGTCAGGTACCGGGCGTGCAGGCTTCCAGCCAGGCATCGGCCGGCGGCATCGCAAACCTGAACATGGTATCCGAAGGCGAAGCACAGGTATCCATTGCGATCTCTTCCAATGTCTACCAGTGCCTGAATGGGACGGACAGCTTCAAGGATCACGCTTACAAGGATCTGAAAGCGATCGGCGGCCTGTACCTGAATCCGAATCAGGTCGTTGCTACGGCAAATTCCGGGATCAACAGCCTGAAGGACGTGAAAGGAAAGCACTTTGCCGTGGCATCGGCAGGCTCCTCTGTCTATAACGAATGCGAGACGCACTTCACGGCAGCGGGTCTTTCCTTCCCCGATGACATCAAAGCGGAATACATCACCTTCACCGATGCGGCAGATATGCTGCAGAACGGCTCCATCGACGGCGCATGGATCATGTCCGGCGCTCCGGCTTCCGCTGTGACGCAGGCGCTGACAGGCGGCGCGCACCTCGTGGAGATCGATGACAACCTCATCAAAGAGCTGAAGGCGAAGTACCCGTGGTACACCAGCTATACGATCAAAGCCGGCACCTATCCGAATCAGGATAAGGATGTCAAGACATCGGCGATCAAGATGGTCATGTTCTGTCGCGGCGATCTGCCGGAGGATGTGGTCTATCAGCTGACGAAGACCCTGTGGGAACACATGGATGAGCTCGGGCAGTCTCAGAAAAATCTGAAGGGCCTCACCGCTGAAAATGCAGTGAAGGACATCGCGGATATCCCGCTCCACCCGGGTGCTGCCAAGTACTATAAGGAAATCGGCGTGCTGAAATAAGGTATATCAAAAAGAGGCTCGATGAGCCTCTTTTTGCGTGGGTGCATGAGCATAGTCCCATACCCTTTAGGTCTTACCCATGCTATAATACAGAAAAGGAGGGGATACCATGTGCAGTGCATCAGAATTACAGACGATCCTTCACCATGTGGCCCAAGCATACCACAGGGTTTTTGGCAACCATATTGAGCAGATTCTTTTGTATGGCTCCTATGCGCGGGGAACAAATGATGAGGAGTCGGATATTGATCTCGTAGCCATTGTGCATGGGGATCGTCGGGAACTGCAAGACAAGCTGAAAAAGGTCTGGGACATTTCTTCAGATCTGGAGCTGGAGTATGGCATCATCATTTCCCCCACGGTGATTCCGTATGAGGAGTATATGAAGTACAAAGCTGACTTGCCGTATTATAGAAATATCAGTCAGGAGGGGATCCCGATTGCTTCCTGAAAATCGACAGGCACTGATGCGCTATCGTCTTTCTATGGCAAAAGAGCGGCTTGATTCGTCGAAGCTGTTGCTGGAACATGCGAGTTATAAAGACTCCATTGGACGGTCTTATTACGCGATGTTTACTGCTGTTCGTGCTATTTTGGCCTTAGATGGGGTGGACTTCAAAAAACACGCAGGCGTGATTTCCTATTTTCAACGGGAATACGTCAAGACAAAAATTTTTGATGTGAAGTATTCGAAATATCTGAGTCAGGCTTTTCAGATCCGAAACAATACGGACTACGCAGATTTCTTTGTCGTGTCAGAGGGGGAAGCGGAAGAGCAGTATGAGCGCGCTCAGGATTTCTATAAAGCCATCGCGCGTTACCTGATAGAGAGAAATACAGAATCATAAAAAGGAGCAGTGAAGGAATGAATCCTCATTTCTTCACTGCCCCTTTACTTTGCTTTCATTTGGTTCAGGGTTCAA
>FR879620.1:0-13163 GCA_000434475.1 Dialister sp. CAG:486
TGCAAGGTCTAGTTAGACTTGCAGTCACTATGAGATTTTACGCCCCAAATCCATATGCATGTTTCTTCCCTGGGTCAAAGATCGAAAACCAAAGGAAGATGGTAATCATAGAAATTCGAGTTTTTAGAGGTTCCCTTAATGTAATAGAATGCCGATTTCTGAAAATATAATGGGCTGCGCCCGCATATAGCGCCCTGTCAATACGCCGCATAGGGTATACTTTTTCTGCATGGGTATAGATGTTTCAAGCATTGTAATAAAAGCCTATAGTGCTAAATCAGTCATAAAATCCACTAGCATATCCTCATAGAGGAAAATAATTTATTCCTATATATAGCCAAAAACAATTTTCCCTTCTTTAGAGCACTGGATGAGCTTAGAACCTGCCCCTATCCGGCTGCTTTCGGCGTGGGGCTCGTCTTTCAGGTGATTCCAAACATTGTGCGGGAGTTCCATACCATCATCGACGCCCAGCGTTCACGGGGCCTTGAAACCGACAAAGGCAGCCTGATCCGCCGCGCAGGCAACTACTGCCTCATCCTTGTCCCCCTCTTCATCCGCGTCCTTGGCACTGCACAGAACATGACCTTGTCCATGTACATCTACCGTCTCAATTTCAAAACGCCTCGCTCCTCTCTCAAAAACATTCAGAGCAGCACCACTGATACGGTATTCCTCACAGGACACATTCTTTTCTACGCCGTAGCCACGGCACTTCCCTTTCTCATTCATTCCCTATAAACATTGAAAGAAGGATATTCACATGAGCGAAAACAAATCCAGCAGCTCCCTTTTGAAAAGCATTATCTATGGCGTCGTCTTCGGCGTACTCACCGGCGTACTCTGGGCTTACCTGAATCCAGTACCGATCATCCCTGGAATGATTCACCTCCGTCTCTTCTCCTTCATCCCGCCGGTAGTCGGCATCATCTTCGGCATGAAAGCAGGCTTCTTCTCCGGCTACATCGGCACCGTCGTATGGGGCCTTCTGGCTGGCACCTTCATTCCGATCCACTCCCTCATCGGTGACGGCATCGGCGTAGGTTTCACCGGCCTCATCCCGGCGATGATGGTCGGCGCCAAGTACAGCCTTGCTGACATCGCAGAAAAGAAGAACATCATGTGGAAATCCCTCCTCTGGAGCGTCCTGGCCGGCGTCATCATGATCATCATTTCCTGCGGCAGCCTTGCCATCCTCGGCATCTTCGACTTCTGGTGGGGCGTCTTCTGGATCGGCATCGCAGACATCCCGACCATCTGCCTCACCCCATTCATTGCCAAGTACCTCGCTAAAAAGCTGCAGAACGTAAACAGCATCGACGAAATGCGTGCCTGACGCTCACAATATAAAAACCACCTGGTTCTTCATGAATATATGAAGAACCAGGTGGTTTTGTTTTGGAAAATTTCAGATTCTATGTTCCGGCTAGATCTGGATACAATCCATCACGCACTATACGTATGCCATCAATGGTATTGATGCCAGGTGCGTACATATAATCAAAAGGAATCAGATATATTCTGTGATTTTTCACAGCTTTGAGAGAATTGTATTCCGGTGCATCGAAAAACTTTTGTATATTCGCCTTTTGGCCTTCCATGAAATAATCCACAAAAATGACATCTGGATCATATTCAATGAGCTGTTCGCTACTAAGTTTTCTTGCTTTTACCGGCATCACGCCTCCCATCTGTCGAACCATATCGCCAATAATCCAACCATCATCATAATTAAAAATGTTACGTCCTCCTACTTCGAGCATCATTGCTAACTGTGGTGGCTTTCCCTTTGCATACATCTGCGCGCGACTAATTTCGCTGTGAATTTCTTCTACATAGCCATTAGCTTTGTCTTCCGCATGAAAAATCCGCCCCATGTCCAAAATAAACTGACATTCATCTTCAATTTTTCCCTGCGGTATGACGTGATTCGACGTTCCTAAGATATAAGTATTTACACCTTGGCTATTCCACCATTCCGTAGATCGAAACCTATTTTTGGCAAAAGATGACTTCCATCCCATAATAAAATCAGGCTGCAAAGATACAACTGTTTCCAAATCCAAATCGAACCCATAGTTACCTTGGACCTTTTTTATCTCTTCTGGATATTTTTCCTTTAATCTCGCATAACTGAGAGGACTTTCTCCAGCAGACGTAGCAATCACTTTATCGCCTTGACCTAGTGCAAGCAGTACTGCCAATGTGTTAACACGATCAGCCACAACTCTCTTCGGAATTTTCGAAAAAGTCATTTCTACTGATTTTCCTTCGGTGTCGAAAGTCTGTACCGTGACTGGATAATATGAAGTATTAGCGGATTCTACGCTGGTTACATTCGGAATTCCCGATACATTCGTCGTATTTCCACAACCAGTACTTGCCATGACTATAGCACACAGAAATAATTCGCATTCCCAAAATGTAGCTCTACGTATTTGGTATGTCTTAAAAAAAAGCATCTTAGTTTCAATAATAAATCACAATCAGAAATCAAAAGATGCAGAAAGTACAAACGTACGCGGACGACTCAGGAACCCATTGCTCCCATTGAAATTCCAATATGCTCTATTAAAAGCATTGTGGCACATTGCCGAGAAAGTGACGGGTGTATTGAATGCCTTTGTCTTGTACTGAGCCCCAAAATCCCAAACAGTAAAGGACGGTACATCAATAGAGACATGATTATTCGTATAGAACGAAGTAGCTCCCACGAATTGCATACGTCCAATTAGAGACACATCTTCATTTGGCTTGTAAATCAACCCCAGCACAGCATTCCACTTAGGCGTACCATTTAAGGCTTTTCCATTATAAAAATCCTGAGACTTTTGTTCTGTCGTCAAATAACTGATACCACCAATTACATCCCATTTGGGTGCTATTTTTCCATTAACAGTCCATTCAACTCCTCGATATTTATTCCAGCCATCTTTAACTGCCAGCTTTTTTTCATCCTCTCTTCCAAGATCATAGGTGAAAGTACGCTCTGTCTGAATATCAAAGAAGCTCAGCGTTGTAAGAAATCTATTTTTCATATACTTAACGCCGAATTCATTTTGTTTCGTCTTTGCTGGAGGCAGTATACCAGGATTTACATATTGCTTATCAGACAAAAATGTCCCTTTGTCAAAAAATTCTGAATGATTTCCATAAAACATCAGATTTTCATTAGATTTATAAACTACCCCCCACAATGGACTCGTGGCTTTACTTACAACTCTATCGCCGCCAAACTCACCATAAGACATACGATGATGGTGAACACCACCGACAAGAATCCACTTATTGAATGTGATCGTATCAACAGCCGAAATTCCATAGCTATTTGTGCTTCCTGTTAATTTGACTCCATGATTTGGAATTACGCCACTAGGCATATCTGGGAAATCATAAATATTACCTCCCGGCAGTTTGATAGGTTTACCATCACGAGTTTCATTATCCCATAACCCATCCATACTTGAAGTATCATAAGCAACAACCAATTCATGATTAGTTTCTCCAATATTAAAGTCTGCTTTTAAGCCGCCCTGCAAAAAACGATTTCTTAATGCATAAGGTGCAGAACTTGATTTAGAAGACGCAAAATTGCCTTCCTCATCAAGAACGGACCAGCTACCTTTAACCGTATAAGCATACCCTTTATTATAAGCGTAGCCATAATTTGCAAATAACTCCATGTGATCCGTCAATTTTTGTTGATGGTTCATTGTAAACAAAAAGGTTCTTACTCCCCATTCGTTATCCGGATATGCATAATTTTTATCAATAGACGGAGTTTTAAGTAATTTTGTTCCGGTATAATTAGCAAAGTTGAACATTCGTGTCTCTTTCCAACGATGCCCATCACTAATGCCAGTTAAAATATTAGTCTTACTTCTGTTATCTTCATGATCGATGTTGACATAAATATCTTTTACGCGATTTTTTTCATCGGGAACAACTTGCTCTCCATCTTGAAAAGCACCATTGACACGAACACCCCAAGTATTATTTTCGCCAAAGCGTGTACTTGCATCGACACTTTCACGGAATGAGCCTCTTCCGGAAAAAGTTTGAGTATAATTCAATACATTGTGATCTTTCGGTGCTACCTTAGAAATAATATCTACAACACCACCCGGAGATCCTGAACGAGATGCGGAGCCTCGAGTTCCCATTCCAGGACCAGCAGTGATATCAATATGATCTGCAAAGCTAGTCGGCGTCATATTATTCTGAATGAGCATACCAGGAATTCCATTAATTCTAAAAGCGTATCCATTTTGACCAACGCCTCTAATCATAATGTCTGACATCTCATTACCAGTTTCTCTAACCGCAGGATCCATGATGACCACACTATCCACTTCGCGCCCTGGAATTGCAAAATCTTTTATTGTCTTTTGCGTTAAACTAATTTGTTGATTTGGAATATCCATGACGCTTTTGCTTCCAAGAAATCCTTGTGTTGCGGTATCATACACATATCCACCAGACAGTGGCTGTGGAGTAACTCCCCATTTGTCTCTCTCTCCTTCCACAACAACTTCATCCATCTGGTAATTACTATCAGCCGCTATAACACTCTGTGCTACCCCCCCCGGTTATTATTAATAAAGCTGCCAATTCTGCTGCATATTGCTTTTTCATTTCATATCCTCTTTTCTAATGAAACCATTCAAATACAGAAAACCGATTTTATTTCCCTAATTCAAATCGGCCGACAGTACTCCTTTCATACCCATATCCTGATAAATCTACTCCCAGCTGTCCGTCTTCTGTGAATATATTTCCGGATAAAAATTCTCCATTCGCTACTTCATTTAAATTAACATGCGAATTTATTCAAATTTTACACTCATTAATCTAATTTGTAAATAGACTTAATCCTAACTAATTTTACTTAAACTTTGCACCCCTAAAACGCCGAAAAACATCGATAAAATCTAGAGAAATACAACCATTCTCATTCGCATTATGCACAATTTTGTCGAATTTCCCGCCAGATTGCCGGTAAAGTCTTCATAAATAAGTCCATAAGTCGATCAATTTCTTCTTCAGAAATTCCCACTTCCTTAATCAGCAGTTGTTCTAAGTGTTTCAATAGTAACTGCAGTGCCTCCGCATATGTAATGTCTGAAAGTTCCTCAATCGTGAGATAAAATAGGTCTCCTAAACTGCGCTCATCCGTACGTTCCCGCTGATCTATCGCCAACATCATGTATCTGGCAAATACGATCGACACATGCGCCGTCATGGCATCATATGACAAAGAACGAAATTCCTTACTAAGGCGCAGATATGTCTTGCAAACCTTGAAAAACACCTCAATACTCCATCTCTTTCCATACGTCTGAATGATCTCTTCCGGTGTGAGATTCATATCTGTTGAGATGAGTACCAGATAGTCTTTCTTTGATCCCTTCTTACGGACAAAAACCAAACGAACCGGAAGTGTTTCCTCGCCCTTCTGAATTGTGGTATCTACCGACAGCAGGTATTTGGAACGGCCGGGGCGCTTCTTGAGTAAGCGAAAAATTTGCATTGCCGTCCTACTCTCTCCCTGATACAAATATTTGAAATTTTTCGCTTTTTTGACCATGGCTACTACATCATAGCCCAGCTTTTTGACCTGAATCAGAGAAGACGGGAAGCAGAACCAGGTGTCAAAAAGAATGTGTGTGGCAGGGATGCCGGATACTTTGGCATCACGAAGTAACTTGAGCATGACGTCCGTAGCTTTGCACATAGAGAGCCGTCTCTGCCTGGCACCGTTAGTTCTCCAGTCTACAGACTTTAAAAGGCCTTGAATCCGAGTTTTTTTAGTAGCACCGGATAAAAGGCAATGGGAAATTGGAAGAAAGGTATTTCCATCAGACCAGCCCAGTGTAAGCATGCGAAATCCACGGACGTAGCGGGAAGCCTTTCCATGGGCAGCATGATCATAAACTGAGGACAGTAACTCTACTTTTGAGGAATGAGCACGACTGAAAAGAGAATCATCAACGATGAGAACTTTCCTGCGGTCAGGCTCAGTTAGATGAAGAATAGATTTTTTGATGATGGAGAGCGAAAGTAGCGTAGTAAAGCGCCGCCAGTTAACGGAAGTGGAATTGAGAAAGCGATAGAGTGTGTCCACTGAGCATGGAAAGGATCTTTTGTGATTTTTGTACTGTTGAAAAAGAGATGTCTGGAAAAATACGGACTGAAACAGTACAAAGAAGCATACAATGGAGGAACCCCCCTGAAGCTTAAAGGCACCGGATTTACGTAAAATTGAGGCGATTGAATATCTTTTGATAAAAGATTTTGATTTTCCAGAAGAGGAATTCTGGAGAGCGGAATCATATGATATACTAGACATGGCATGAGTTCTCCTTTCGCTTGATCTAGGCAATCATATTATGCCAAAAGGAGGCGACTCATGCTATTTTATTTTGGATTTTCTTAGTATTTGAGTTTGTAAGTGTCAAGTTTTCCTCGGTAATCTATTTGACTGTCGATAATTACTATCTCCGTGGCTTCGGGTTTGTCAGTAGTTCTGTATAGCATGGCCCAATGCGCCTACTGAGGAAGAGGAAGGGCAATAAGCGCCTATGCGGCCTTCCAGGCATCCTGGCCTATATCCTTTTATTTTGCGCTTCTGAGCCGCGCTCAGGCCGCCCTGAGCGATTTTACGCTCCGCCTGCACAGCGGCCTTATGCATGGCTCTATAGTTTCTGTTATAATGTCCATGAGGAAGGTCCTTTCTTTGTTTTATTCTTTCACACGGAAATTATAACATTTCCACTCAAGGGGGGCTTTCCTCTTTTATTGTTTTTGGAAAATTTCCCCACCGAGTAAAATTTTACACTAAGCGCAGCGCCATCGCAAAAAGCCTCTCCTCATAAACACAGCTGAGAAATGTTTACGGAAAAACGGTATTCTCATTTTGCTTCCCTTCTCACGGGGAAAGGCTTTGGTGTGGGGATATGCCTCTCCCTCCTTCCTCTGTAAAGAGGTGCCCCGAAGGGGCGGAGGTTGGCTCAAGTAGCGGAATAAATATGCCTCTCCGCGGCGCTCTATCCTACGCCCATGTGAGACAATCCCTCCTCCCGTATCGTCATCCCGAGCGTAGCCGAGGGATCTTTGTTGCAATCCTCTTCCTCACCAGCTCTGCTGAACGATCTTTGCTCTCGCCACTTTCATGATACCTGTGCTAATCCGTTTGCATGAAACACCGTATCCCACATTCTTGGAGTATCAGGCTTCCCGTTTCCGTTCACACGCATACACCGTTTCACCGCAAACGAAAAAGATTTCTCGCTTTCGCTCGAAATGACACGTGGGGAGGATAGCCGCCCATCGTCTTGGCTTTCATGCCGCTACGGCGAATTGTGCCTCTTCGAGGCACTCTATCCTGCGCCTTTGGCGCGGCCCTTCTCCAAGGGCCTACTCACTGACGATTATCTCACATAGGCTTTCATGCCGCCGGTAGGATTGTATCTTGCTCTGTTATCATGCTAACCCGTTTTCCGACGATATACGACTATCGTCAGACGCGTTCGCCCTTGGAGAAGGGCGCGGCCAAAGGCCGGGATATACGAAAGCGTCAGCTTTCGAATTTCTGCGTGGCGGGAGAAGGGAATTGTTAGAAATCGGTATTCTGCAAATGGCGGTGATATGAGATGAAGATTATCTCACATAGGCTTTCATGCCGCTACGGCGAATTGTGCCTCTCCGAGACGCTCTATCCTGCACCTTCTTCAAGAGGGCTGCTTCTCCTGATGTGAGACTATCCCGCCTCTCGTTGAGACTATCCCTTCCCTCGTATCGTCATCCCGAGCGCAGCCGAGGGATCTTTGCTCTCGCCACTTTCATGATACCTGTGCTAATCCGTTTGCATGAAACACCGTATCCCACATTCTTGGAGTATCAGGCTTCCCGTTTCCGTTCACACGCATACACCCTTTCACCGTAAGCGAAAAAGATTTCTCGCTTTCGCTCGAAATGACACGTGGGGAAGGATCGCCTCACATCGTCTTTCATACCGTCTTTCATAACGCCAGAAATGTCAGGCAAATTAAAGCAAGGAGCTGTGAAGAAATGAATCCTCATTTCTTCACAGCTCCTTGTTTATTCTCCGATGATCGGCTTTTTTTCTGCGATGCCTACTTTTCTTGGATAGGTCTTGGGACAGGGCGCGGTCTTTCTGATATAGAGGATCACGCGCTGGTCGCCGGCGGGGAGGGTGAGCTCCTTCTTTTCCTCGAGCGTGCCATGGAGCTCACGCAGGATACGGCCTGCCTGCTTGAGCTCCTCTTCCGCGCCGGGGCCTTTCATGGCGCAGAAGACACCGCCTACCTTGACGAAGGGCATCGCCCACTCTGAGATCACGGGCATCGCCTTCACGGCTCTGGCGGTGACGACGTCGAAGGATTCACGGGTCTTTCTGCGGCGGCCGCCCTCTTCTGCACGGATGTGGACGCACTTCACATTCCGGATGCCCAGCTCGCGGCAGGCATCCTCGATGAAGGTGAGCTTCTTCTGGATGGAGTCCACGAGCACCACGTACATGTCGGGACGCAGGATCGCGAGCGGCACGCCGGGAAATCCGGCGCCTGTCCCAAGGTCAAGTACGCGGCCATTCTGCGGAAAATAGGCCGGGTCATAGACGGTCATGGAGTCATACATGTTCTTGATGAGACTCTCTTCCCCGTCTTTGATGCCGGTGAGATTCACTTTCTTGTTCATGGCCATCAGCATGGCATTGTACTCTGTCATTTTTCTCGCCGCGTCCTCATTCGCTGCGAGACCCAGAGCTTCCATCATTTCTGCAACTGTCATTTTGATTTCCCTTTCAAAATTACTTGAGAATGGTGATATATGGGTTCAGGGTTTAGGGTTCAGGGTTAGCCCGTGGGGCGTCCCTTGATTGCGCTTGAAAGTCTCTCGCTCACTCTAGTTAGGAGTGGTGGTGCGGCGCATAAAAATCAGAAGCGCCGCGAAGTATAAATAGGGCGATGCTCGCTTGCGGTATGCAAACCGCGAATCCCGCCTTCCTCGGCCAACCCCCTGCCCTTCGGGCATCCCCCTTCCTGAGGAAGGGGGTAGATGCAGCATCAGCCTAATCACTAGTCACTAGTCACTGATTTCCCTTCATTCGCTTCACGTAGACCATCAGGACCGACATATCCGCCGGAGAGACGCCGGAGATGCGGGAGGCCTGCCCCAGAGAGAGCGGGCGGATCTGATCGAGCTTCTGGCGGGCTTCGATGGAGATGCCGTCCAGATGAAGATAGTCGATATCTTTAGGCATCTTTTCCTTTTCCATGCGCGCTGCCTTTTGGACGGCGGCTTCCTGACGGGCGATATAGCCCTCGTACTTCACCGTGATCTCCATCTCCTCGACGGCCTCCGGATCGAAGACGGGGCAGCCAAGGACATCGACCATGGTCTGGTAGGTCATCTCGGGACGCTTTAAGATCTTATCCGCGCCGATGCCTGTCGTGAGCGGAGCAGAGCCGACGCTTGCAAGCGCCGCATTGACAGCCGCCTTGGGCGTGAAGCGCTTCGTCCGGATATAGGCCATCGCTTCCTCATAGGCCTTTTTGCGGGAAAGGAAATGTGCGTAGCGCTCTTCTGTCACAAGGCCGATGTCATGGCCCTTCTCGGTGAGGCGAAGATCCGCATTGTCCTGACGGAGGATCAGGCGGTACTCGCTGCGGCTGGTCATCATGCGGTACGGTTCATTCGTCCCCTTCGTGACGAGGTCATCGATGAGCGCACCAATGTAGGCTTCGTGGCGGGCGAGGATGAAAGGCTCTTTTCCCTTGATCTTGAGCGCCGCATTGATGCCGGCCATAAGCCCCTGTGCCGCGGCTTCCTCATAGCCGCTCGTGCCGTTTGCCTGTCCTGCGGAGTAGAGACCCGGAAGCTTCTTCACCTCGAGCGTCGGATAGAGCTGGAGCGGGTCTAAGAGGTCATACTCGATCGCATAGGCCGGACGCATGAGCTTCACATCCTCGAGCCCCGGGATGGTGCGCAGGAAGGCGTACTGCACGTCGATCGGCATGGACGTCGACATGCCCTGGACGTACATTTCATTCGTGTCAAGGCCTTCCGGCTCGATGAAGAGCTGGTGACGTTTCTTATCGGCAAAGCGGACGACCTTATCCTCAATGGACGGGCAGTAGCGCGCACCGACGCCGTGGATCTTGCCCGCATACTTCGGGGCGCGCATCAGGTTATCACGGATGATCTGGTGCGTTTCCTCATTGGTATAGGTGAGCCAGCAGTTTCGCTGATTCCTGTCCTCCCGTTCATTCATGAAGGAGAAGGCATGGTTCATCGGATCGCCCTTTTCGAGCGCCATATGATCCAGATGCAGGCTTCTGATATCGACACGGCTCGGCGTGCCGGTCTTGAAGCGGAGGATCTTTAGCCCGTGCTTCTTCAGATTCTCTGACAGACCGACCGAGGGACGCATGCCATTCGGGCCGCCGGAGTACATCGTCTCACCGATGATGATCTCGCTGTCGAGGTACGTCCCCGTCGCCAGAATGACCGCCTTCGCGCGGTACTCTTCATGAAGCTCGGTCGTGATGCCGACGCATGCCCCGTCTTCCACGAGGATATCCATCACCTGCACCTGCTTCAGGTCAAGATTCTCTGTATTTTCCACCACCTTCTTCATATAGGTGTGGTACTTGTTCTTGTCCGACTGCGCGCGGAGCGCGTAGACCGCCGGCCCCTTGCCGAGATTCAGCATGCGCATCTGGATGGCTGTCGCATCGGCTGCGATGCCCATCTCGCCGCCCAGTGCATCGATCTCCTTTACAAGATGGCTCTTCCCCGGTCCGCCGATCGCCGGATTGCATGGCATCATGGCGACATTTTCCAGAGAGATCGTGGTGAGCAGCGTCTTCATCCCCATGCGCGCTGCCGCAAGTGCCGCCTCGCAGCCTGCATGGCCTGCGCCGACGACGATCACATCATACGTATCAATGAGATACATGGTATCCTTCTTTCTTTGCCTCGCAGGAGCTCTTCTCCTGCACTTGTTGATTGCTTATATTCCAAAGTCTTATTATATAAAATTTTTTCGTCCATTTCAAAGAAAGAATAGAGGAAGGTTGGCGGGTTCGGGGTTCGGGTTAGAGGGTTCAACAGGTTCTAAGGGTTCGGAAGGTTCAACAGGGTTGGTGCGGCGCCAGATCCTTCGACTCAGTTCTCACTACTTTGCCTTTACATTTTCGAACATCCGACATTTCACTCCGCTCAGGATGACGAAATGCGCCGCGGAGTATAAATAGGGCGATGCCCCAAAGTGGCATGTAAGTCATCAGTCACTCGAGACTCCTAATCCCTAGCCACTAATCCCTGCTTTCAAACTTCAGGGTTCGGGGTGAACACAATGAGAAATGAGAAATGGTGGTAGCGGCTTTGCCGAGATCCTTCGGCTCAGGATGACGAAACGGGGCGATGCCCGCTGGCTGTGAGATTAGCGGCACTCTCGTATCGTCATTTCGAGCGTAGTCGAGAAATCTTTCTTGCATAACGGTTATCGAAGATTGTACCCTGGTAGCATCCTCAATACCTCTCGTTTCCCGTCACCAAACATACGTCGATTTCCTGCCTGCCATAGAGATCCCTCCACTTCGGTCGGGATGACGTTGTGCGGTGTCCCCTTCGCGCAACCTGAACCCCGAACCCTGAACCAGACAACCTTTATTTCCCCACGCAGAATCTTTCGAAGATGGAATTGATGAGCTCCTGATCCACCGTGTCTCCGGTGATCTCCCCCAGCGTATGCCACGCCTCGGTGACATCGATGGTGATGCAGTCCGCAGGCATGCCAGAGCGGATGGACTCTTCGGCGCGGCGGACGTCAGCGAGAGCTTTCTTCACCAGATCCACATGCCGCAGGTTCGTCAAGAAGAGCTCACGGCCCGCGGAGACATCCTGATGCTGAGTGATATGATGGAGCTCCTCCTCCAGCTCGGCCATGCCGCTGCCGTAGCGAGCGGAGATCGGCACGACCGGAATATCCCCGGCGAGTGCTTTCACGTCTCTC
The DNA here is from genome assembly GCA_000434475.1 of Dialister sp. CAG:486. Taxonomy (GTDB): domain Bacteria; phylum Bacillota; class Negativicutes; order Veillonellales; family Dialisteraceae; genus Dialister. The sequence continues at coordinate 12,041 of FR879620.1, forward strand.
GTCTCGATCTCCTGCGGCAGGTCATACTTATTCAGGATGACAAGCGCCTTTCTTCCGCGAAGAGAGGCGAGCAGTGCGCGGTCCTCTTCCGAGAGCGGGCGAGAGCCGTCGATGACTGCCATAATGAGGTCAGCCTTCTCCATGGACTTCTTCGCGCGCTCGATGCCGATGCGCTCGATCTTGTTCTCCGTCTCACGGATGCCGGCTGTATCCATCAGGATGAGCGGCACACCGCCGATTTTGATGGCTGTATCCATCAGGATGAGCGGCACACCGCCGATCTTGATGGACTCCTCGATGGTGTCGCGCGTCGTCCCGGGAATATCCGTCACGATGGCCCGCTCCTCCTGCAAAAGCGCATTCAAAAGGCTCGATTTCCCTGCATTCGGGCGGCCCACGATCGCCGTGCGCAGGCCATCGCGGATGATGCGCCCCTCTTCGGAGCGAGAGAGCAGCGTCCGAAGCGATGCATCGATGGCAGAAAGCCCCTCTTCGATCTCCTCATTCGTGAGATCCTCCAGGTCTTCCTCCGGATAGTCGATGGTGACTTCGAGCTTGGCGATCAGATCCTTCAGTTGGTCGCGCGAAGCACGCACGAAGGAGGAAAGCGCGCCCGAAAGATGGCTTTCTGCCTGCGAGAGCGCCGCCGCCCCCTTCGCCTCGATGATATCCATCACGGCTTCCGCCTGCGACAGGTCGAGGCGGCCATTCAGGAAGGCCCGCTTCGTGAATTCACCGCGGTGCGCGGGGACGGCCCCCTTTTCCAGAACGAGCGAGAGCGTCTGGCGGAGCGCCTCCATCGAGCCGTGGATCTGAATCTCCACGACATCCTCGCCCGTGTAGGAATGCGGCGATTTCATGTAGACGGCGAGCCCCTCGTCCACCTGCCGATCCCCTTCCATGACACGGCCGAAATACATGCGGTACGGCTCCGCTTCATGAAAACTCTTGATCTTCTTCGTATGAAATACGCGGTCTGCGACATCCGCCGCCTGCATGCCGGAAATGCGGATGATGCCGATCCCGCCCTCGCCCGGGCTGGTCGCGATCGCCGCGATGGTAGTCTCTTCGTACATAGGTTGGTACTCCTTCGGAATAGGTATGCCACAATGCCAAGTGGCTA
>FR879620.1:13315-28428 GCA_000434475.1 Dialister sp. CAG:486
GGAAGTGGCTAGGGAATTTGGGGTCAGCCCCTGGGGCGTATCGCTCTTTGATCGCCAATGAAAGCTCTGCTTTCGAGTGAGAAGTGAGGAATATGGGTGCGGCGCATAAAAACCAGAAGCGCCACAAAGTTTTGAAATATGCGGTATTCTCAAAAGGTGAGAAACCCGTGAGCCTTTCGGAAGAGGTTGGCTTCCCAAGCACCACCGAGGGTGCTTTTTTCGTTTACCACTCGCTTTTCCCTTCGCGAATGAAACGCCGTGATCTCGGAGCGTATGGAGTACCGTGTTTCCCGTTTTCCGATGCCCGCCGATTTCTTTCATGACCGCAAACGAAAAAGATTTCTCGCTTGCGCTCGAAATGACACGCGTGAGAAGGTCGCCCCTCATCATCTTTCACACCACCACATAGAATTATGCCTCTGCGAAGTACTCTATCCTGCGCCTTTGTAAGACTATCCCTCCTCTCGTATCGTCATCCCGAGCGTAGCCGAGGGATCTTTGTTGCAATCCTCTTCCTCACCAGTTCTGCTGATCCGTTTGCATGAAGCACCGTATCCCACATTCTTGGAGTATCAGGCTTCCCGTTTCCGTTCACACGCATACACCGTCTTACCGCAAACGAAAAAGATTTCTCGCTTGCGCTCGAAATGACGGTATGGGAAAGCGGTATTCTCGCATCGCTTCCTTTCTCACGAGGAAAGGCTTTGTCTGTCGCCATTGGCCGAAGCAAGTCATTCTGCTGCTTATCAGAAATAAAAAAAGAGCACTGCCATCGGGCGATGCTCTTTTTGACCATCTGTGCCTATCAAAAGTACTCGTTTCAAACGCGCAAGATCGTTCCTTCGGGCAAGTTCCGCCAAACCTGTATTCTCACACAAGTTCTGCGAGCTCGAGCATGAGGGCGCGGCTCTTTTCCCAGCCGAGGCAGGGGTCGGTGATGGATTTGCCGTAGATGCCTTCACCGATCTTCTGACTGCCATCTTCGATGTAGCTCTCGATCATGAGGCCTTTCACGATGCCGGCGACGTCAGAGGAGTAGCGGCGGCTGGCCATGACGTCTTTGGCGATGCGGATCTGCTCCATGTATTTCTTGCCGGAATTGTTATGGTTGCAGTCGACGACGATGGCGGGATTGGCGAGCGTTCTTTCGCCATACAGGTCGAGGACCTTCTTCAGGTTCTCGTAGTGGTAGTTTGGCATGCTGGTGCCGAAGTGGTTCACGTAGCCGCGGAGGATGGCATGGGCGAGCGGATTTCCTGTGGTGTGGACTTCCCAGCCGTGGAAGAGGAAGTCCTGCTCATTCTGCGCAGCTTCGATGGAGTTCATCATGACGGAAAGGTCGCCGGAGGTCGGATTCTTCATACCGACAGGGATACCGGCGCCGCTGGCGATCATGCGGTGGAGCTGGTCCTCGACGGAACGTGCGCCGATCGCACCGTAGGAGAGAAGATCAGAGAGGTAGCGGTGGTTTTCCGGATAGAGGATCTCTTCAGCACAGGTGAAGCCGGTCTCTTCGATGACGTGGACGTGCATGCGGCGGATGGCCTTGATGCCTTCCATCATGTTTTCATTGCCCTCGGGATCCGGCTGGTGGAGCATGCCTTTGTAGCCTTTGCCGATGGTTCTCGGCTTATTCGTGTAGACTCTTGGCACGATGAAGAGCTTGTCCTTCACTTCGTCAGCGACTTTCGCAAGGCGCGTGCAGTAGTCAAGGACGGCAGGCTCGTTATCAGCCGAGCAGGGGCCGATGATGAGGAGAAGTCGGTCGTCTTTGCCTGTCATGATGTTTTCGATGGCTTGGTCTCTTTCTGCTTTCAGCTTTCTGTATGGTGCGCGCAGCGGGATCTCCTGCTGCACTTCGATCGGTTCCGGCAATTTGCGGACGAATTTCATCTGTTCTTTCATAGGGTTGGCTCCTTTGTGTGGTTGGAAATTGGGTTCGGGGTTCAGGGTTAGCCCGGTGCGTGCCCTCCTTTGATTATTTGCGAAAGAGGTTCAGCGGGTTCTATGGGTTCAAAGGGGGAAGGTGTGGCGTTTTTCGTCATCCTGAGCGGAGAAAAACGTTGTATGTTAGAAAATGGATGATCTGAAACAGGAGAACTGAGTCGAAGGATCTAAACGCCGCGGAGTATAAATAGGGCGATGTCCGATCTCTGTTTTCCCTCCTTCCTTTGGAAGGAGGTGCCCCGAAGGGGCGGAGGTTGGCTTGGGACTTTCCTCTCCCTCGACCAACCCCTAGCCCTTCGGGCGTTCCCCTTCTAGAGAAAGGGGATAGATGAAGCGCGGTTTCTGCTTTCAAACTTGTGGTGGCGGCTTCGCCGCGAGTATATATGGGGCGATGCCCGAAAGCATTGAGGATAACAGGTTTCCCGTTTGGAATTTCCAAACATCCTCTTCCAGACCGCGAACGAAAAAGATTTCTCGCTTCGCTCGAAATGACGATACGATAGGATCTGATGTCTTCTGGTCTTCCAATCACCAGTCACTCCTAATCCCTAGCTACTAATCCCTAGTGACTAGTCACCAGTCCCTAGTCACTCAATTTCTCTATCTTAAACACATTGATCGTATCGACATCCGGGCAGCAGAAGAGGGCCGTGCCTTTCTCCACACCGCGCTGGGGGATCTCGCCGCCGTAGCGAAGGATATCTACATAGGGGAAGGCGACGTGCATCGCCATGGGGCAGAGCTCTCCTCTGTCCTTGTCGAAATCCCACGAGTCCCCCACGCGGTGACCGCGGTGACAGGGACAGGGGCCTTTGCGATCGATGAGCGTGATACGGATCTTCGGTCTTCTTGGCATCAGTCAAGCACCTCCAGCGAATTTTCAATGGCGATCCCTTTGAAGGTGTCCTGGCTGTCCTTGTTCTTCATAATGAGGAGCTTCACCGCGCCCATCGCTTTCTCGACGGAGCGGATGAGCGGCTCGCCGTTCAGGATCTCTCCCATGAAGATGGAGGAGAAAATATCGCCCGTCCCCGGGAAGCGGATCGGCACCATGGTGAAGGTACGGAGGAAATATTCATCGCGCGCGGCATCATAGCCCGCGACAGCGTCTTCTCCATCGACCTTCGCGCTGGTGATGATGACCGAGCCTTGGCTCATGGCATGGAGCTTGTTCAAGAGTGCTTTCGCCTCTTCCCACGTCAGGCCTTCTGCCTTGTACGCCGCGCCTGCGATGAGGGCGGCTTCCGTATAGTTCGGCACCATGTAATCCGCATTTCTCGCAAGCTCCCGCATTTCCTTCACAGTCTCTTCGGTAAGACCGTTGTAGAGATGCCCCTCGTCTCCCATGATGGGATCGACGAAGATCTTCGTCCCTGTTTTTCTCTTCTCGCAGCAGTAGGAGGAAATCAGATCCGCCTGCTCATGGGAGACGATGAAACCTGTGGAGATCGCATCGAAGGTAAAGCCTAACTCCTGCCAGACCTTGAGTGTGTTCCTCATGAAGTGCGTGGTGTCCTGAATTTCAAATTTCCCGTAGTCCAGTGTATTCGATACCAGTGCCGTCGGCAGATTGTAGGTGATATGGCCCATGTGCGCCAGGACCGGCATCATCGCCGCCAGTGCCACTTTGCCGTAGCCGGGAAGATCATTGACAAGAAGAATTTGTTTCCCCATTTGCGTCCCTCTTTTCTCCGCCATTGCGGATGTGATTTGCATTCCATTGTAACATAAAAGTGGTGCGATGGGCAGGGCTTAGTGGTGAGGGATGAGGGATTCGCAGGGGGCGGCTCGTCCTTTGATTCCGTTTGAAAGCCTCGCTTGCATTAGAAATGGCGGTGCGGCGCATCATCATATAAAGCGCCACGAAATGATAGATCAGCGGTACTCTCGTGTCGTCATTCCGAGCGAAGTCGAGGAATCTTTTTCATTGGCGGTAACATGTTTACATGAGTAAAAAAAGAAATGGGAAACATCGTTGTCTGATGTCTCCCCGTCTTTATGTCTCATGGTCTTTCAGTCTGATCCCTCAGCCCTGCTTTCAAACCTTAGAGATCAGGACGATACAGGATGCCCGTCCTCCATTCTCGCCTCTTCCCTCCACTTTGCGATATGCCATTCAAAAAGCGCGCCCCGAATCACCGGAAGCGCGCTTTTGTTATGTTATGAAAGATATATGGCGGCTGCGGTCATCCCGTATCGTCCTAACCCCTAGCTACTAGTCACCAGTCACTAGTCACTATTTCCCCATGATCTTCTCAGCAGCACCCATGACGGCGAGGACGGCGTGTTCAAAAGTAAGTGCGCCCTGGAAGTACATGATGTAGGGCGGACGTACCGGACCGTCAGCAGACATTTCGATCGTGGAACCCTGTACGAAGGTACCGGCTGCCATAAGGATGGGATCGACGTAGCCGGGCATCGGGCCGGGCACTGGGGTCGCATCGGAGTCGACAGGCGACCAGCTCTGGATGGCTTCGGCGAATCGGCACATGTTTTCCTCGCTGTTCAAAGCGACCGTCGTGATGAGATCCGTGCGGAGATGTCCCGGCTCCGGCGTCACGGCAAAGCCGAGCTTTTGGAAAACAGCGGCGCAGAATTCTGCCGCCATCACAGCCTGACGGGTCATGTGCGGCGCAAGGAAGAGGCCTTCAAAGAAAGGACGATAGGAAGCGGCGTAGGAGCCCATCTCGTCCCCGAGGCCGGGGACAGTGAGCTGGTGCGCGCAGCGCTCGACGAGGTCTTTTCTGCCGCAGATGTAGGCGCCGGTCGGTGCGAATCCGCCGCCGGCATTCTTGATAAGGGAGCCTGCGGTGATGTCTGCGCCAAGCTCGATCGGTTCCTCTTTGTTTGTAAATTCGCCGTAGCAGTTATCCACGAAGCAAATGGTCTTCGGGTTCTTTGCTTTGACGACGTCAATGATCTTCTTGATGTCTTCCGGGAAGAGGGAGTTTCTGAGGCTGTAACCGCGCGAACGCTGGATCTCTACGAGCTTGGTGTGCTCATCAACCATGGCTGCGATGCCTTCCAGATCATAGGTGTCGCCTTTGAGCGGCACTTCCTTGTAATGGACGCCGCGGGACTTCAGATTTCCCGGAGCGTTGCCGGAAATGCCTATGACGCTCTGCATGGTGTCATAGGGAGTACCAACGGCGGAGAGCATGGTATCGCCCGGTTCGAGGAGGGCGAGAAGGACGGTGCCTAAGGCATGGGTGCCGGAGACGAACTGCGGGCGGACGAGAGCGGCCTCGCATTTGAAAACGTCGCACCAGATCTCTTCGAGCTTGCCGCGACCGGGATCATCATAGCCATAGCCGTAGGACGGTGCGAAATGATAGGCAGAGAGGTGATGCTTACGGAAAGCCTCGAGTACCTTCTGCGTGTTGTAGAGGGAAATTTCTTCCATCTCATGAAAAACAGGCGCACAAAGTTCGAGCGCCTCGTTTTTGATCTGTTTCAGTTTTTTATCCATTGTTATCGTTTAGATCCTCTGAATTGTAGATATAGCGTGCTTGTAGATCAGCTGAGAGCGGTTTTCGCTGACCAAAAGCACGGTAAAGCTGTCGAAGGACTTCACTTTGCCCTTGAGCTGGACACCATTCATCAGGAAGATGCTGACTGGCACGTTTTCCTTTCTTGCTTCATTCAAAAATGTGTCCTGCAGATTCATTTTACCTTCCATCTTGTGATTCTCCTCTAACTTGTGAAATGACATAGGCTAAGATTTCCCTGTACCATATGTCTCCGTCTGATGGTGTTTTTTCCACCCAGTGAATATATGGCATTCGTCTGTACCAGGTCAGCTGCCTTTTGGCGAAGTGACGGGTATTCTTCTGGATCAGCTCCTCAGCTTCTTCCAGCGTGCGCTCACCACGAACCACAGGGATCATCTCGCGATAGCCGATGCCCTTCATGGCCTGGCAAGCTTCCGGAACGCCCGTTTCCAAAAGTGACCTGACTTCCTCTAAGAGTCCTGCTTCCATCATCTGGTGGACCCGCTTATTTATTTTATCATATAATATCGCCCTGTCCATAGCAATTCCCAAAACCGGGCCGTCATAGATGAGCGTGTGGGCTTTGCCCGCCTCTCTATCCTTGTTTCCGGAAGAGAGAAGCTCGAGCTTTCTCACCATGCGCTGCGGGTCGATCGGCACGTCTGCGCCCCGCTTTTGAAGCTCTTCGATGAGCGCTTCCTTCCCCTCTTCGGCAAGGAGATGCTCCCAGCGGCTCCTTCCCCCGACCTTGGGAAGAAATTCGTAGCCTTCCAGAAGAGACTGGATGTAGAGCCCTGTCCCGCCGACGACGATCGGAATGCGTCCCTTCTCATTTTCTTCATGGATGATAGCCTTCGCTTTTCCCTGAAAATCCGCAGCCGAGTAGCTTTCCGTCGGCTCCAGGCAGTCCACAAGGAAATGGGGTACGCCCTCTGCCTCCGCCTTCGTCACCTTTGCTGTCCCGATATCCATGCGGCGGTACACCTGAAAGGCATCTCCAGAGATCACGACCGAGCCCAGCGCTTTTGCGAGATACACGCCGAGCGCCGTCTTTCCTGAAGCCGTCGGGCCAAGGATGGTGATGAGTTTTTCTTTGGGCATGGTGAAGCTCCTTTCGTGGTGAAATAGTAACTAGGGACTAGTGACTGGTGACTAGGGATTAGGGATTAGGGTTAGCCCTGGGGCGTACCGTCCCTTGATTACGGGTGAAAGCTTTGCTCGCCAGTTAGGAATTAGGAGTGAGGAGTGCTGGTGCGGCGCATTTCGTCATCCTGAGCGGAGAAAAATGTCGTATGTTAGAAAATGGATGATCTGAAACAGGAGAACTGAGTCGAAGGATCTAAGCGCCGCAAGGTACAGATAGTGGCGATGCCCGAAGTTAGTATTTAGTCACCGGTCACTAGTCACTCGAAGCTCCTAATCCCTAGCTACCAGTCACCAGTCACCGCTTCTCTATCACCCCATATGCGGTCGACTGACCGCGCTTCATCCGGACATCGGTGAAGATGGGATCTCTGAAAATGCCCGCGAAGGGCCGCTCCTTCACGATGACCTTCCTCCGGCAGACGCGGAGAGCTTCTCGTAAGATACCTGCCGTCAGGCTGTCATACGCCGCTGCCGCACGGAAGCCTTCCATATCATTTTCTCTGCGCTTCACAGGATGGCGGAACATGGGATCGAAATAGATGACATCGTAGGCGTCATCCCTGCAGCCTGCCAGATACTCTCTATAGTCGGCATGGATCAGGTGGATCCGCCGGACGGCATCGGTGAGGCTCTCGTCTTTATCCTCGTAGCCTGCGATACCGGCGCGCCCCACCTCATAGAGGATGGGGCTTTTTTCCAGCGCGGTCACACGCCCTCTGCCCGTCAAAAACCATGACATCGTACTCGAGTCCCCTGCCTGCCCGAAGGTGCAGTCGAGCACATCACAGGGGCCGTCCGCAGGAAGGAGCGCGCAGAGGCGGTCAGGATTTCCTTTTCGAAGCTGTGTGGTCCTTAGCACCGCCGTCCCCATATGGAAGCGGTACTCCTCGCCGTCAGACCAGTAAAGAGGGAGCTGCTTTCCGTAAATGAGGAAGCCGGAAAGCCCGGTCTCCTCCGTCATCTCTTCCAGCGTATCACCGCGCGGGATGTAGGGTATTCCCAGTGCTTCTCCGCGCCGCTTAGGGAAATCCCAGTGCTTCTCCGCGCCGCTTCGCCTCTTTGATGATGGAGGAGTCCGCATGGCGGATGGTCGTGACGCCCGTCCTCATGGGCGTTTGAAGAGCCTTCCCAGCTCTTCGGGGGTGAATTTCACGATGGTCGGGCGGCCATGCGGGCAGACGAAGGGGCGGCTCGTGTGGAAGAGGTCGACGATGAGCTCTTTCATCTGTCGGATGTTCAAGGGATCTCCGCGCTTGATCGCACCGCGGCAGGCGGCATACGCCATCATGCGATGACGCATCGTCTCCGGCGAAGGCACGTCCTTCTCATGGAAAGCGCGCGTGATGTCCTTCATCACCCGGTCCATGTCCGCTTCCGAGAGATCCTCCGGACTTCCCGTGATGCGGATGACGTCCGGGCCTGCCTGCTCAAAGGTGATGCCAAGACGCCCAAGATCCGCCTCATGCTCTTCCAAGAGCGCGAGATCCTCGGGGTCGGCATGGAGGAGATAAGGCACCAGAATCTCCTGCACCGGGATGCCCTCCGCACGCGCCGCCAGACGGTCATAGCGGACGCGCTCATGCGCCGCGTGCTGATCGATGATGAAGAGATCCATCCCCCGCTGGCAGAGGATGAAGCACTTGGCGACCTGCCCCAAAGGAATGATCGGCTCTTCGGCCTTTGGCGCATCGAAAAGCACCTCGGGCGTGAGTGCTTCTTTTTCTTCGTGCGTTACACCAGGGAAGACGGACTCCTTCGAGAAAAGTTTCTCTTTGGAGATCGAGGGCTCGAAGGGGATTTCCCGCCTTTCTCCTGCCGGCTTTCCCTGCGGATGCCAGGCGGGCATCGGACGCCGTTCTTCTGCTGCATAGGCTGCGCCCGGCTCTCCCCAGCGCGCGGGATCCTTTTCTTTTTCCGTGAGTCCGATATCAGGCCCCACGGAGCGCGCTTCTTCGACCTTGACAGACGTCAGGTCAAAGTCGCTCTCCTTTACCACCTGATGCCCCGGGTCTTTGATCATTTCGCGTGCGATCTCATCCGGCGTATCCTTGGTCGTCAGCGACTGAAGGACGCTGTGATAGACAAGGCGGAAGATGCTCTGCTCATCAGAGAATTTGATCTCCCGCTTCTGCGGATGCACATTCACATCGATCGACTCGGGAGCGACAGTGAAGGCGAGGACAAGGATCGGGTATCCATTCTTAGGGAGCAACGAGTGATAGGCATTGTCGACGGCTTTCGACACCGCACTGCTCTCGACGACGCGGCGGTTGATGATGATCGTCTGATATTGGCGGCTGCTCTTCAAAAGCGAAGGCTTGGAAATGAGCCCCGAAAGGATGCCTCTTTCGTTTTCACCCGAGACTTCGAGCATCTCGCCAGCGGTCTTCGTGCCGTAGAGCGCGGACACGACATCAAGGAGCCGGCCGTTCCCCGGCGTCTCGATGACGGTGCGTCCATTATTGATGAGGCGGAAGGAAATATCCGGATTCGCGAGTGCGAGCTTCCCCATCATCGTATTGATGCGGCTGGCCTCGGTCCGTTCGGATTTCAGGAATTTCTTCCGGGCAGGCACGTTATAGAAGAGATCGCGCACCTCGATCGTCGTGCCGCCCGGTGCACCGGTCGGCTTTACTTCGCTGACTGTCCCGCCCTCGACTTCGACGATCGTGCCCTCCACGTCTTCTTGGCGCCGGGTCGTGATGGCCGTGCGGGAGACGGCGGAAATGCTCGCCAGCGCCTCTCCACGAAAGCCCAGCGAGGCGCTGTGATAGATGTTATCCACCGTTGAGATCTTGCTCGTCGCATGACGCACGATGGAGAGCTTCGCATCTTCCGCCGACATGCCGCTGCCATTGTCCGTGACGCGGATGTAGGTGAGTCCGCCGTCCGCGATCTCCACCTCTATATCGCTCGCGCCGGCATCCACGGCATTTTCTACCATTTCCTTGACGGCGTTCACCGGACGCTCCACCACTTCACCGGCGGCGATCTGATTCGCCGTCACTTCATCGAGTACATGGATCAATGCCATCAGCGTCCCTCCTTCGCTTCGCGGCTCAGCCGGAATAAGATCTCCATCGCTTCGATCGGTGTCTTGCTCATGACATCCAGATGGGCCAGCTCGTCAATGATGGGCGAGCTGAAAAGATCCATCGCGCCGGCGGCTGCCTGCGGCTTCTCCGGAGCGGGACGGCTCTTCCCATCCTCCTTCTCAAGCCCCAGAAGGATCTCATCGGCTCTGGCAAGAAGCGACTCGGGAAGCCCCGCAAGGCGTGCGACGTGGATCCCATAGCTCCGATCCGCAGAGCCCGGCACGATACGGCGCAGGAAGGTGATATCCTTTCCCCGTTCCTTGACGGATACCGTGTAATTTTTGATCCGCGGGCTCGTCTCTGCCATATCGGAAAGCTCATGGTAGTGCGTCGCAAAGAGCGTATAGCCGTGGATCTTCTGATCGATATACTCCACGACCGCCTTCGCGATGCTCATGCCATCATAGGTGCTTGTGCCGCGTCCGATCTCATCCAGAATGATAAGACTGTTCTTCGTCGCATGCCTAAGGATGTAGGATACCTCCTGCATTTCCACCATGAAGGTACTCTGCCCCGTAGAAATATCATCCGTCGCGCCGACGCGCGTGAAAATGCGATCGACCGGCGCGAAGACCGCGCTCCTTGCGGGAATGAAAGAGCCCACCTGCGCCATGATGGTGAGGACAGCGACCTGACGCATGTAGGTCGACTTACCGGCCATATTCGGCCCCGTGATGACCAGGATCTCCTGATTCCGATGATTCAGCTCCGTATCATTCGGGACAAACATGTCTCTCTTCAAGGCATGCTCGACCATCGGATGACGGCCGTCTTTGATGGAAATATACCCATCCTTCGGGCTAATGATCGACGGACGGATGTAGCGGTCCTTGATCGCTGCCCGCGCAAAGCTGGCGAGGCAGTCCACTGCTGCGAGCGCGCGCGCCGTCTTCTGCATATCAGGGATCTCCGGACGGATTTCCGCCTTCACCGCCTGATAGATCTTGAGCTCGAGCTGCTCTGTCTTTTCTTTGGCAGAGAGCGCCTTCGTCTCGAATTCCTTCAGTTCCGGCGTGATATAGCGCTCCGCATTCACGAGCGTCTGCTTTCTCACATAGTACGCAGGGACAGGGAGCTTATTCGCATTGGAAATCTCAAAATAGTATCCGAAGACATTATTGAAGCCGATCTTGAGCTTGATGCCCGTCTTTTCCTTTTCCTTCTCTTCCAGCTCTTGGATGTACTTCTGGCTGTTCTCCGACAGCGAGCGCACTTCATCCAGCTCGGCGGAGAAGCCTTCGCGGATGTACTTGCCGTCCTTGATGTTGCCCGTCCCGTTCTCATTCATCGCACGGTCCAGAAGGTCAAAGACAGGGCCATGCGTCGAGAGCTGGCTGTTCAGCTTCTTCAAAAGCACCGAGCCTGCGCCGGAGAGGAGCTGCTTCACCTGCGGCACCACGCGAAGCGTCGCTTTGAGAGAGAGCAGGTCTTTGGGCGAAGTCGAATTCGCCTCGATGCGGGAAAGAATACGCTCGAAGTCAAAGACGCCGGAAAGCATCTCTTCCAGACGCGAAAGCTCCGTCATGTGCTGTGTCAGCTCCTCGATCGCCGACTGGCGCAGTATGATGCGGTTCACATCCGTCAGCGGCCGCTCCAGAGAACGTTTCAAGAGGCGCGCCCCCATCGCTGTATGCGTATAGTCGAGAAGCTCTAAGAGCGTGCCGCGCCGCCCGCCGTCACGCATATTCCGCGTGATCTCCAGATTTCTAAGGCACTCCTCGGTGAGCGTCAGCGTATGATCCTCACGGATCGGCCGCGGATCATGGAAATCCGCCGCCTCCGAGCGCATGACCTCCTTGAGGTATCCGGAAAGAAGGGCGAAGGCCTTCTGCACATGGCGATTCTCTATAGACGCTGCCGCCGATGGGATCGCGCTCTCGTCCTCATCATCCCTTCGCGTCAGGAGACAGGCCCCGAGGCGCGCCGCGGCGAAGCAGGAGAGCTTCTCATAGAAATCATCCGACACGAGACACACCGCTTCTGCGGGACTATATACCGACAGAAGGTCGAAGAAGGCATCCTGCTCCTTCTTCTTGTCCCAAGTCCCCCACCAGCACTCGCCCGTCGAGACATCGGCGAGCACAGCGGCAATCTCCTTGTCCGCCTCTAAGAGGTAAATGAGATAATTGTTCGACTTATCTGCGATGGAATTTTCAAAAAGGATCGTCCCCGGCGTGATGACACGGATGACATCCCGCTTGACCAGCCCCTTCGCCTTCTTCGGGTCTTCCAGCTGCTCGCAGATCGCCACCTTGTACCCCTTCTGGATCAGCCGATAAATATAGAGCTCTGCCGCATGGAAAGGCACCCCGCACATCGGTACGCGGCCATCCTGCCCCGCCGACTTCCCCGTCAGTGTCAGCTCCAGCTCATGCGATGCCGTCAGCGCATCGTCATAGAAAAGCTCATAGAAATCGCCCAGACGGTAAAAAAGCAGACAGTCCCGGTATTTCTCTTTGACTTCCTTATACTGTGCCATCAAGGGCGTTTTGGCCATGGTCTTGTTCCTTCTTTCTGGTCATTCTAATTTAGGCAAAAGACATATATCTCCAAGTTAGGAGTGAGGAATGAGGAGTGAGGAGTGAAGGTGCGGCGCAAAACAATAATAAAGCGCCGCCAAGTTTTATACTATGCAACGCGCACAATAATAAAAAAGGGGGATTGGGGCGCTATATGAACTGTGCGCCCCTTCCGCCACTCCTCACTTCTCACTCCTAACTCCTCACTATGTAGATAGGCGTTCAAAGAAAACTCGAAACTACACTAAATTTCCCTTCAGCACCCACGTCTGGCCGACCTCGACTTTCGCTTCGAGCGTATCACCGACCTTGACGCCTTCCTGATACGGGAAAAGGATCATCTTATTGCCCGATGTACGTCCATACCAGACATTCTCCTGCTTCGACGGGCCTTCGACGATGATGGGATAGGTCTTGCCCTCCATCGCCTGATTCAGAGAAAGGCTCACCTCATTCTCCACATCCATCAGCTCCTGCAGGCGGCGGTGCTTCGTCTCCTCATCGATCTGATCCGTCATGCGCGCTGCCGGCGTGCCATTTCTCGGCGAATAAATGAATGTATATGCCGAGTCGAAACGCACCTCTTTCAAAAGCGCGAGCGTCTCCTGATGCATCTCTTCCGTTTCCCCCGGGAACCCGGTGATGAGATCGGTCGTCAGCACGATGTCCGGCATCTTTTCACGGACGTAGGAAACAAGCTCCTTGAAATGCTCGATCGTATATCCGCGATTCATCTTCTTCAGCATTTCATTCGAGCCATGCTGCACAGGCAGATGCATATGACGCGCCACCTTCGGCGAATCCGCCATCGCATCCACCATATCGAATGTCATATCTCTCGGATGCGACGTCATATAGCGCACACGCTCGATGCCATCCACCTTGTCGATCGCACGGATCAGCATCCCGAAGTCCGTCCCGTTTCTGAAATCAAGACCATACGAATTCACATTCTGCCCGAGGAGCGTCACTTCCTTATAGCCTTCCTTCGCAAGCCCCTCTATCTCGCGCGAGATATCCTCCACGCTGCGGGACAGCTCACGGCCGCGTACATACGGCACGATGCAGTACGTGCAGAACTTGTTGCACCCCTGCATGATCGGGATCCATGCAAAGACATGAGACTTACGCACCGCACGAAGCTCGCTGTAGTCACTCACACTGTGCGGATTCCTCTCCGTCTTCACCACATGGCCGCCGCGCGCATCCTCCTTCGAAACGATCTCCTTCAGGTCATGGATATGGTACGGCCCGATGACAAAATCAATGATCGGCATACGCTCGATGAGCTTGCCCTTATTCTCCTGTGCCATGCAGCCGGCGATCCCCAGAAGCAGATGCGGATTTTTATCCTTCAGCTTCTTGATCTCCCCGATCTTGCCATAGACCTTCTCCTCCGCATTCTGACGGATGCTACAGGTATTCATGATGATGATATCTGCCTCTTCCATCGTCTCTGCCGGCGCATATCCCAGCTCCTCCAGCTGTCCATTGATGCGCTCCGTGTCTGATTCATTCATTTGGCAGCCATAGGTCAGGGTGAAGTACTTCTTTTCCATCATAATATATTTCCTTTATATAACAACTCACACGTATCCAAAATATCACTTTATTATAGCATACGCAGAGTGAAAAATAAAAAATCCCGATGACCGGACATGGTATCCGGTCATCGGGATCAGGTTCGTCCACGGGGCATGCTGCCCTTTGATGGCATACCAAAGAGGTTCAGCAGGTTCTATGGGCTCAAGAGGTTCGAAGGGGTTGGTGCGGTGCATCAAGTCAGAAGCGCCGCGCAGTTTTCTATGGAAACACTGATTAAATCGTTGTCAGATTGAATCAGCGTTTCCCTAATATGCGGTATCCACGAAAGATGAGGAGTTTGAAAGCAGGGATGAGGAGGAGAGTGACTTGTGACTAGCGACTCTCTCGTGTCGTCATTTCAAGCGCAAGCGATAAATCTTTGTCATCCGCGGCCACGCGGTCGATGTTTGGAGATCCGAAGCAGAAAACCTTCGGGCATCGCCCTATTGATAAGGCGGCAAAATCGCCGCCTTCATGCCTCTTATTGAGAAAAGTCTGCACGCAGCATCATGAGGCCATCCGGCTTCCGCCTCTCTACTTCGCCGTCAGATCCGCCGTCTTCGCACCGATGAGGGAGATCAGATCATCCGGCGAGAGCACCACCTGACGGCCGCGCTGGCCCGCACTGATGCTGATCGCCGCATGGTGATGGCAGCTCTCATCGATGAAGGTCGGGAAGGCCTTCTTCATCCCGATCGGCGAGCAACCGCCGCGCAGATACCCGGTGAGGCCGGGAAGCTCCTTCACATGGATCATCTCTACACTCTTGTTCCCGCTCACACGCGCCGCCGCTTTGAGATCGATCTCCTTCTCCGAAGGCAGACAGAAGACCACAGGACCCGTCTTATCGCCATGCGTGACGATGGTCTTGAAAACCATGTCCGGATCATAGCCGAGCACTGCCGCCGCATGCACGCCCGAGAGATCGTCCTCATCGTAGTCATAGGACTTCGTCTCGTAGGAGATCTTCTCTTTATCCAGAATGCGCATGACATTCGTTTTCTTTTCTTTCTTTGCCATAGTTTGCCTCGATTCATTGGGCAGCCTGGGACGCAGCGCCATCAGCTTCCCGATGCCTGCCCGCTTCCCAGCGCACACCCATTTTCAAACAACAAAAAGCCGGAGCATCACGCTCCGGCTCATCATTCAAATTGGTGCCGAGGACCGGAATCGAACCGGTACGAATCTCACGATCCGAGGGATTTTAAGTCCCTTGCGTCTGCCAGTTCCGCCACCCCGGCAGGTCTATATGAATGTAATAGATTGTAATATGGAGGCGGCACCCAGAATCGAACTGGGGATAAAGGTTTTGCAGACCTCTGCCTTACCGC
>FR879621.1:0-16279 GCA_000434475.1 Dialister sp. CAG:486
GTGAAGAAATGAATCCTCATTTCTTCACAGCCCCTTTTTTACCAAACTTTAGAATTTATATTCATACCCGAGCATGTAGTTTCTGCCCTGTGAAATATAAGCAAACGTATCATCACTTGGCGCTGTCACCGTAGTGTAATCTTCTCGACCAAAGAGATTATTGACATGCAGGAAAACCTTGTGCTGTGCGCCTGGAGCATAGGAAATATCCAGATCTGTGTACAGTGCCGGTTTTACTCTGGTCTTGCCATCATCCTTGGAATTGTATCGATATCCCAGATAGTTTGCCGTTAAAGCACCATTCCACTTGTCCTTATGATAGCGAATGGCAGAGGTGAATTGCAGGCGGTTATTGATATGAATCCAATCCCCTACATTAAAGTTTTCATCCACACTTCTTTCGGTTGGATTGCTGTACGAGATCCCCCAAGATGTATCCCAAGCATCATTGTGATGAATATCAGCAGAAATTTCGACCCCGGTATTTTTGCTATCCGAATTGGTGTACTGCATATCTCCGGTAAGAGGGGAAACGCCTTTGATACTCTGGATCGCATCCTTGATATCGTAGTGATAGAGCGCTACTCGCCAGGAGGTTTTCCCCTGGTTCAGCTTGTAGCCCATTTCATAATGAGTGCCATGTTCTGCTTTCAGATCCACGTTCGGTAACATGGCAGCCCCACCAAAAATCTTAGAGAGCTCGGGTAAGCGGAAGGATTTTCCCGCCTTAGCATAGAAGCTGCTCTTGTCATTGATCGTATGCAGGTATTGAATTTCAGGCGTAAATTTATTCTGATTAGTCTGGACAGTATCTGTTGTTTTACCACTGATTACTTCTGTGCTGCTACCAGTGGCACGACGCACGAAGGTTTCTCTGGCGTTAAAAATCATCTGGTCTTTCGGTGTCATATGCCAGTCATAGGAAGCATAAATGGAATACACATCCCTGTTGTATGTCCCAAATTTCGCGGGCTGTGCCGGTCTACCTCCCATTTTCTTCGTCCCGGCGCTTTTCACATCCATGTCTTCCCGTTTATAAGAGGCTCCGATCAGGAATGTATCATCCCCGCCTGTCTTGAATACCTGCTGCAGGTTCAGATTGGTATTATGCCCCTTGCGCCAGCTGTACTGAATATTTTCCTTCACGTTTCCAGTTTTCTTATCGTAGGTCAGCTGGTCATAGTTTCTTTCCTGTGTCCCATAGGAGGCAAAGGCAGTGAACCCATTCTGATCATCAAAGTTCAGCAGGAATGTATTGTTATCGTCTTCATACTTTTTCTCCTGATACGGGCTCTTCGTATAGGCAGAATCCATCTGCGAAGCGGTATTTTTCGTATTTACATAATTATGGCTAAACTTCCAATGGTCATTGATCGCATAGTTCCAAAAGATTCCTTTATCTTCGCCTTTGTTATAGTCATACCAGCGATCCGACGTTTTCCCCATCACCTTCACTTTGGTGGTCGTTGTCATGTGGCTGATTTCGCCCCTGTGCTCGTAGTAAGCAGACGCATTGAACTTATCTGCTCCGACATTCAGACTATATCTCTGCTTGTCATAATTGCCCGCAGACACTTTCACACTGTTCTGCGTATGGGAGCGTGTAATAATGTTAATTACGCCGCCGGTTGCCTCCGAGCCATACAGAACAGAACCGCCGCCACGAACTACTTCAATATGATCGATGGCATCAGCACCAATATCCTCCAGATTGTACTTCCCATCCTGGTTCATTGGCACTCCATCTACCAAAACCAGCGTTCCTTTATCCACACCACGAATGTCAATCTTGCTCGTCATCGTTCCCATGCTGACACCATTTGGCATCTGCGTGCTGGCAAACACGCCCAATGTATTGCGTAAGGCTTCAAATGCACTGCCTGCACCACTCTTTTCGATTTCTTCTCTGTCTATGACTTCCACAGATGCCGGTGTCTGTAGATCACGGTTTTCTACACGCTGCGCGGTTACCACCACGGGATCCAGTTCGTAGATTTCAGCCGCATTTACCCCCCCAGAACATACGGTTGTACTCATTAAAAGGGCACCAAGAATGGCAATGCTTAAATTTTTCCCTGACATTTCATTTACTCCTCTCAGCAATAAAGCGTGCTAAGCATAAATCATAAAACGAAAAAACTTTTTTAAGGAAACGCAGATTAAAGCGTTGTCTGATCCTATTTGGGGATCTTTATTTCAAGGCAAGGAATAATCCAATGCGAATTGCGAGGTCATTTGAGAAGGATTATGACAAAGCAGTGAATAAAAATTCTTATAGGATCTGATTCTGCGATCTAATCAGCGTTCCCTTACAATGCAGCTAAACAGACAATTCTTTTATCGTCTTAATTTATACCAAGCACGCCTATAATAGATTACATTTATTTTATCATGGTTATACCGTCAATTCAATTGTACGCTTAATTACCCATGCGCAAAAAATCCCGCCTTCCTTTAGGAAAGCGGGATGACGACATCAGCCGTCGTATTTCACGACCTGAGTTATAGTGATTTACGAAAATATAATACATAAAACGACTAACAGTATTTTTCTAAAAGGATGCTCCGAACAATTAACCCACGGTGAAACTTTTTTATTATACCTTATACATCTTGATAGTACTTGATGACTTTTTCCCTGGATAGTCCTTCGACTTCTTTGAAATCCTGCATATGTCTCATTACGCCAAGCAGTAAAAATAGAAAGATTCATTCTCTTCTTACTGCCTGTTCATACTTTTACCATTGATTTTTTCTATTCAGGTATTCAATATACTGAGGTTCAAGTCTTACATAGCAGTTGCCAAAGCAACCCGCGGCCAATTGATATGGTTGAAAAACTAGGCAAACAGCACCGTTTCCTTCCAAGAAATAATTATCCGGAACCGATTCAACATAGTCACCATTGATGCCCCTTAATATTTTTCCCCCATAACTATAACTGTGTCCCCCTAAATATTGCTTCAGGTCAGTTAATGTGATCCGAACATAATTTTCAAGCGGTATACGTTCCCCTGTAGTTTTATCGTAGACTAAATCATAGCTGGTGACATGATTTCCATTTGCCCCATATGGAAGCCGGAGGAAGTACAAAGAGAGTGACAAAACATCATCATCCTCATAATGTACTGTGTATTTTCCACTGCAAGTATAGTACTTCCCACTTTCGAAGTCACTTCTAAGCTGTCCAACATAGTTCATGATGTCACTATTGATAGCATCTTGGGCGCTTTCATTCGCTCCTACCGTTACAACTGGATAGTCTATCTTCCAATTTGTATCTTCTTCATGAAAATTATTTACTTCTGCAAAGGATACGGTACTCGCACATACACTAATTAAAAGTGCAGCAGCTATTGCTTTAACTTTACTCATAACTTTTTATCTCCCTTCTATTTTAGTCAAACAGGTTCAGCACTGAGCCTCTAAGATTAGTAATTCCACATTATTACTTTGGCTAGCAATTAAAGCGAATGCCAAACAATACACCTCTAATCTTTTTATCAAGTGGAGCCACTTTCCCGCTGATATTAAACTTAGGCCAAGTTAGCTGATTAAATCACAGAATCAGTGTTTCCTTAAGTAGGACTTTATTCCTGTCTATTTTCTTACATCTTTAGGCATTGATTTGTTTCTTTCCCCTTTTAGCTCCGTTAGGTGCCACGCAGCTTATTGGCAATGCTCCAGATGAAATTGGCTTCTTCGCTGATATCTACCGGATTGTCATCCCAAAGTATATCGATCTTCTGCTCATGAGTCATTTGAAATCCTCCTATACCCATATGCAAGCTATCATATTGGATTCTCTATATATGCAAAATTTTAGGTACGGGCAATTTGTTCCCAGATCCTTCGACTCATGCCCCGTGTGATTTTCATACGGCTAGAACCCTATCCGGCTCGCTATGCTCGCCACCTCCCCATGCGGGGAAGGCTTTTCGATTTTTCCCCAAGCCGTCATCCTGAGCGGTCGATAACAGTCTATGTGAAATAATCTTCGCCAGAAAAGAAGAGGAGTGAGTCGAAGGATCTCCTCGCAAAGCCGCTACTTTTGATGGAGACACCGAAAATATTTTCGCCTGATTTATTTTTACATGCAACTGCTGTATCCGACGATCTGGAAGGCGGATTTGACTATTTTCCTCCATCAGCGCATGGATTTTACCCCAAAAGATAGAAAAACGGGGTCTCAAAAAGTCAAACGAGGCTTTGTGAAAAAAGTGCGCTATTGTATCATATTTCCGAAGAAAAAACAAGGCCGAACAATTATACAAAACGCTAGATGGTGGGGGGGTGACAATTTATCAATCAAAAGGTTGTATTTTAAAAACGCTTTGCGACTTGCAATTTTTAGAGCGTAGTTGTAGAATAAAGTCATGAGCTGAGGATGCATCTGTTTGCAAATCCAAGCCGGGCGGCGACTCCGATTTCGGAATTCTAATGCGCAAGGAATCATACGGAGAGCCGACTGATGGTGAGGATAGATCTGCAGAAGGATCCGAGGCCATCGGGCAGGCCAAGATGATGTGGACCTTTCTTTCGAAGCCTGCTCAAGGCCCAATCCATGTCAACCCCATAACCCCGGAGAAATCCAATTTGACCGCACACTTCCCTGCTGCATGGGAGGGCGTGCCCCGACGATAGCCAAGACGTTCGTACTTCGGTACACTTGACGCCGCCGGCACCGATTCCGAGCATCCCCTACATTTCAGTAAAGGCGGGCGGTCTTTCCGGGTGTTTTTTTGTGCGACTTCTTCCTATATATAGCGTTTCTCCGCGGTGCGCTATACTATTTCTTATCAGAGGAGGGGCCTCTCACTCGAGACGTCGATCGCAGAGGGCCATCCTATTCTTTCCGAAACATTTCATGAATATTCCTCTCTTTGGCTGGCACTGCCTGCCATGGACTTACACGATAAGGAGACCTACTATGGCGACCAATACAAAAATGCTTGAACTGACTTTCAACGTCGAAGGCGGACGTTCTATGATTCTTTCCATCCCTTCTCCGAAGGAGGATCTCACTTTGGCTACGGTGAAGGAGAAGGCGGCTCTCATCATCCCTGTGCTGGAGTCTTCCTCCGGTGCTCCCATCACGTCTCTGAAGAGCGCGAAGATCGTAGAAACCAGCGCTACCGTGCTGGAATAGGGATTCGGAGTGACTGGTATACCGCCTTCGAGCATCACCCCGTTTCGTCATCCTGAGCGGCGAGAAACGTCATATGTGAGATAACGAATGCCAGAACATCTGCGACCTCGTCATCGATCTCGGTGAAACCGTCACCTTCATTCCCCATTCCTCATTCGAGCAGAGCTTTCATTCATGGGCAAGGGGCAGCACGCCCCCTTCCCCTATCTCTGCACCCATTTTTATTTCTTATAAGGAGAATACTACTATGGCTATTCAAAATAAACTTGTCGATATGAAACTGCAGATCCGCGTGGAAGATACTTCTACGGGAGAAACAAAGGTGAAGAATCTGAACTTCACACGCATCAAGTGCGCGGCGACGAATGATGAGCTGTATGCGGCGGCGAATGCGATCGCCGCGCTGCAGTCCCGTCCGCTGTCGGGCATCCGCACGGTGGCGACCGGCGATCTGGCTGACGCCGGCTAGTTAGGGAAACGCTGATTCAATCACAGAATCAGAACAAAAACCGTCCTGCAATCATTGGTAGGACGGTTTTTTTCTTCATCCCCGTATCGTCATTTCGAGCGAAGTCGAGAAATCTTTCTTGCACATCGGTTTCTCGAGATGTCTCATAGTCTCCTCCTATGGAAATAAAAATTAAACGGTATTAAAGAGCTAAGGCGGCTGATCTTCTGCCAGACTTCTGTATATGATTTTTTCCATATACTTCTTTGCGCCCTTATTAAGTGATACGCATCATAAATACCTGTTTCATTATACATTAACGCCATACGATTAGGCAATAATTAACTACATCTAATAGTTACTTCATTTTATAATTATGTTAATATTCAATTCTGCTTATTTTAGCTGACTTTAAAGTCGAAAACAACTATAATCGCGCCCGCAAGTCAAGCTATAAATAAAGCCATTCATACCAATCCGGGAATTTTCTGAACTACAAATTTCTAAAAAATGTAGTAGAATAATAATCAAAGTTCGAGCAGGCGAATAGCCTTTTTCAATGAGGAGATTTGAAATGAACAAAAAATCGTTATTCATTGCATTGACTACATCTGTACTGATTGGAAGCAGCACTCTTACCATGCCGGTAGAAGCAGGATGGCTCGATAAGATCGGAGCCATCGCGCAAGGAATAGGCGCCATCCGAGCGCATAATCAAAACAAAGTAGATAAGTTGCAGGAAAACAGGATCGAATCTTATGGTGAACGGCAGTATCTTTACTCAGAAAGGATGCAGGGAAAGAATATCCTTACCTGCGAGACAGCCAAAGGAACTCCATTCCTCATCAAAGCATATGATAATTATTTTGAGATTCTCTCTGGGGATGGCAGCAGTAAATTATATACCAGTGAAAGTTTGAATGTCGACTTTGGTGGCCGTTATTTCATCAATGAAGTAAAAGCATCCGCTCCTGACACAAGACTATGGACTATTATCTATGATTGCAACGGGAACAGCCGTGCTAAATACGGTTTTTGGCTTATAGGTACTCGAAAAAACAGACTGGAAATATATATTACACCTACAAAGATGAAGGAGCTCGGCATGCCACTCCCCGATACCGGAAACTGGTCCACAGCTAAAGGAAGCCATAACTTGTATCTCTGGGCAGAAAACGGTGTCTTAAAGATGGATTACGCTTTTGAATTTTGGCCGCCTGATGTAAGTCATGCGGAAGCCTGGTGGATCCTTGACAAAACAGCTGAGATTGCATGGGATTCCCAAAAGCAGGCATTTTGTTTTACCAATATCCAAAATGTCGGTAATATGAAAGTCGACCGAGAGTCTGCAGCTGCTGATCGATGTTACTGGGAACCGATGACGGATGAGGAAATGGAGTACTACAAGACTGAACTTCAAGCTTATAGAGAACAGCATACAAATTACGTTGGACGCGTCAATAAATCTTATCACGATCTGACGGGGCAAAATCTGCCGTATTAACGAAATTGTACTATGGCTATTCAGAATACACTTGTCGATATCAAGCCGCAGATCCGTGTGGAAGATACTTCTACGGGAGAGATGAAGAATCTGAACTTCACACGCATTAAGTGCGCGGCCACGAGTGATGAGCTGTATGCGGCGGCGAATGCGATCGCCGCGCTGCAGTCACGTCCGCTGTCGGGCATCCGCACGGTGGCGACCGGCGATCTGGCTGACGCCGGCTAGTTAGGGAAACGCTGATTCAATCACAGAATCAGAACAAAAACCGTCCTGCAATCATTGGTAGGACGGTTTTTTTCTTCATCCCCGTATCGTCATTTCGAGCGAAGTCGAGAAATCTTTCTTGCACATTGGCTTTCTTGCCGGATGGCTCTACTGATTTGCATCTTTTCCATGCGATCTCACACTCACCATTTTCCCTCCTGCCATGGAGATCCCTCGACTTCGCTCGGGATGACACTGTGGGAAGAGCGCTGTCTATCATACATGGGAGCCAACCCCCTGCCCTTCGGGCATCCCCCTTCCAAAGGAAGGGGGGGACGACTCTCACCCTCCTTCCTCTGGAAGGAGGTGCCCCGGAGGGGCGGAGGTTAGCCTCCCGCATGTTTGACTATCCTTATCCTCGTATCGTCATTTCGAGCGAAGTCGAGAAATCTTTCTTGCACGTCGGCGTTTTTGCCGGATGGCTCTACTGGTTTGCATCTTTTCCATGCGATCTCACACTCACCTTTTTCTCTTCTGCTATAAAGATCCCTCGGCTTCGCTCAGGATGACGGCTCGGGGAATACCGCGAAGCATCACCCCATCCCCTCTTTTTCTCCGCTGAAATTCAGATAGGTGTCGAGGAGCATGGTATAGATGTCTGTCGGGCTTTTCTCTTTCCACTCGTGAAAGGTATCCCTGTGATAGATGAGCCATGGGAAGGAGATGAGCGTGGTTTCCGAATGAGCGAAAACGTTCTCCAATGTTTTGTGATAGGCTTTTTCGGAAATGGAAGCACCAGCTGCATTTTCGTAGGATACATGCGGACGGCCGGCGTCATCGTAGAAGGTGTGCGTCGTGGCGATGGTTTTCGCATGGAGCGTCCCGTCCTGCAGGGAGAGAGCGAGATTCGCCGTCCCATATTCTGCGCCGTCGCGGTATTCGTCGGTGAAGGAGTACCACTGTATACCATCGATGCCGTTCACGCTCATCGGTACGTAGTTCGTCATCATGATGTCGGCTTCGGAGCGGGCATCGGGCCATGATCTCCCGCATGGGATGAGTGCATCTTTCGCTTCATTCACTTCGTAGATCTTTGTATATGTATGAAGCCCGCTGCCGCCGCTCTCTGCGACAAGGATCTCCAGGCGGCCATTCCCGTCAAGATCGCTGCACATATAGCCGACGGTGTCCATACCTGGTTCTGAGAGATCCCAGATATCACGGGCATCCGTGATGAGATGGATCTGCTCTTCTGCATCCTTGACCATCATGGCGGCCTGCGTGGGATGCGCGCATGGCAGGGATGCGAGAGCGAGCAGGATCAGACATTGGCAAGTATGTTTCCACATGGGGATCGTCTCCTTTTTCTTTCGTAATGGTGTCTATCAAGTGATTCGTGATTTCTCCGACATGCCTCTGCTTGTCAGAAGTACCTTTTTTCCCCCGTGGCTACTGTCTGCTGCGTAATGCTATTAAGTTAAGGAAATTGTTAGCGCCGTAATGACTTGCTTCCCCCTTCGGGGGAAGTGCCGAAGGCAATAGGGGCATGCCAGCGGCCATCGAACAATGTTGGATATACCGTAGTGCTGCCCCCCCTCAGCCCTCCGGGCAGCTCCCCCGATGGGGAGCCAAGAACGTTCTGCTGCTTAACTTAATAGCATTAGCCTGCTGCGGAGCCTCCGCTATCCAAGTCTCTGTCTTTTTCTTTCGGCGTGCGGATACGATTCATGAAGAGGAAGGTGTAAGGTACGTCCTTGTAGGTGGTGAGGCGGTAGACGGGTATCATCGCGTAAGGACGTTGTTTCCTTCTACCCTTACTATATCAAAATGTTATGAAAAAATCACGTTCATGATATAGAGGGATACGGAGGCAGAAGACATCTTTCTCCATGCAAAAAGATCCCGCCTGCCTACAAGCAGACGGGATCCCTTCAAAACAGATATTTTTTCAAGAAATACACGATGACGCCGGCGAGGAAGATCACAGCGCCCCATACCAAGAAAAACCAAGCAACTGCAAGCACGATCGCGAGGAATGCGATGATGCCTGCGATGTAGAGGGCCTTTTTCCACCACGGGATGGCCTTCACATCGATGAATTCGATATGGATCCCGCCCTGCGGCGCTTCCTTTCGATATTCTTCCCCCTGTTCATTCAGGGTGAGTCCATGGTAGTCCTTCACATCCTCTTCGGACATGCGTCTGGGCTCTTCATGGACTTCCGTGTAGTCTGATTTCTTATCTTCACTCATAAGGATGCAAGTTTTTTATTCAAAAGCTCATTGATGACCTTCGGATTCGCCTTGCCCTTCGTGGCTTTCATGATCTGACCCACGAGAGCGCCGACGGCTTTCTTCTTGCCGGCTTTGAAGTCCTCTACGGCTTTCGGGTTTTCAGAAACGACTTTGTCGACCAGTTCCTGCAGGGCGCCGGTATCCGAGATCTGTACGAGACCCTGGGCTTTGACGATGTCTTCTGCCTTGCCGCCTTCCTTCCACATGGTGGCGAAGACTTTCTTCGCGATCTTGCCGGAGATGGTGCCTTTGGAGATCAAGGTGAGGAGGCCTGCGAGGTCTTCTGCCTTGACAGGAGCCGCGGAGATCTCGATGCCATCGGTAGAGAGCTGGCTGGCAAATTCGCCCATCAGCCAGTTGACAGCAGCCTTCGGCTCTGCGCCGCAAGCGACGCAGGCTTCGAAGTAGTCAGCGGTAGCTTTGTCATTCGTCATGAAGACAGCGTCGGCATCTGAGATACCGAAGTCTTTCATATAGCGCGCTTTTCTGGCATCCGGCAGCTCCGGCAGAGATTTTCTAATCTCTTCGATGTATTCATCAGAGACGGTGAAGGGGACGAGGTCCGGTTCCGGGAAGTAGCGGTAATCATTCGCTTCTTCCTTAGTACGCATGGACTTGGTGACGCCTTCTTTTTCGTCCCATGTTCTGGTTTCTTGGACGACTTTGCCGCCTTCTTCGAGGAGCTCAGCCTGACGCATCGCTTCATACTCGATCGCACGTTCTACGCCCTTGAAGGAGTTGATGTTTTTGATCTCTGTCTTGGTGCCGAGCTCTTTCTGACCGACAGGACGGACGGAGACATTCGCATCGCAACGTAGGCTCCCTTCTTCCATGCGGCAGTCGGAAATGCCGACGTACTGCAGGATCGCGCGCATCTTTTCCATGTAAGCGACAGCTTCTTTGGCAGAGCGCATATCCGGCTCGGATACGATTTCCAGAAGCGGCGTGCCGGTACGGTTATAGTCGACCAGCGAATAATCGGAATCGGTGATGGAAGTGCCGTGATGGACGAGTTTCCCTGCATCTTCTTCCATATGGGCACGGGTGATGCGCAGGCGCTTCACTTCGCCGTCGACTTCGACATCGAGGTAGCCGTGTTCACAGATCGGCAGGTCGAACTGCGAGGTCTGGAAATTCTTCGGAAGATCGGGGTAGTAATAGTTTTTGCGGTCGAATTTGCTGAATCGGGAGATCTCGCAGTTCAGAGCAAGACCGGCGCGGACAGCGTATTCGAGGACTTTCTTGTTCAGGACCGGCAGCACGCCCGGCAGGCCGAGACAGACAGGGCATACATTGGTATTCGGATCTGCGCCGAAGGATGTCTTGCAGCTGCAGAAGATTTTGGTGGTGGTCTGAAGCTCGGTATGGACTTCAAGGCCGATGACTACTTCATATTTCATTCCTTGATCTCTCCTTTTGGCGCGGTTTTGGTGAATTCAGGATGAGCCTGTTCGAAGGTGTAGGCTGCCTGCAGGATGGTTTCTTCGGCGAGCGTCTTGCCGATGAGCTGCATGCCGAGCGGCATGCCGTCCTTGAAACCGACCGGAATGGAAATGGACGGTGCACCGATGAGGTTCACCGGTACGGTGCAGATATCTTCCATGTAGAGGGACAGCGGATCGGAGAAGGCGCCGAATTTGAACGAGGTGCCGGAAGCCGACGGTGCTGCGATGACGTCGCAGAGCTTGAAGGCCTCGTCGAATTCCTGTTTCAGGAGGGTGCGGACTTTGAGCGCTTTCAGATAGTACGCATCATAGTAGCCGGCAGAGAGGACGTAGTTTCCGAGCATGATGCGGCGCTTCACTTCTTCACCGAAGCCCTGGCTTCTGGTCTTGATATACATATCGATGATATCTTCACCCGGTGCACGGAAGCCGTAGCTGACGCCGTCATAGCGGGCGAGGTTCGAGCTGGCTTCTGCCGGTGCGATGATGTAGTAGACAGAGACACCGCTATTGATATGCGGGATGGAGACGGGGACGATCTCCGCGCCTTCCTTTTTGTAGAAATCAAGAGCCGCATCGATCGCTGCCTTGGTCTCTTCCTTGATGCCTTCGCCGAAGAATTCCTTCGGTACGCCGATCTTCATGCCCTTGACATCGCGGACGAGGGCTTTCTTGTAGTCCTTCTTTTCCTGCGGGATGGACGTGGAGTCGCGCGGATCATGGCCTGCGATCGCATTGAGAACGATGGCTGCATCGGTGACGTCTTTGACGAGCGGCCCGATCTGGTCAAGGGACGATGCGAAAGCCAGAAGGCCGTAACGGGAAACAAGGCCATAGGTCGGTTTCAAACCGACGATGCCATTGAAGGACGCCGGCTGACGGATAGATCCGCCCGTGTCCGAGCCGAGGGACCAGATGGCTTCATTCGCCGCGACAGCTGCCGCAGAGCCACCGGAGGAGCCGCCCGGTACATAGTCCGTATTCCACGGATTGTGGGAAGGTCCAAATGCGGAACGCTCGGTCGAAGAGCCCATGGCGAATTCATCCATATTCGTCTTGCCCAGAGAAATATAGTCTTCCCCTTTCAGCTTTTCGATGACAGTCGCATCATACGGGGATACCCAGTGTTCAAGCATACGGGAGGCCGCGGTGCAGGTCTCGCCTTTGATGCACATATTATCTTTGATCGCGCCCGGGATACCGGCAAGATCGGAGATCTCTTCTCCGGCGGCGATCTTCGCATCGACCTTTGCTGCGACAGAGAGCGCACTCTCATCAGAGGTAGAAAGGTAAGCGTGGATGTCCCCTTCTACGCTGTCACGATGCGCGATGATTTTCTTTGTGAGTTCGACAGCGGAGATTTCCTTTTTCACCAGCTGTTCATGGAGATCATGAATCGTGTATTTCACTCGGCTGCCTCCTTAAATAATCTTCGGCACTTTGAAATAGCCGTCTTCCTTTTCCGGCGCATTCATGAGTGCTTCTTCATTCGTAAAAGACTGATGCGGGACGTCTTCGCGCATGACATTGTACTGCTCGACGGCATGCACGGTCGGCGCTACATCAGTCGTATCATACTGGTTCAGTTCTTCCATGTAGGTGAGGATGCTGTTCATGGAGTCTCTCATCTTTTCCAGGTCTTCGTCCGCAAAGGACAGACGGGAAAGAAGAGCGATCTTCTGAGCTTCTTCTGTCGTGATTTTCATAGATACACTTCCCTCTTACTTATTCAAATTGTTGGATAATAGAGAATCCTTATCAGATTATAACACAAATGAAGCGAGCTTTGCAGAAGAAATCGGGTGACTGGTGACTAGGGATTAGTAGCTAGGGATTAGACGTTAGACATCAGATGTCTGATGTCTGATGTCTCCTAGTCTCTTAGTCGTTTATCGCTCTGCAAGGAAGATTTCTCGACTTCGCTCGAAATGACGATACGAGGATAAGGATAGTCAAACATGCAGGAGGTTGGCTCCCACGGATGATAACTGGAGCTTCTCCCGCCTTGTCATCCCGAGCGAAGCCGAGGGGTCTTTATAGCAGGAGGGAAAATGGTGAGTGTAAGATCGCATGGAAAAGATGCAAACCAGTAGAGCCATCCGGCAAGAAAACGGGTGTGCAAGAAAGATTTCTCGACTTCGCTCGAAATGACGATACGGGGATAAGGATAGTCAAACATGCAGGAGGTTGGCTCCCACGGATGATAGCTGGCGCTTCTCCCGCCTTGTCATCCCGAGCGAAGTCGAGGGATCTTTATAGCAGGAGGGAAAATGGTGAGTGTGAGATCGCATGGAAAAGATGCAAACCAGTAGAGCCATCCGGCAAGAAAACAGTATGCACGGAAGATTTCTCGACTTCGCTCGAAATGACGATACGAGAGAAGGCCGCCCCACTAGCCCCTTCCTCTGGAAGGGGCAGGCGAGCGCAGCGAGACGGGGTTTGCCTCGCGTATGTTGAATAAGCGGAAAGCAGGTCGTACAAAAAATCTGACGTCTGACATCTCCCAGTCTCCAGCCCAAACAAAAAAGCAGCCCGATGGCTGCTTTTCATTTTTCCTATTACAATACCTGCGAAAGGAAAGCTTTCGTGCGTTCCTCTTTCGTATGCTCGAAGACATCCAGCGGGCGGCCTTCTTCGACGATAACGCCGCCATCAATGAAGAGGACGCGGGAACCGACTTCTCTGGCGAATCCCATTTCATGTGTCACGACGACCATGGTCATGCCCTCTTCTGCGACTTCACGCATGACATCCAAGACTTCATGCACCATTTCCGGGTCGAGCGCCGAGGTCGGTTCATCGAAGAGGAGCGCTTTCGGCTTCATCGCGAGCGCGCGGGCGATAGCGACACGCTGCTGCTGCCCACCGGAGAGCTGCGGAGGCTTGTAGTCTGCCTTGTCTTCCAGCCCGACTTTTTTGAGGAGCTGCATACCGCGGTCATAGGCTTCCTTCTTGGAGATCTTTCTGACCTTCATCGGCGCGAGCATCAGATTCTGAATGACAGTCATATGCGGAAAAAGGTTGAATCGCTGAAAGACCATGCCGACTTCCGTGCGGACTTCATTGATATTCTTTTCTCCATTGACAGGCACCCCGTCGAATGTGATGGATCCCGTCGTCGGTGTTTCAAGCCCATTGATGCAGCGCAGCAGCGTACTCTTCCCCGAGCCGGAAGGTCCGATGATGACGACGACTTCCTTCTCCTTGACTTTGACGCTGATATCTTTCAAGACCGTCAGATCGCCGAATTTTTTGCTGATGTGGGTGATTTCTATCAGATTCTTTTCTTCTGCCATTTATTTTTTCTCCAACATTGCTACCACTCTGGAAATCGCCAGCGTCATGATGAGGTACAGGACAGCGACGGTGGACCATATCTCAAAGGAGCCATAGGTCTGCGCGATGATGAGCTGTCCGCGGCGGGTCAGCTCTTCGAAGCCGATGACGGAAACCAGCGAGGAATCCTTCAGCATTGCGATGAATTCATTGCCGAGCGGCGGCAGGATATTTCGCACAGCCTGCGGCAGGATGATATAGTACATGGTCTGCCACCAGGAAAGGCCGAGCGAACGACCCGCTTCCATCTGCCCCACATCGATTGCCTGGATGCCGGCGCGGAAAATCTCAGATACATACGCGCCGCTATTGATCCCGCAGGCAGCGACGGCCGCCACGAATGGCTCCACGCGATGCCCCGTCACGATCGGGAGAGCGAAATAGATCAGGAAGATCTGTACCAGAAGCGGCGTACCACGGATACAGTCTGCATAGATCGCAGCCAGGATGCGCAGCACCTTCACCTTGCAGATACGCGCGATACCGACGAAAAGGCCGATGCAGAAGCCGATGAAAACACTGACCGCCGTGATCTCGATAGTGACGCCCGCGCCCAAGAGAAGGATAGGCAGTGCTTTTTCGATAAGTTCAAAATCCATATTTCATTCTCCTTACTATATATACATGCGTCATGCATGCTTCGATTTCATTTTATTGTACAATTTTACGGAGAGAATAGTCAATAGGAAGCCGGATTTTATTGTATAAAAATACAAAAACTGGAAGCAGGAAAGCGGGCATCCGCGCGCTGTAACCGCTAGCCCCTTCCCTTGGAGGGCAGGCGAGCGAAGCGAGATGGGGTTGGCTTCACGTATGTCGGAAAGGCGGGAAAGGGATACGATGGAGACATATCAGATGTCTGATGTCATTCCGCCTTCCCTGTTTACCAACCTTCGCCCCTCAAGCCATGCACGCAGCAAAAAAGACGCCGCGATTTCTCGCAGCGCCTTCCTATGCTGAATTATTTGGACAGTTCTGGGAACCAGAGACCGATCTCTCTCTCTGCGGTTTCTACTGCATCGGAAGCATGGACAACATTTTCATCGATGGAAGTAGCGAAGTCGCCGCGGATGGAGCCAGGAACAGCTTCGAGCGGGTTGGTAGCGCCGTTGATCTGACGAACAGCTGCGACAGCGTTTTCACCTTCGATGACCATAGCCAGTACCGGACCGGAAGTGATGAAGTCGATGAGAGCTTTGAAGAAGCCTTTGCCTTTGTGTTCAGCATAGTGTTCTTCAGCGAGTTCTACCGGGACCTGAATCATTTTGATCGCATGAATGGACAGACCTTTTCTTTCGAAGCGGGAGATCACTTCGCCGCAGATGTGTTTCTTCACGCCGTCCGGCTTTACGAGTACGAGAGTTTTTTCAATGTTAGCCATAATAGCCTCCTTAAAAAGAATGCATTTCTGCTGCGATTTCACGCAGCTTTTTTACACGCTCCTCCGTGGAAGGATGCGTAGAAAACAGATTGGCCACGCCGCCGACTCCGGCAAGCGGATTGATGATGAAAAGGCCGCTGGTCGCCGGCTTTGCATCGGGGATGACACGATGATGGGCATAGTCATCGAGCTTCAAGAGTGCGCTGGCAAGAGCCAGAGGCTTCCCGCAGATCCTTGCACCTGAAGCATCCGCCATGTATTCGCGGGAACGCGACAGGGCGAACTGGATGAGAGAAGCTGCAAGCGGCGCGATGACGATGGTCACGATGAGGGCGATCGGATTCGACCGGTTGCCGTCTTCATCTCTGGCCGTACCAAAGATCGCTGCCCACTGCGCTATATTTGCGATGTAGGAGATCGCGGTCGCTATCGACGCCGACAGGGTCATGATGAGCGTATCACGATGTTTGACATGGGATAATTCGTGGCTGATGACCCCGGCTAGCTCATCGCGG
>FR879621.1:16313-22335 GCA_000434475.1 Dialister sp. CAG:486
TTCAGCATGGAAAGGATGCCCTCTGTCACTGCGACAGCCGCATGTTCCGGATCTCGTCCCGTAGCAAAAGCATTCGGCACATCGGTCGGAATGACATAGAGACGCGGCATCGGAAGCTCCGCCTTCCGGCAAAGCTCTCGCACCAGCTCATAGAGCTCGGGCACCTGCGATTCGGCCAAAGGCTGGGCATTATAAGCGCGAAGTGCCATCTTGTCTGAATTCCAGTATGTGTAGAAATTGATTGCCAGAGAAATGAGAAACATGGTCATCGCGCCGTTCTGACCACCTACGACACCGCCGATAGCCATCAGGATCAAGCTGAGCAGTGTCAGAAGCATGACTGATTTGACTCTGTTCATACAGAAGACCTCACTTTATAGAATTTTATGAATGTACGTGAAAATAAAAAATGGTCGGAACGACATGATTCGAACATGCGACCTCTACCACCCCAAGGTAGCGCTCTACCAAACTGAGCTACGTCCCGACGCTTACTACATGAAATAGGATACACAATTTGGACGGATTTGTCAAGGTGGACGGGATGAGAGGTGCAAGGCTTGCCTCTTGGGAGATGTCCTGCATTCTTCAAATGACGCATCTCTCCTCATCCGCCTTCCCCGACGGGGAAGGCTTCCAAAGAAGAATACCGCAAGCGTGATCCCTCGCCGTCGGCGGCCTACAATCCCAGTGCGTTCTCCCATCTTGCCTTAAAGTCAGCAAATGCACCCCGAGCCTCTTTTTCGTTTTTTCCTTTGAGGGAATAGTAGATCTTGATCTTCGGCTCCGTGCCGCTCGGGCGTACGGCCATCCAGCCGCCTGTCTTTACCTTATATTTCAAGACATTTTCCTTCGGCAGGTCACCGATGCCGGCTTCAAAGTCCGTGACGGAGTCGATCTCCGGGAATATCTCCTTCACATCGATGTCCCGGAGATGCTTCATGATGCCACGGATCTTTGCAAGGCCTTCGATCCCTTTCAGGGTATAGGATGTGGTCTTGTCGTAGTAGTAGCCGAAGTCGGTATAGAGTTCATCGAGCACATCGGAAAGCGTCTTTCCCTCATTCTTGAAGTAAGCCGCCATTTCACAGATGAGCATGGCAGAAACGACCGCATCTTTATCCTGTGCGTGCGTCCCGGCAAGGTAGCCGTAGCTTTCTTCATAGCCGAAGAAGAAGTCATGCGCGGGATCCTTTTCCCACTGGGAGATCTTTTCTCCGATATACTTGAATCCGGTCAGTGTTTCTACGACCTTCAGGCCATAGCGGCGTCCGATCTCTGCGCCAAGCTCACCGGTCACGACCGTTTTTACCATGGTGGATGCCGGTGTCAGCGTCTCTTTTCGAGTGAGGCAGAGGAAGTATGTCAGGAGTGCGCCCATCTGATTTCCGGAAATCAGGACAAAGTCCTCCCCTTTTCGTACTGCGCTGCCGATGCGGTCACTGTCCGGGTCAGTCCCGATGACGATATCTGCGCCCACTTCTTTGGCGAGGGCGATTCCCATCGAGAGAGCATCTTCATTCTCCGGATTCGGCGCAGAGACGGTCGGGAAGTCGCCATCCGGCAGCTCCTGCTCCTTTACGATATGTACATCGGTGAAACCGGCTTCCGACAGAATGGCCCGGACGGGCTTTGCCCCGCTGCCGTGAAGCGGTGTGTAGACGATGGAGAGCGGCGGCGGATTTCCCTGATACAGGGACTGCCGGAAGATCGCGGTCAGAAAGCGGGTGACAGTTTTATGTCCCAGCCAGTTCATGAGGGCATCATTTCCCTCATCTTCGATATGCGAAAGATCCGTCACCGCTTCGACATAAGCCGTCAGGACGTCTGCATCCTTCGGCACCAGCTGCGCGCCATTGGCACCATAGACCTTGTATCCATTGTATTCTGCCGGATTGTGGCTCGCTGTCACGACCACACCGGCCGCGGCATGGAAATATTTGACCGCAAAAGAAAGGACAGGAATCGGTTCGAGTTCTTCGAAAATGCGGACGGGGATCCCGGCCGATGTCAACACACGAGCGGCTTCTTTCGCAAAGTCATCGGAATGATTTCTGGAATCATAGGCAATGACCACGCCTTGTGAAAAAGTCTTCGGATGCTCCTTTTTCAGATAATCAGCAAGCCCTCTTGTCGCTTTGGCGACCGTATAGCGATTCATGCGGTTCGTGCCCGCGCCCATGATACCGCGCAGCCCGGCTGTACCAAATTCCAGATCCTTATAAAAACGGTCTTCGATCTCTTTTTCATCCGTCAGGCGCAGGAGCTCTTCCTTCGTCTCTTCATCCGCCCATGTCAGCCAGTCTTTATATGTTTCCTGATAGCTCATTCGTATCCTCCTTCATAGAAATCGGTGAAGTCATATTTTCATTATTATAATGGATACGGAAATGGATTACCAATGGAAATAGCAGAAGCCGCTCATTGGTTTTGTTATAAAAGAATGCAGTATTTTTTACAAACAAGGATTCTGATAAACAAATGTTTCTATTTTCTCTCGAATAAGGTATAATAGAGACAAGTTGAGAGCAAGAAATCAAAGAAAGGACCTTCCCATGAGAAAAAAAAACAATCCGAATGAACTGACCACACGCGAAAAATCGATCCTTGAATTTATCCGTCAGAAGATCTGGGACAGCGGCTTCCCCCCGACGGTCCGCGAGATCGGAGAGGCTGTCGGTCTGCGCTCGACATCCACCGTGCACAATTATCTGAAGCGTCTGGAACTTAAGGGCGCGATCCGTAAGAATCCTGACTCTTCGCGCGCGATCGAAGTCGTGGCCGATACCTGGCGCCGCAAGAAGATGATCCCGATGCCGCTCGTCGGAGCCGTCCGTGCAGGCGAACCGATCACCGCAGATGAACACACGGAGTCCGTCTATCCCCTGCCGGCCGAACTCATCGGCAAGGATAACAACTGCTTCATGCTCATCGTCCGCGGCGACAGCATGATCAATGCAGGCATCCATGAAGGCGACTACCTCATCGTTTCCGAGCAGGATGACGCGCAGGATGGCGACATCGTAGTCGCACTCATTGGCAATGAAGATGCGACCGTCAAGCGCTTCTACAAAGAGGAAGATCACATCCGTCTGCAGCCGGAAAATGATGAGTACCAGCCGATCATTGCCAAAGAAGTCATTATCCGCGGCAAAGTCATCGGCCTCTACCGGCATATGTGATTTTGTTTAGTGACTAGTGACTAGTCACTGAAATTAGTATTCAGGAAGTAGCTAGGGATTAGAAATTTTTCCCACTGGACAGCTAGTCTCAATTTGTTTTCATTACAAAAAAGCCATGGAGAATATCGCAATGCGATACAATCCATGGCCTTTTTGATTTCGAAAAAAGCAGAATGTGAGATCCTAATCCCTAGCCACTAGCTACCAGTCCCTAGCCACTAGTCATTTCCCAAAGCTCATGCGGGAAACCATCGCTGCGAGCTTAGGGCCGATCTTCGGCACGCCCTGTACGTCTTCCGGCTTTACTGCACGGATGACGACGATGGCTACGAGGTAGACCACGCCGCCGACAGCAATGGAGGCGAGTGTCGAAAGGGTATTGCTGTGGATCAGGGTAAACACCGCATGATACACACCGAGCACGACTGCGCCCATGATACCTGCTGCGATGAAAAGCTTCACGGTATGGAGAATATCCATCGTATAGCGTCTGTATTTATAGAGGAAAATCAGATTCAGAACAGCCGCCACACCGAAGTCCGCATTCGTCGCCCATGCTGCGCCGAGCACGCCCCACGCCGGGATGGCGGTGAGATTCCAGGAGAGGAAGACCTTCACACACGCCGAAACAACCATGTTCAGGAACGGGATCGCGGTCTTACCCATCCCCTGCAGCACGCCTGTCGTGACCTGCTGCACACCGAGCAGGAATACGCCGAAGCTCATGACGGCGATACACGGGCCTGCATCGCGGGTCGCGTACAGCATATCGGAGATCGGAGTCGCGATAACACACATCCCGATGAAAGCAGGTATCGTGATGAGATTGGCCAGACGCATCGCCGTGTCTGTACGCGTCATGACGACATCATCCTTCTTCTGCGCGATGGCTTCCGAAATGACAGGCACCAGACTGGCCGCCAAAGACGCCGTCACGATAGTCGGCATATTGACGAGTGCCGTCGCCATGCCTGTCAGATAGCCGAAGAGTGTCGTCGCTTCTTCGACAGCAAATCCTGCCACTTCCAGACGACGCGGCACGATCAGCAGATCGATATTCGAAACGATCGGCAGCATGATATTCGCCAGAGAAACCGGAATGGCAAGGACCAGCAGTCTTTTGATGATCGACATCGCACTCTGCGGCTTGATAGAGGTATCCTGTTCAGAGGCCAGCTCCTTACGCCAGTTTCTTGTCATGTAATAGAACCCGATCAGGACAAGGATCCCCATAAAAGCACCCGGTGCTGCCCCCAGCGTAGCACCCGCAGCACCGAACTCCAGACCATACGGCAGCAGGATGACCGCGAAAGCGATCATCGTCACGACACGGACGACCTGCTCTAAGATCTGCGAGACCGCCGTCGGCGTCATCAGTTGCAGCCCTTGGAAATACCCGCGCAGAGTCGCGAGCAGCGTCGCGCAGAAAACCGCCGGAGAGAGGGCCAAGAGCGACCAGTACGCTCTCTGGTCACGCACGATGCCGGTATCGACCAGCCACTGTGCGCCGAAGAAGAGCAGTCCGCTGAAGAGGACTCCCGTCATGATGAGTGCGATCATGGAAATACGGAAGACCTTCTGTCCGCCGAAATAGTCGTTCACCGCATTTCTTTCTGCGACCATGATGGAGATCGCGACCGGCAGTCCCGCAGAAGAAACAGAAAGACAGAGCAGATAGATCGGATATGCCATCTGATACAGTCCGATCCCTTCCCCGCCGAGCAGGCGCGAGAGGTAAATGCGGCTGAAAGCACCGATGAATTTGACAATGATCCCGGCAATGGTCAGGATCAATGCCCCTTGAATAAAAGAATTTTTACGCATGTTTCACCTTTTTGCAACATATGACTCCCTGCGAGATCGACTCTCGCAGGCGTTACTATATAGTCATATCAGATTTAAGCGAAATTGTAAAGGTCAATTCGTTTCACGGAATGTGTTCCGAGACAAAGCTGTGTGAAAGACGTCAGCGAAACAGATCCGGTCATGGTCATTGTTTCCCGGTTTCCCTTTTCAGCTCATCCATAAAGTCAGCCATCCAGTCTGTCATTGTCCCTTTGATAAGTGCCTTATGGATACGGAGCTTGGCTGGAGATCCCGGAAGGAATTTCAGATACGGGAGCCATGTCTTTGGAAGCTTCATCGGATCCCACCCATGCATGAAGCTTTCATCAGCCCAGGTGACAAGGAGGCTGTCCCCCTCGTCGATGATGCTTCCGATCCCCAGATGACGTGCTTTCACACGGATTTCCGAGATACGGAAGAGCTTCTCCGCCGGCTGGCTTGGCGTACCGAAGCGATCGATCACCTCATCGATGAGATCGGTGAGTGTTTTCTCATCTTCTATCGCCGCAAGGCGTCGATAGATCTCCATCTTCTGTTCCTGATTTGCGATATATCCGCTGTCAAGATACGCATCCTGACGGAACTCGATCGTGGTATTCGGCAGCTTCTTCGGTACAGGCCGGTTCTCACGGACGGCGCGCAGTCGCTCCACCGCTTCTTCAAGCATGGAGCAGTATGCCGCAAAGCCGATGCTGGCGATATTACCATGCTGCTCTCTCCCGAGAAGATTCCCGGCACCGCGGATCTCCAGATCCCGCATGGCGACTTTGAAGCCGCTTCCGAGCTCGGTGAATTCACGGATCGTATCCAGTCGTTTTTCTGCCACCTCGGAAAGCACCTTCCCCCGCCGGTAGAAGAACCACGCCCGCGCGATCTTTTCAGAACGACCGACGCGCCCTCGCATCTGATAGATCTGTGAAAGCCCCAGGCGGTCAGCATCATAGACAAGCATGGTATTCGCATTCGGCTGGTCCAGACCATTCTCGATGAGCGTC